>JANOYW010000027.1:0-7245 GCA_031429075.1 Bdellovibrionales bacterium | reverse complement strand
GATGACGAGGTAGGATAGCATTAAGGCTGTAAAGGAAACGATGACGGAGACCACTCCCACCCAACCGTAGTTGTGCAAAAGCCCATCAGTGCCTCGTGTTACAATAGCTCCTGCGATCACTGCACCCAGACCTGCCATGAGTTGTTGAATACAACCTACAAAACTCATAAATGAGCCGCGGTATTCAGGACTTGGCACACTGGAAATCAGCGCCAATGCCGGAACCCAACGGGCATTCACACATATAAAAAAGAGTCCCACAATAGTTAGAGTGAGATAAATGGATTGCACAGATAAGTGTGTAATCCACAACGTGACAAAAATCGAAGAGATCAAACCGTATTTAAAAACCTTGTGTTTGCCGACTTGATCCGACAAGCGCCCCACAAATGGTCCCGTGATAAATGTGAGCGTGCCGCCAACCAGGTAGATAAATGGCAGTTGAGATTCTTTAAGCCCCGCATTTGCTACTAGCGACGGACTCAAAAAGGGAATGATCATAAATTGTCCCAAAACAAGAAAGCCACCAAAGGCCAAGGCCCAGAGCTGTCCTGGCGTCTTGAATATATGTAGGAGTGGATCTAAAACCGGTTTGCGCACTCTCAAACCGCCAAGATGTGAGGCTTGATTGGGTATCCATAAAATAATCATCGGGAAAATCAAAAAAGAAACAAATGCTAAAAATAAAAAGCTACTATGCCATCCCCACAGATTAGCCAAAAATAAAGCAAAGGGAACACCGGCAATGGAAGCTAAGGAAAACGCCGTTGAGATCACACCCATGGCCGTTCCGCGTTTTTCATAGGGGATAACATCACTCACGATAGAAAGAACCACGGAGTTTAAAACGCCACCAAACATTCCTGTTAAGGCCCGCGAAAGGAGAAGCAACTCATAGGTCGGCGCCAGAGCGCACGCAAGGGTGCCAACGCAAAAACCAATAAAAAAGAAAATTAACAATTTCTTGCGATCGTATTGATCCATAATAAACGATGCTAAAAATCCCGAGATCCCCGCGCAAAAGGTATAGCTGGAAACCAACCAGCTAAACTGCGTCGTGGTGATCGAAAACAGACGCATCAGCTGAGGGCCCAGAGGCATCAAAATCATAAAATCAACAATGTGATTGAATTGAATGGCAGCAAGAATAAACAGCAGGATTTTCTCCTGCCGACTGAAGGAGATTTTCACCAAGCAAGGATAGAGTTGCCGTTCATCTCAGTCAATACTAGAATCTAAACATGACGCTGGTTTTTTGGCTTTTATTAATTTTGAACACGCACGCCGCTGAATTTGAGTGGTCCGGTGAACTTCGCGGCGAAGGCCATCTGTATGCAGACAAACTGACCTCCCCCACACGTCAATACGACGGCATCTTACAAAGCATCATGGATTTTGATATAAAATTTAACCGCCGCAGTCGCTTGCACTTTAAACCCAATGTACGCAGCAATTTATCCACCCAACAGCATCCCGAAAATCTGTTTTTAAATATGCAAGAGGCTTATTGGGAAATTAAACTTGAACCTTTAAAAATAAAAATTGGCTCCAACACCCATCACTGGGGCGTGCTCGACGGCTATAGCACCATGGACGTGACGAATGGACGCGTTCTTTTCAATCCACTCTCTTCGGAAAAACGCGGGGCCCCCGGCGTGCAGCTCTCCTCGGAGTTTGGTTCTCTGCAAGTACAGGCGTTGTTTATTCCACGGCAAGCACGAACACTATTTCCCTCCACCGACAGCCGCTGGCTTCCACGGGAGGTTTTGGTCAACGCCTCTACCGCCGATCAAACCATTTTGCTTCCTCCGTCGTTTCGTTACTACTATCCGGGATACCAGGATTTGCAAAAGGCCCTCGAAAACAATTACGGTCTTAAATTGGACTATCGCTACAACGATTTCGACACCTCGGTGATGTTTTTTGAAGGCACATCCATCACACCACAAACCCGTATTTTATTTGCAGCCGATGTTGTCTCCATCAACCCCGATGTTTTGCAGGCCCGCTCAGACATTGGAATTATCCCCGTCTATTTTAAACAGAGAATTTTGGGCTCCAGTGTGACGTGGACTCAAGACAACTTTGTTTTGAAGCTCGAATCCACCTACGCGGATAGCATTCCCAACGATCCCATCATCCCACCGTGGTCGTGGCAAAATGGTGTGGGCGTGGAAATTCCATGGACCCTCACCGACACCACAAGTGCGACGATTTTGTTACAAAGCTATTACGGAGAAAACGAGGATGCGCTGGACAACATGATGAGTTCGTCGACGCGACTCTTTGATCGCAGTGTGCTTTTGGGTCTTCGTGTTTCATTTTCCACGGAAACAAATTGCACAGCGTCTTTTCTTTACAACTATCGCGACGAGAGTTCCTATGCTCGCTTGCAAGCCGAGACCAAATGGAACCAAAGCTGGAAGTCTTCAATCACCGTGGATGCTCTCCAAGGCAACGATAACACCCTGCTCGGCACTTACGATAAAAACGACCGCGCCATCGTCTCACTCGCATACCTGTGGTAGTAAAGGCCTTGCGAAGCAGGGCCTAATTACCAGGAGCGTACTCTAGTACGAGCCAGTTTTCATTTCCCGAAAGGGCCTGGGGGCGAAGCAAGGCCTGTCCTTCGACTTCGATGGCAGGCAACGGTGTTGCCCAACGGAAGTCTTTCAGCGACGAGGCCATTTTCTGGCCAAAAAAGCTAGCGCTCAAAAACTGAAACGGTCGAAATGTTTTTAAGTACAAATCACTCCACTTAAATTTTAAGTTCATTTTTGGCTGATGAAAACCAAGAGCCAATTTTCCTTCATAAACTCGTAACCAGGCTTGCGATTGGAAAGGCGACAAAAAATGGCCATAATCGTTAGCTCCCACGTTCTCCGGCGTTTTGGTCAGTACAGACAGCTCTGTATTTAACGAAAACCAGGCGCTGCCTTTGTGCATACTGCTCAGCTTCACCTCTGGCTTTTTCTTTACTCCTAGCTCAAATGAAAAAGCGGCGTTTTTTCTAAAGTTGAGCAAATCGGGCCATAAAAAGAACTGAAACAAACGACTTTTAAACAAGGTGGAAAGTCCCGGAATTTGTTGCGCAAGATAGCTTTTATAAAAGAATCCGCTCTCGTGAAGTGAATCTACCAAAGCCGATAGGTATTTTTGCGAAATTAAAAAACCGTTCTGCGAAAGCTGCGAAAACTCTTCCTTACTCAATGTTGCTTCGACGTGCTTTTGTTCTTCCTTTGGATTTTTAATATTGGCTTTTACAATGCCCGACAAAAGTAAATGGCCAGTCTGCTCGTCCAACTCCACCGACTTGGGCGCTAGTACAACTTCGATATCAGCATTCAGAGCCATTTGTTTTTCAGCAAATAATTGGTTATGAATACCCGCCACTTTTTTATCAATCTGCGATTGAAAAGGTTGCATCAACACGTCCTGCATTTTTTGTTTATTGGCGATAAATTCGCGCAGTTGTTGCTCAAGAGCTTGTTGGTAACCCTTAGGACCTTCACACGCTTCCACACTCATCGTCCAATGCTGTTCGTTTTGTGAATCCAGTCCCTGCAAAAACGCCCCAAGCGTTTGATTTTTAACACCCAAACGAACATTTCCAATCAGTTCCAAGGCATCCTCTGTGGTGATCACAAGGTTGCGGCATTCCCCTTTTAAATAGACAGTGGCTTGCACACCACCCACATTCTTTTTGATCACTGCATCAGTCTTAATTTTTCCTATTCTTAAAGACCCTTTTTCCAAGCGCAGCAAGTAGCTGTACTTTGTCGATTCGGCCGTTGCTTGCAATGTGAGAGCATAATCAAAATCCATCTGTATGTTTTCGGCGGAGGATTGGTATTCGCCACCGATGTTCCAGGATGGGACAGTAAAACTTTCTTTCCCTACCAAAGGTTCTTTGAGCAACGAGGCTGTGTAGCTCTGTGGCCCCACCGCAAAGTAGAAATCTGAGGAGATTTGTACATCCGCTCGACATTCGCTCCAAAACAACCAGCAACTGATGAAGAATAATGTTTTAAACATGCGCAGTTATCGGCAGGAAACTTCTGGACTAAAGTATCCGCCGAAGATTCCGTTAAGAACCTGACTCTAATACGAAAGGACAGCGTTCTGAAAAATAAATGTACAAAATTTATTAAAAGACTCGGTAAAAGCAAGATGTCGGCTGCTGCTGTCTTCTTTTTGTTCATTATATTGAACGTTTTCTTTTTTCAAAAAGTACTCAATATCAAAACTCACTATTCTTTGGATCAGTTTCAACCAAAAGAGCATCCCCTCCTCACCATGGATCACAACGTCCGTGAGCGTTTTAAAATTTCTAATTCCTTGCCTTACTTGGTCCTTTTGCGCTCAACGACAGAAAAAAGCTGGATTCATGGACAATATATTGATGAACTGTCGCGTCTCACCAAAGAGATCAAGAAAATCCCGGAAGTTAAAAGTATTTTGAGTTTGGCAAATATCGAAACTGCGCTCACCGACGAAAGCAGTTTTAATGTAGGACGCATTAAAGATATCACGCAAAATGCCCAGCAACGGCAGCAATTTTTAAAAGACCCACTCTTGGCTCCGCATTTGATTTCGAGCGACGGAAAACACACAGCTCTGGTGATTGAAACTAAAACCCTCTCGTTCAAAGAACAAATCGTTTTCATGGATAAAATGAAAACAATCACATCAAGCAAACCGTCATTTTACAACTCAGAAATCGGCGGGCCTCCCGCCATCAGCGCGCAAATGGCCAATTTGCTAGGTAGCGAGATCACACTTTATTCCGCTCTCTCTTTATTCATCTCTCTGACAATTCTTTTTGCAATTTTTAGAAATCCCAGTGTGTTAGTGATTAGCTTTGTGATCATCGTCACTTCGAACATCGTTGCCGTCGGACTACTCTCCTATCTCGGCATTTCGTTAACGGTCCTTTCGAGCACGGTACCCATTATCGTCACCCTCACGGCATTGTCTATGACCACGCAAACGTTGTCTCGACTCTCTGATTTTAAAGACAAGGTGCTAGAAAAACATCGCCGTCTTGTGGTTTTTAAGGTTATGAAATCACTTTTTGGCTCCCACGTCATAGCCACAATTACCACAATTATAGGTTTTGCCACTCTCATCAGTTCAAAGATACCGATTATTTCTGATTATGGGATCAGCGTTACAATCTCTATTTTGGCCACAGCCGTCGTTTGCCTATCTTTACTCACTTTCTGCACGCTGATGTTTCCAATTCCCATTAAACGCAAAGCTCGTTTTTCTACCGACAGTATTGTCGAAGCAATGCTTGTTTACAGAAAGCCTTTATTTTGGGGAATCGCCTCGCTGTCCGTCTGCGGTGGCATTCTTGGCGCCTATCTCAACTGGGCAACGCTTCTCTTTGACGATCTCCCAAAGCAGCATCCTGTGAAGATGGCAACACTGTCGGCTGAAAAAAAATTAGGCGGCGTGATCCCCCTCGAAATTTCCGTGGGCAGCGCCACTTTAAAAGAACCCTGGAAGCGCGCCGACAACATTCATAAACTCGATAGACTGATCAAACAATGGAGACAACTTCCTGGTGTGGGTGGAGTGATTTCCTATTCGGATTTTATTAAAGCCACTAACCACAAACGTCAGATTGCTTCAAAAAACGAATCCATCGCGCAGACGTTATTTATTTACTCCATGTCGAACAACAATCCCCTCGAACATTTTACAACTTTAAACAATCAGTTCGTGCGCGTCTCTTTGCGGATCAAAGATATTCCGTCGGATCAAGTGCAGCTGATGATTCAAGGTATAGTAAGCCAGTTGAACGAGTCCTTTCCACAAATGGATGTAGAGACTTCGGGGCTCGCTGCCACTGTGCACCCTATTAACCAAAGCCTTTCCATGGATCTTATTTACGGTTTTTACACCGCCATGCTTTGGATTATTTTGATGTTAATCTTCGTCTTTAGATCCGTTCGCTGGGCTCTGGTGTCGGCCATTCCAAATCTCGTTCCACCAGCACTGTTACTGGGTATTCTGTCACTCACCAACACTCCCATTAAGCCAGGAATCGCCATTATTTTTGCAATCTCTTTAGGAATCGCCTTCAACAACACGGTTTACATTTTAGGTAAGCTTAAAAAGATGACCAAGGATCTGTCCTTTCGCGAACTCCCCATTGAACAACTGATGAAGGAAGAATTTGCCCCTTGCCTCCTCTCAAGCCTCGCCGTGATGGCGGGCTTCTCGGTATTTTTATTTTCCTATTTCAATATGAATCAATTGTTTGGAACGTTTATGCTCCTTTCGGTTGTTGCAGGACTTTTGGGTGATCTAGTTCTTTTGCCAACCATGCTGTCTCTCTTCCCTGCACTGCTATTAAAACCGATAATTAAAGAAACCCTATTCACATCTGCGAGGCTGTTCATGCTCAAAAAACAAAAATACATTGTTGGTTCGTTCATCGTCTGCTGTGTTCTCGTCTACGGAAGTATTGCTAAATCAGCAACACCTGATGCCATGGAAATATTAAACAAGGTGGCGAAAGCGAGCACTACCGCCAACGAACAGGCCGAAATTAAAATGAAAATTCAAGAGCCCGATGGCTCAGTTCGCGAACGCAGTTTACTGATCAAAAAGACACAACAAAAAGCCATGGTCAAACTCCTCAGCCCTTCGGATTTAAAAGGCGTGGGTCTTTTAACAGTTTCTAAACAAGCCAACGACGAAGACCAGTGGCTTTACCTGCCCACCGAAAAACGTTCACGTCGAATCACGGGCTCCAACAAAAAAGGACGCTTCCTCGACTCAGAACTCAGCTTCGAAGACATGAGTGTTTCCACTTACAAAAATTTTTCCAACACAGTCATCGAAACAAAAAAACAAGGCGCTAAAACCATCGCGCTCATCGAAAGCAAAGCCAAAAAGCAATCAGACTCCACCTATAGCAAGATTAAAACTTGGGTCGATATCACACAGTACCGAATTTTAAAAGCCGAGTACTACGACGAAGACGGCGAGCTGTTAAAGATCATGACCTTTAATAATTATAAAAAGTATCAGTCATCGTGGCGCGCGCAAAACGTGACTGTGAAGAACGTTAAAAAGAACCGCGGAACCACTCTCGAGATAAAAAATATCTCCATGAAAAAGCTCCCCGACAGTGAATTCACCATCAGCGCCCTCGAGGAATAAATCGGTGCCAGGTCCTGTTTCTGGACACAAAGCATAAAAGCCTTATTCAAAAGTAATAGATTACTTTTG
>JANOYW010000026.1:0-2278 GCA_031429075.1 Bdellovibrionales bacterium | reverse complement strand
CTATAAAAACGATGATGAAGGCCCGCAAAGGCAGCATCGTGAATATTACCAGTGTGATTGGCCAAACCGGAAATGCGGGGCAGGCTAACTACGCAGCCAGCAAAGCCGGCATCGAAGCCTTTAGTAAATCTATTGCCCAAGAAGTGGGATCACGACAGGTGCGAGTGAACTGCGTGGCCCCTGGATTTATTGTGACAGACATGACAGATCAATTAACTGAAGAACAGAAAACAGGCATATTAAGCAAGGTGCCTCTAGAAACGCTGGGGCAGACTGAGGATGTGGCTCATGCTGTGGCGTTTCTCTTAAGTGATAAAGCTAGATATATCACCGGACATACATTAAGTGTGAACGGTGGTTTATATATGTAATCGTATTGGATAATTAATGCCACGTGGCAAAATAAGGAGATAATGTATGTCAGTAGAGATTCCCGCAAAAGTAAAAGAAGTCATTGTTGAACAATTAGGTGTAGACGCTGAGAAAGTTCGCTCTGAAGCTTCCTTCATCGATGATCTTGGAGCCGATAGCCTAGATATCGTTGAGCTTGTAATGGCGATGGAAGAAGAGTTTGACATTGAAATCCCTGACGAAGAAGCCGAAAAACTCAAAACAGTGAGCGACGTCGTTAGTTATTTGCAAACTAAAGGCAAAGCCTAATTTAGGAGGCGAACCTTGTCGCAAACAAGTGTTTTTACCCGCCCTGCCAAACCACAACGTCGAGTCGTAGTGACTGGTCTAGGCATTGTATCTCCTCTCGGTCTTACCGTTGAAGAGAATTGGAAAAATATTTGTTCCGGCCAGTCAGGCATTGGCTCCATCACACGTTTTAATACTGAAAAATTCGACGTGAAAATCGCCGGAGAGGTCAAAGGTTTTGATCCCTCCGTTGTGATCGAGAAAAAAGAGCAAAAGAAAATGGATCGCTTTACGCAGTTTGCGATGTACGCGGCTCAACAAGCGATCATTGATTCGGGCTTGGATTTTTCGGCAAACGAAGTTCTGCGTGCGCGCACCGGAGCCATGGTGGGTGTGGGTATTGGTGGCCTCCCTTCCATCGAAGAACAATGCATTGTTCTGGCGGCAAAGGGTCCCTCGCGCATCACTCCATTTTTTATTCCGTTAGTTATTACCAATATGGCCTCTGGCCATATTTCGATCCGTTACGGTTTGCGTGGACCTAACTTTTCTGTCACCTCGGCCTGCGCCTCTGGCGTTCATTCTGTGGGCGAAGCCGCCAAATACATTCACGATGGCACCTGTGATGTGATGATCTCGGGCGGTGTAGAAGCTGCGGTCACTCCCCTAGCCATTGCTGGATTTTCCTCGATGCGCGCTCTCTCTGCACGAAATGAAGAGCCAACAAAGGCCTCTCGTCCGTTTGATCGCAACCGCGACGGCTTTGTTTTAGCCGAAGGCGGCGCCATTTTAATTCTCGAAGATTACGAACACGCCGCGCGCAGAGGTGCAAAAATTTATGCTGAGCTTACGGGCTACGGCGCTTCATCCGATGCGTATCATATGACAAGCCCGCCTCCGGATGGAGCTGGTGCCGCCATGGCCATGAAAATGGCTTTGAAAAACGCTCAACTCGCGCCAGAAAAAGTGGGCTACATCAACGCCCATGGCACAAGTACACCGACCGGCGATGGCATTGAGTCCACTGCCATTAAGTTTGTGTTTGGTGACCACGCAAAAAAACTTTGGGTCAGCAGCACAAAAAGTATGACCGGCCACGCGCTCGGTGCTGCCGGTGCTTTAGAAAGCGTTTACAGTTTATTGGCTCTTAAATATCAAATTGCACCGCCCACGATCAATTTGGATTCTCCCTCAGAAGACTGTGATTTAGACTACGTTCCTCACCATGCGCGTGATGGAAAGTTTGAACACGTTCTCAACAACAGCTTTGGTTTCGGTGGAACCAATGCCTGTGTGATTTTTAGTAAAATATGAAAATATACATCGCCTCTGATCATGCTGGATTTTTGATGAAAGAAAAGCTCATCGATTTTTTAAAAAAACAAAACGAGGTGATTGATTTGGGTCCAAAAAATGAAGACCGCACAGACTATCCAGATTACGCTGATAAATTAATACTCGAACTTAAAAAAGATCCCACGGTATCAAGAACCTGCCCGAGCGCCTGCAGGCGCTGATCGCGCGCTCCCGGGCGTTGCAGCTCTCCGTCCGCCGCCTCGACGCCACCATGCATGCATCTCCCGACACATCGCGCGCGCGGCCGGGCAATCCGGTGGAGCGCCAGATCGGGTTGCTCAAG
>JANOYW010000025.1:0-64458 GCA_031429075.1 Bdellovibrionales bacterium | reverse complement strand
TGGTGGAGGCGCCGGGAGTTGAACCCGGGTCCGTAAGTGATTCACATTAAGGCGCTTCATACTTAGTCGGTGTTTAATGACGGTTGCAAACTTCCATCGACAAACTTCTGCAACCCTTGCCCCGAAATTTTTAAACTCTTAAGCTCGCAACAACACTTAAGAGTCGAGCTAGCTTTGAGTTATACTTCGCACATCGCCGCTAGCAGGCTACGTGGTCAGCAACAGCTTTTAATTAAGCTGCAAAAGCGAATTGATCGCCAAATAACAATTGCACGTTTTTAACGAGGTCCTCATGCGTCCCCGGTATGCTCCTTAAGCTGCACAACCAACGTCGAAGCCAGTACGCCCCCACATAGATTATTCTGCCTATTTTATAGCACAGCTCCCTCTGTGGGGCTAGTGTTTGTTCGTTAGATGCGTTTAGAGTATAAGAGAGGCAACTAGGGATCTTTTTAAGGAGTGGTTATGGATTATTTGCACACAATGGTTCGCGTGACAGATTTGGCGCAATCCCTGCGTTTTTATTGCGAGGGACTCGGAATGCGCGAAGTGCGCCGGCAGGAGAGCGAGCAGGGTAAGTTCACCCTGATTTTTTTAGCAGCAGCTGGCGACGAAACTCAAGCTCGCGAAAAAAACACTCCGGTGATTGAGCTGACGTACAACTGGCCCATTGATGGAAAAAGTGAAGAATACACTGGGGGCCGAAACTTTGGGCACTTGGCGTATCGAGTAAAAAACATTTACGAAATCTGTCAGCGTTTGAAGGATATGGGTGTTGTGATCAACCGCCCACCGCGGGATGGGTACATGGCGTTTGTGCGCTCGCCAGATAATATCTCCATTGAGTTTTTACAAGCCGGTGAGTCGCTGGCCCCCGCAGAGCCGTGGGTGAGCATGAAGAACCAAGGTGTTTGGTAAAAAAAAGGGTGGCACGTTGAGCGTACCACCCTGAGAGGTGTGTTGAGAGAGAGCTAAGACTAAGGGCAAAGTTGCAGGGGGCCTCGGAAAAAGGCAGACAAGCGAAGATCCTTTTGTAGTCCGTTGAAGTCATTCGGTTTCAAAGTTAAGATCACGTAGGCCTTTTCGAGAGAACAGCGAAGGGGGCGATCATCGGTAGACTGACCGTTTGCAATTGCGGTGATTACAGAATCGATTTGGGATTTAGTATTTATCCAAAAAAGAATTTGCGGTTTTTCCATTGCAACATTCAGCAATCCCACGCCTCCGAAGTGAGTGACTTTTGTTGTGCCGTAAACAGTGGTATCGAAGTACTCCGCAGAGTTCACAAGCTGCTTTAAACGAAAATCAAGGGACACAGAGTTTTCGAACGCAGTGATGGTGTCTTTGATTTTTATGCCGTAAGGCTTGATCTCGTCTGCGAGCTGAAGATCGATGTCGATGACTTCGTACTCACCATTTTTGCAAACGCTTTTTCGACTGACGATGCTAGCCTCGCCAACAGCTTGCTCTGTCATGCCGTCTGGCAAATACACATTGAGCGGTGCCGACACCAGGATCTCTTTAGTTACGGCGCAGGTTTCGGTGCTGCCCACTCCACCTGCTGTTGCACTGACGGCCACAGACATTATTAATAATTGCACTGCTAAAAATTGTTTTCTCATGACTAGCTCCTTGGTTTTGGCGGGCACTGTATTGTGCTTCGAAAATCAATATAGCTAGGGCAGCCGAAAACTAATACTCACGCTTTTAGGTAAAAATGAGCTGATTTGATGCGATTTTTAGCTTACGTGCGCTTTAAAACCTGTTTTGCAATTTTACGGACCGCAAAGCGCGAGGCAAAGCGGTTGGTCTGAGCAAGCAACCAGTTGGTCATTCCGTGCACGGCCACCACTTGTTTGTTTTGAATGGCCTTCCAGGTAAACTCGGCCACGTCTTTTGAAGTGGGCACGGATTTGTTTTTAAATAAATCAGAGTTGCCAAGATGGGCCGCATCCGAAAACCCAGATTGCGTGGGGCCAGGGCAAATGGCGGTGACAAATACATTGGTGTCGCAGAGCTCTTCGCTCAAGGCTTCGGAAAAACTCAGCACATAGGCCTTTGTGGCAAAGTACACAGCCATGCGCGGGCCCGGTTGAAAGGCCGCTGTGGAGGCGATGTTGATGATGTGTCCTAATTTTTTTTGCACCATGGCTGACAAGTACAAATGCGAAAGCTCGGTGAGTGTTGTGATGTTAAGATGAATCATATCCGACTGGCGCTGGCGATCGATTTGGTAAAACTCCCCAAATTCGCCAAAGCCCGCGTTGTTTACAAGGTAGTCCACACTGATGCCGAGGCTTTGCGTTTTTTTATAAAGCTCGGCGGCCGAACCCGGTACCGAGAGATCGAGAGAGATCACATCGATGCGACGGTTCAATGAAGCCAATTGTTTTTTAAGATCTTCGAGTTTGTCGAGATTTCGCGCCACAAGGACAAGGTCCAAGTTTTCGCGAGCCAAAACTTTTGCGAGTTCAAAACCAATTCCACCTGATGCGCCGGTAATAAGTGCTGTTGCCATGCAGACAAGCTAGCAAAGCCCAGTGGCGCAAACAAGACACAGAGGGCCTCAAAAGCTCGGGTGCTGAATATTTTAAGATTTTTGCAGTCGTTTTAATTGCGCCCGCTGATAACTTAAGGCATCGCCGTTATAGAGCGCGCGGAGCAAAGGATCGTCGAGGTGATTGACCTCGCGCAGTTCGCCTTCGATTTTTTCGCTCAAGCGGTGGGCATTGATGCGGAGATAGAGGGAGCTTAGGCTTTCGCCGTTTTCTAAAGCCGAATAAAGTTTGTGGGCGGAAATTTCGGTGGTCCACGCGAGTTCGTCTGTAACATAACTTTTCATGATTGGTGTAATCTCCTCGTCGCACAGTTGGTAGTAATGGTGCGATGGCAGTCCCAAGTGATCGAAGACGGTGAGTCGCCACAGACGCTGTTTTTGAAAATAAATATCTTCGGGTGGTCCGATGTGTTGATATCTTTTTACAATCTCGCTTTGGCAAAAGCGTTGGATGCGTTCCAATTGCTGCGGGGAAAGCGCGGGAAACTTTTGCGCAATCACCGAAGCATTAGGAATAAGTTGCTCGGGTCGAAATTCGTAATCCACATTCTGCGGACCCACGGGTGTGATCCATGGTAACGGTTCCGTCGGTTGAAACTGGTTTTGCGTCCACTCCAATGCGCATCCGGGATTGAGGCGCACAACTTTTGTGAGTGGCAAAATTTGCGCGAGGTAGTTTTGGAAGTCACGGTAGGAGTAACTAAAAAAGAAGTTTCGATACCACGACCACTCCTCGTGAATAAACTGGCAGGAGCTCGGCACCACCGCGCGGGGCGCGAGCTGTTGCAACTGCTGCGTCCAATCTTCGGGAAAGGCGTTTAATAAATTTTCTGCAGAGATGTTGGCATCGGGCGCAAAATCTTCGCTGCGTGTGGGCACCAGCACTTCGCTTTCGCGCATCACTTGAAAGGGCCACAGCACAAGATCCCACGGTGCACGGGCTTTGAGCTGCTCCAGTGTTTCAGCGGTTAGCTGGGCATCCACCACATTTAAAATTTTGCAGTCGGTTGTGAGGATTTCAAAAAGAGTGTCGGTGGCTTCGTCGAGCGCGCGGCGGGGAGTGATTCGAAAAGGCCCCACAGTTTCTGTTTGATCCACACGTAAAGTACGCACATCGGTGAAGCCCACCGTGCGAAGCATGGTAAAGAGCTCTTCGTGCACGCAATACAAATACACTGGTGTGTTTTTGTTGATATGCTGAAGGCTTTCGAAGGAGCAGTGATCGTCGTGGTAGTGGGAAATAAAAATCGCCGACAGTTGCAACTGCTGAATGACCTCTAAATCAAAGACAACATTTGGATAGGCTGAGCAATTAAAACTAAAAGGATTTTCAAAAATCGGATCAAACAGAATCCGCGTTGGCTCTCCGTGCTGCTGACTTTCGAAAAGATAACCCGCGTGGAGCACGCGCGAGATACGAAGGCGGTTTTGTGGATTGTCCAAAAAGCCCTACTTTGTTTTAAGCTGCAAATACTCTTCGTAGGTGAGTTTGTGGTCTTCCTTCACTGTGCCATCCAACACGATGACTCTATTGGCTACAGTTTGCACAAACTCGTGATCCGTAGAGGTAAACAGCACGCCGCCCTTAAAGCGGCTCACGCCGTCGTTGACTGCGGAAATGCTCTCTAAGTCTAAATGCGCCGTGGGTCCATCAAGCAAAATCACATTGGCGTTACTCAACATCATTTTAGAAAACATACAGCGCACTTTTTCGCCGCCTGATAACACCGAAGGCTTTTTCATGGCGTCGTCGCCGCTAAAAAGCATTTTTCCTAAAAAGCCGCGCAAAAAAGACTCATCCTTCTCTTGCGAAAAATCTCGCAACCAATCTACGAGTGTGGGAGCGGGGGAGCTTTTAAAAAAATGCGAATTGTCTTTTGGAAAATAACTCAGCGATGTGGTGATGCCCCAGCTAAAGGAGCCCGCATCGGGCTGCATCTGACCAGTGAGAATTTCGAACAACGTGGTCACGCTGACATCGTTGGAACTTAAAAACGCCACTTTGTCGCTTTTGTTTAAAATAAAACTGACGTTTTTTAAAATCACTTCGCCGTTAACGGTTTTTGAAAGTCCGTTCACGGTTAAAAGATCATTTCCCAACTCCCGCGCAGGATTAAAACCCACAAATGGAGTGCGTCGGGTGGAAACCGGCATGTCGCTGAGATCTAATTTTTCGAGCTGCTTTTGTCGAGACGATGCCTGGCGAGATTTCGAAGCATTGGCGCTAAAGCGCGCGATAAAGCTTTTGAGCTCCTCGGCTTTGTCGGCATTCTTTTTGTTTTGATCGGAACGCAATTTTTGGTTGAGCTCGGTGGCCTGGCGCCAAAACTCGTAGTTGCCGGTGTAGATGGTGATTTTGCTGTAATCGATGTCGGCCATGTGGGTGCACACGGTGTTTAAAAAGTGTCGATCATGGGAAACCACAATGACCGTGTTTTTAAAGTTCATCAAAAAGTTTTCTAACCACTGAACCGCGCGAATGTCTAAGTTGTTGGTAGGTTCATCCAGTAACAAGATGTCGGGCTGGCCAAACAGAGCCTGAGCTAAAAGTACTTTTACTTTGTCGCCAGAGTCCAAATCCTTCATCAGCTTGTCGTGGATTTCGTTGGGGATTTTTAGCTCGGCCAACATTGTACTGGCTTCGGACTCGGCCTCCCACCCATTGAGCTCGGCAAATTCGGTTTCAAGGTTTGAAGCCTTCACTCCGTCTTCTTCCGAAAAGTCAGGCTTGGCGTAGAGCTGTTCTTTTTCGGCCATCACTTGGAACAAGCGCTGGTTGCCCATCATCACTGTTTGCATCACGGTAAAATCATCGTAGGCGTTGTGGTTTTGTTTTAAAACCGATAGGCGCATTTTTGGCGGCAGTATTACTTCGCCGGTGTTGGGCTCAAGCTCTTTAGAAAGAATTTTTAAAAACGTGGTTTTACCCGCGCCGTTTGCACCGATAAGGCCATAACAATTCCCTGGTGTGAATTTAACGTTCACATCGTCGAAAAGTTTTTTTGCACCGAAATTGAGACTCACATTTGAAGTACTAATCATTTAAAAACCTTTTAACGCGTTAGGGGTGGGCTTTGCAACTTCTATTGATTGACGGGCTATTGATTCAGCTTGCTCCAAATAGGCAGATGGTCTGATCCCTGTCTATTTTTCAAAGACAGGCGACAGCTGGAGCGCAAATTTTTAATAAAAATATGATCCAGCTGGTAGGAGCCCCATAAAGATTGAAAGGTGGGCTCGTGCTCGGGGCAAGGGACCACGTACTCGAGATGCGCGGTCTGTAATAGCGAAACGGTCTGTTTGATTTCGTTAAGGGTGGCAAGCGGCGAGGAGAGGGACACGCCGCTGGTGTTAAAGTCGCCAGTGATCACCGTGGGCCAGGTTTCGCACCCGGGCTCTAACCACTGGGCGCAGGTTTTAAGGTGTTTTACCAAAGACTGTAATTGCTTTTTGCGATCTGGAAAGCCAAGAGTGAGGTAGGAACTGGTTTCGTGATCGGTGTTGATCACAAGCAGCGGACGCGCATCGGGAATTTGCACCACCGCCCACTGGGCCTCACGGTTTTTAATGTCGGAGTGCTCGAGCGGTAAAGCTCCGCATTTTAAAAGTGGGTAGCGGCTAAAGATAGCCAGTGATTCCCAAGTGCCATCGGAGTTTTGATTCACGCGCTGGGCGCAGTGAAAGTTCCACTGATAATTGGCCGACGATTTGAGAAGCGGTAACAGCGACTGCGAGAACACAAGGCCTGCGCCATCGTCCATTTGCACTTCTTGCAGTGCTAATACATCAATGGTTTTAAGCTGTGCAAAGTCCAAAGCCAAACCTGGCATATCACCTTGCTGATGGATATTGTAACTACCCACAGTTAAGTCTGCGGCAGCAGCGAAGTTAAAAATGCAAAAAAAGATCAAGGTTAGCAAAAATAAATCCTAAGTTAAAAATTGAGTGATTACATACAGCGCCGACAAACCAAAACAGATCGTGGCCACAGTGCTTCGGGTTGCCATGCACACCGCAGTGGCCACCACCAACACGAGAAATCGCTCCTTGCCAAGCACCCACTGCGCCTGGCCTTCGTGAAAAAACGCAAAAGGCGCAATGAAGGCTGGCAAAATAGCTGCGGGAATAAACGAAAACACGTCTTTGGCGCGCTCCGAAATTTTCACTCGCGACGAAGCGGCGATTAAAGAGCCGCGGATGATAAACGTGCCAGTCATCAGGCAAACAAAAATAAACCAAAAGTAAGAGGTCTCAATCATGATCGAGACTCCCGCTTGGTTAGCACCACCGCCAGAACAATGGCGCACAAGGCAGTGGCAATCAGACCCAACTTAAATGGCAATCCATTAAACAAAATCGATAGCGCCGACGAAAACGCCGCCACCGCCACATACTTGTAATTTTTAAGAGTCGGAATCACCAGCGCCACAAAACTCAAGGGCACCGCAAAATCCAAGGACCACGACGTGGGCGCAAAATTTCCAAAAATAAATCCCGCCACCACCGACGACTGCCACACCAACCACATGCACAACGCCGTGCCTAAATAAAACGATACAGCATCGGTTTTGGTTTTTAAAATATTGGTATTTGCACTCATAACGGCATAGCTTTGATCGGTGAGGGTGTGGGCGCAAAGCACCTTGGTCCAAAACCCCGATTGCTGCAAGTGAGGGGAAAGACCAGCGCTGTAAAGTAAAAATCGTAAGTTGATCACCAAGCCCGTGGCAATAACAACAGCACTTGCTGCATGCTTGGTCATCAGATCAATGGACGCAAGCTGTGCAGAGCCTGAGTACATAAAAATATTCATAGTCATGGACTGAAAAAAACTAAGACCGGCGTTGTAAAAAACAGTGCCCATCACAGCGCCAAAAGGAATCACACCCGTTGTCACCGGAATCATCTGCCGAAAACCTAAAATAAAAAATTTGGAATAGGGACGCATAACCACTTCGCGAGGAGAAAAGTTTGGCTGTTTATAGCAGACTCGCCAAAAGAGAACAAGCGCGAGGCGATTTTAATTACAAATGGCTTTGGCGCGCGGACCGGGATTATTTCCCAAACAGGCTTCGCCGTGTCCAGACCTATTAGGCTGAAACATTTGTGCCCCGTCGCCCAGTTCGTCGGCGCTCAGGTCGTTTAAAAGTTCCACGCGCTGGGCTCCTTCGGCGGGAGATAGTGGCTTAGCGGCGGCATGGAGGTTTGTTAAAGCCACGATCTCTGTGGCTTGCGCCACCAATCGCGAACGCTGTGCATCCCACTCCAGATGAACTTTACCCAGCAAACCGTAATCGTAGAGTGCGCCCGAACCATTGATGTTTGCAGCGCCCAGCATTTGATAATTACCAAGGCTGTAAAAAATAAGTCTATGGTTCACGCGCTCGATGGGTCGCACGCGGTGGGGGTGATGGCCTAGGATTAAATCCACGTCGCCATCGTTAAGAGCTTGGTTGTATCGCTGTTGCTGGCCGCCATCGAGTTTAACTTTTCCTTCACGTCCTCCGTGAATAGAAAGAATCCTATAATGAGCGGGGGCATTTTTTAGAGCCTCAAGGCCTTGGGCAAAATCGTTGTCGTCGCGAAAGTACAGAGTGCCGGCGGTGTTGTCTCCTGCCTGTGATGGTTTATTTGCAACGGCGGTCATTGCCAAAAAAGCTATGGTGTAGGTTTTTCCGCCAGAGCGCACAGGTATTAAAGTGGGAGTCATGGCCTGCGCGCGATTGTAACCCAAGCCCGAGTAATAAATAGTTCCCACTTCGCGATTGGTTTTCTCAAGCCATAGGAGTGTTTCTTCCATTCCAGTCACGCCGTAATCGCCAACGTGGTTGTTAGAAACTCCCAAAAGATTTATGCCAAGCTCCACCGCATACGCCAAACCTTCTGGATGGGTATTAAAAACAAACTTGCCACCCGTATCGGGCAAACTTTGGTCGCTGACAACGGTTTCTACGTTGGCAAAATTTAATTGCCCATCGATCAGCGGAGCAATTCCTGCAAACATTTCTTCCCAGGTATAAAAGGTGCCGTGTTTAGTTGAGCCGGTATCATTCACCGGAGCGCGGGAGGGACTTAAATTTAAGTCGCCACCAAAAGTGATGGTGATCTCGGCCAGAGCTTGAGTGGAAATTAAAAGAAAAAGCGCAAAAGTTTTGAGGCGTGGGGTGAGTTTCATAGAGGTCTTGTAACAGCAGTGGAGCGAGTATTTCCATGCTAAGCTCCTTGCGATGTAATAATTGCGGGCTTGATCAATATTTTATCAAAAAAATGTCGATTTTTTGGTGAAATTCTCAAAATGAAACACTCCCGACTAAAGTTGTGCTGAATTTTGCCGATAGAATAAGTATGAAGTTACTTGTTTTGTCGATCTTATTATCAGCCCCGTGTGTGTTCTCAAGTCCCGCCCAAACGCAGGACGTAGCGGCGCTGACCGACTACAACAGCTTTCGCATTTACAAAATGCGGTCGTTCTTAGAGCTCAAAACTTCGCCTAAAATCTACATCCTAAAAATCGCCTAAAAAATGTAAAATTTACTCTGCATTTTACTCCACCTCCTATGCTATGAATGCGTTTTGTTCATGGGGTTCCGGGGGGGCTTAATGGGTTTAATTTGGGTTCAGTTAATCAGTTCACTTGTTCTAGCGGCAAGCCCGCAAAATTTTGAAGAAACTATTGTTATTAAAAAACTTCGCACCGTCGAAGAAATCACCGCCGAATATTGCCGAATCAAAACTTCGTCTTACCTAGACGATCAGTGCGGCCGACCCAGCGATGTACTGGCCATGGATGTGGTGTACTTGCCGCAGTCGATGGCTGCAAAAATCGCAGAGCATGTTCGCAGCGCCTACGATAAAAACTATTATTTTAATTTAAGCCTCAAAGATTTTTTCCACGGTCATCTTTTAGCGCGAGGGCCGCGTGTGGTGTACACGTCGCCTGCGGATTACTTTTCGGATGTGCGATTGATTCTTTATCACTCGCAAGAATACCTCAGCACCTGGCAAGAAATTGAAGGGTATGATCCCTTTGTACCCCACGAGCAGCAGCGCTCCTTTGTGGGTTGGTTTGGCGAAAATCAGGACGTCACACCCGCCATTGATTTAATTGATCGAAGTTTGTACCCCAAGCCCTACACGATGAGCACCTTGCGCGGCTATAGAGGGTCGGGAACTGTTTACATGAAGGATCTCAATGCCTCGGTGAAAGAGTCGTTACACAACTACGACGGCACGAGAATTGATTTTTATATGCAGGCCAGCGACAACTTGGGAAAGAACTGCGAAATTTTCCAACAGATATATCTTCTTGAGGAGAGCGCGGGACGCTTTGTCTCACCCGACGGCAAACGCTACGACATTACACTTCATTGCCGCTATCTGCGCGATCAGCCCACCGCGATTTAGTTTGCTGGCTATTTAGTTAACTGGTTTGTTAGTTGACTGGTTTGTTAGTTTGCGACGTAAACCATGTTTCGGCAGCTGGGGCAAAAGGTTCTTAGCGGTAATTCAGAACCACCCAAGGATGCTGTGGTTTTTTGATCACAGCTAGGACAATGGATTTCGATTTGTTCAAAAAAATAACTTCGCTTCCACGAAAACCAAGTGCTGATCACCGTCAAAAAGCCTCCCAGCGGAACAAGTACAAAATGCAGCACCGGAATCAACGACATCAGCGCCGTAACTGCGACGCATTTGACCAACGTGATCAGCGTATTTTTTAATCGTGTCGTCAAACGAATGGGGAGCAACTGCTGCTGTGGATAGATAATTTTTTCACCTGCTAAATTTGTAATAACCATGGAGCAGCTTTTAACATAAATTCTTTGCAATTACCATATGCTGAAAATTACTGCACTCACCCCATTAGATGCCGATAAATTAGCTCCCATTGCCCATAGGATCTTTGTTGAAACCTTTTTGCCCACCAACGACGAAAAAAACGTTTTTGGCTACGCGGATGCCCATCTCACGGTGGACAGCTTTCGCCGCGAACTGGCCGATCCCGATTTTTTTACCTTTGGCTGTTTTATCGACCAAAAATTAGTGGGCTATATTCAGATGCTATTTAATAACAACGAAGTGTACGACGGCATCAATTTAGAGTTGAAGCGTTTTTATTTGCTCGCCGATTACCACGGGCGCGGCTTCGCCGACCACATGATGGCGGTGTGCGAACAAAAAGCCCGCGATTTGGGCTATGGTTCCTTTTGGTTAGGTGTGTGGGAAAAGAATTACCGCGCGCAAAGATTTTACGAAAAGCGCGGCTTTAAAAAAATATCGTCCCACGAATTTGTGATGGGCGATGAAGCCCAAACCGATCTTATTTTTTTAAAAACGTTATCTTCGCAGTTGGCTGATTCGAAGCCAGAAAAGTGACATTTTTTGTCATAAACCCTCACTTTTACCGCAAAAAGCATCTGACGTTATTTGGATTGGTATTTTTTTTGCTTTATTACACTTCGAATAGTTATTTTTAGTGAATGGAGAATACATGGGTACGGTACGATTTTCGATAACTACTGCGCAACTGCTTATTTTAGTGGGATTGTCTGTTCAATCGTCCGTCGCAATGGCGGGTTTGAATTGTGTCGACATTTTTTACGAGCGCACGATCACGAGTTCTGAAGTGTCAGTACTGTTTCATCTTATGCGAATGAATATCTATTCCTTCAAAACAGATCCTTTTTTACATACGGACATACCCAAACGGTTACAGAAAGAAGTTCCAGGATTTCTTCGTGAGTTCCCCATGGTTGCGAATGACTCAAAACTTTATACCATTGCCTACCGGGATATGCCTAACAGTGCCAACCTCAAGCAGGGTGACGTGATTCGTTTGGAGTGGATGCTTCCCGTATTTCCGGAAAATTCGCAAATTATTGCTTTAGGCAAACAAACTTTCCATCAGGACTTGCGGCAAGCTCGCGCGGGCTGGTTGCCAATGGTGCTAGTTTCTGTAAAGGGAAAAAGCGGAAGAAGTCTTGAAGGTTTGGACCTCCATTTCCCGAAAGAGGATCCTTCGTTAGTTTTTCTTCCTGGAACGCAATTTCGCGTGAGTTTTACGAAAGAAGCTGGCCTGGAAGTTCTTGAGCTCACTGAAATCAGCGAGTGACCGACCGCGGCCTCAACTAATCGCAAAAGTAAGCGACGCCAGCCACCGATTGCCCCATGGCTCCGGTCTGTTCCATTTTTACGTAATTGGCCCCTTTGCGAGCGGCATCCAATTTTAGATCTTCCAGGGCTTCGTCAAAGTTGCCTTTGACGTTTTTCACTCGCCCTTCAACACGTCCAATTTCTTTGCAATCTTTATCGGCATCGTTGCGACTGACTTCCACATTTTTGCCTTCAGGCTTGATCGGATGACTCGAGCACGCTGACAAGCAGGCGATAAAAACTAAAACGAAACAAACTTTGCACAACATGACCATAGGGCCTCCTGGATTAAAAAAATCATAACAACAGCGGGCTCACTTGCAAACAGGAACAGCTTGCGTTGTTCAATATAATTGGCTGAGTGGTTATGTTTTGGTGACTAAGCGGTGGATTAAAAGAAGGGCAATGGAGCCGCCAACCGCAGCGATGAACCCCATGATGTTCCAGCCAACACTCACGTTGTAGCCCATGGAGGTTGCGACGAAGGCGCCGAGGAAGGCGCCGCAAATACCAACGATAATGGTGCGAATCCACCCAAGACCCTCTTGCCCAGGCAGAAGGAGTTTTGCAACCACGCCGGCCAGAAGACCAAAAAAAATCCAGCTGAGTAAGCTTGGGATGTAGGGGAGGGCCAATAGTCTTCGGATGTAAATATTTAAGTCGTTCATACAATTAAATAAACGTTAAGTTTGCGTGCTTGGCAATAAACTTTTTGATGGATTGATCAGTGAACAGAATCGCAACTTTGATGGAATCACCCGAGCCTTCAACACTAAAAATCGCGCCCGCGCCAAACACCGGGTGGCGAACGCGGGCTCCCTTTCTGTAGGGGTTGCCGTCTTGCACGTCGCTCATGTTTTCGTAATCGGGGAATGTATCAAAACCGGAGCTCAATTGATGAGCGGAAGATTGTGGTTTGCTAAATGTGCTTGTGCGATTCATAAATTGCGGACGGCGCTGAATCAAACTCACGGGCTCGGAGAGGTGCGATGGGATTTCGTCTAAAAAGCGACTGGGGGGATTAAACTGGTGTTCGCCCCAATGGCGACGACTGCGAGCATGGCACATGTACAACGACTTTTCGGCACGGGTCATGCCCACGTAGCAGAGGCGTCGCTCTTCTTCCATGCGATCGCCGGCTTCTTCGATGCTCTGGTGGCCGGGAAATAATCCCTCTTCCATGCCCAGCATAAACACATGGGGAAATTCCAAACCTTTCGAAATATGCAATGTCATCAGCGTAATGGAAGGTTGATTGTCGGCGGCTAAAGTATCGGCGTCGGAAACTAAAGCCATGTCACTTAAAAATTTTTCCAGCGACACGTCGTCTTGATGGGTTTCGATAAAGCGCATTATGGCGTTTCCGAATTCCTGCAAGTTTTCGATACGGGATTTGGACTCGATGGTGTCGTCTTGCTCGAGCTCCCGCAGATAGCCAGTGTCCTGCAAAATTTCGTTGTAGAGAGCGTAGATATCCATGCTGTTGCTTTTTTCGCGAAGCTTGACGAGCAAATCCAAAAACTCACTCAGTTTGTTGTTCGCCCGCGAGGTGAGAAGTTTTCCCTGCACGGCGCGGATGGAGGCTTCCACCATGCTGCAGTTGTTATCAATACTGATTTGCTCGATCTGCTCCACAGAAGTTTTGCCAAGGCTGCGCGCGGGAACATTGACCACACGTTTAAACGACACATCGTCTGTGGGATTGAGCAAAAGATTTAAATACGAGGCGATGTCCTTGATCTCTTTGCGATCATAAAAACGAATACCGCCAAAAAGTTTGTACGTCAGTTGTTTATTGCGCAGTTGTTCTTCGATCACCCGCGACTGGGCGTTGGTGCGATAAAAAACGGCGATATCACTGAGCGGAGTGCCACTGAGGTGGAGGTGCGAAATTCGGTCTGCTACGTACTGGGACTCTTCGTATTCGTTTTCAACGTTCACGATTTTTATAAGTTCGCCGTCCGGGTTGTCGGTAAATAGTTTTTTGTCGTGGCGCTGGGAGTTGTGCTGAATCACAGCCGAAGCCGCGGTGATAATATTTTTTGTTGAGCGGTAGTTTTGCTCAAGCTTGATCACCTGCGTACCGGGAAAGTCTTTTTCGAAATTGAGGATGTTTGTAATATCTGCTCCACGCCACGCGTAGATCGACTGATCTTCGTCGCCCACAACGCAGATGTTGCTTTTGTCTGGGCACAAAGCTTTCATCAGGCGGTACTGGCTGACGTTGGTATCCTGATACTCGTCCACCATTACAAAACGAAAAGTATTTTGCAGCTCTTGCTGCACCTGCGGATAGTTTTCGACCAAGTACAGGGTTTTTGAAATCAAATCGCCAAAATCAAAAGCATTGTTGGCTTTAAGCTCTTGCTCATAGGCGGCGAACACTGCAGTAAACTCTTTATTAAACAAAGATTTTTGCGAATCGATCTGTTGCTGCGTGAGAACAGACGCTTTTGCCATGTTGATGCGCGACTGGCAAAACTTGGGAGTGATAATTTTTTCGTTAAGGTTTAATTTTTTTAAAACTTTTTTAATCACCGTGGTTTGATCGCTGTCGTCAAAGATCGTAAAGCCTTTTTTGTAACCCATCACGTCCGCATAGCGCCGCAAAATCTGCACTCCCAGGGAGTGGAAGGTGCTGATCCACACATCGTAGGCCAAATGCGGAGGGAGCATGCGCGACATACGCTCCTTCATTTCGCGAGCGGCTTTGTTGGTAAAGGTGACCGCCAAAATTTCGCGGGGATGATATTGATTGGTTTCGATAAGATGACAGATTTTTTGTGTGAGAACTCGGGTTTTTCCAGAGCCTGCGCCGGCTAAAATAAGCAGTGGCGATCCGGTATGTATGACAGCTTGTTGTTGGGCTGGATTCAGACTGACAGAAGACATAGACCGCTAAACTTAATCATTCTGCGGTCGATGTCAATGAGGGTTGCCCAGGATGGGCGCTAATTGGGTAAACTTACTTGACTATTTTTTGAACAAACGCGTCTTTGACCACGCCTTGCTTTTTAAGCTCGGCCTGATAGTCCATAGCTTCTTTGCGGTTTTTGAAGCTGCCGACACTCACTTTGTACCACTCAGCGCCATTGAGCATCACTTTTACCGGAAACGCCGGAAGGCCTTTTTTAATCAGAGTGGCAGACATCGCCTCTGCATCCTTGGGATTTGGATATGCGGCCACCTGCACAGTGTACTCAGCTTCGGCGGCACCTTTTTTTACGCTGGTCGGAAAACGATCGTCGGTTTTAGGGGCGATTGCGACTGTCACCGTAGCGGGGGCCGACTGAGCCACAGGAGCGGAGGTGCCGGCTTTGCCGTTAGCTTTTTTCTCGAGAGCAGCGATTTCTGCAGCTTCGGTGTCTTCATCGTTCGCGTCGTCTTTTTTAATGTCACCATTTTTTTCGGCAGCCTGAATCGCCGCATTGGCGAGCTGCTGAATTTCTTCTTCGGAAAGATCTGCGTCTGCAGGAACTTCTTCGGACTCGTCACTGTTCAAAGCATGCGAATTTTTTTGATCGATGGCTTTAAGAGCATATTCTTTATCGCTCAAACCTTTTCCCGAAATCACACCTACGCTGAAAGAGAGGAGAGAAATTAAAACCACTAATAAAAACACGACAACTTTTTCCAAACGTCCATCTTTTTTGGAAGCTTCATTCTTTTTCATAATTCGTCCTCTTCGTTTCTGTAACTCTAGCCACTAGAGCCCTGTTCCAAGATTACAAGATTTGTTCGATGAGGGTCAATGGCCTGGACTTCGAAATTCCAACAAGTCTAGGACACACCTAGCCATAGCCGAACTTTCCTCAGTCCTGTCAATATACCGGCTCTGGCGAGTCAGAACATCGATCCTTTCGGGGGTTCAAAACCTGTAAATTGGAGGAGACCCCCACACCTGCTCTAAAGTCTGTGTGGCACCCAAGTTGCTCACACACTGTATGAACAGTTGAAAGAAAATGTCATGGGGGAAGAGTGGCAGACGCAAATGCAGCAAAAAAATCAAAAGCGGAAGAGGGCGATGGTAAATCACCAGACTCAGGTCAAGGTTCAGACAAGCGTTCCTTGATCCTTATGATCCTTGTGGTTGTAAACTCCCTGGCGTTTGCCGGAGTGGGATTTGGCCTTTATCAATATTCAAAGGCAACCCGGGAAGTCGTAAAAGCCGCCACAGAAATTGGCGAAATAAAAGACGGACCTGCGGCGAAGGATGAAAAGAAACCATCCGATCACGAGTTAAAACTGGTCGCTCTCGAAACCTTTTACGTCAATCTGGACGGCAGTGAAGGTTACAAACTTTTAAAGGTCACGATGAGCCTTGAGGTGGATACAACGCCTGCGCAGGACGAGATCTTAAAGCGCCAAGCGCAAGTGCGCGACATGATTATCATTTTACTAACAAGTAAACGGTACGGCGAAGTCTCCGGCGAAAATGCACAGGATAAATTAAAAGCAGAAATCATCGACACAGTAAATTCGATACTTACTAAGGGAAAGATCAAAAAGATTTTATTCACAGAGTTTTTATTCCAGTAGGGGTTGTATGAATCAGGTTTTATCGCAAAGCGAAGTGGATGCACTGTTATCGGCGGTTTCCGATAACGAGATCAAGCTGGATAGCCGGGGCAAGCAGGATGACCGTGTGGTGGTGGTTTATGATCTCACCAGCCAAGATCGCATCATCCGTGGTCGGCTTCCACAGCTCGATGTTATTTACGAAAAGTTTATGCGCTCGTTTCGCGTTACGCTGTCGTCGGCCATTCGCAAAATTGCCGCCCTTAACCACTCGAGTACAGACTTTTTAAAATTCGGCGAGTTTATTAACACCCTGCCAGCGCCCACCTGTATGAGTGTTCTGCGGATGGGAAATCTGCGCGGTTCGGCACTGTTTGTGATCGAAACCAAACTGGCCTATGCGTTGATCGATAGTTTTTTTGGTGGCGATGATCGTCCTTACACAAAAGTCGAAGGCAAAGATTTTACACCCATCGAATTATCCATTGTTAAAAAAGTTGTGGAGCTCGCCATTCAGGATCTCGAGGTGGCTTGGGAATCGGTGGAAGTGATCGATTGCAGTTTTGTGCGAACCGAAGTGAATCCACAGTTTGTGGGCATCGTGCCGCCAACCGATGTGGTGATTGCTTCTACGTTTGATGTGGAACTCGAAAAAGCCAGCGGGACCATTACTTTGGTGATTCCATACTCGGCCATTGAGCCCATAAAACAAAAATTATCTTCGGGCTTTCAGGTGGAAGCCGATCAAACTGATAAGCGAATCTGGTCAAAAATTATTTCTGAACAATTAAAAGATGTCAGTGTGGATATCAAAGTAAATCTCGGGGAAAGCATTTTTTCGATCAAAGATTTGATGGAACTCAAGGTGGGCGACATTTTGCCGTTGAACCAAGATGCCAGCAAAGAGATCGACGTGCTTGTTGAGGGTGTGAAAAAGTTTAAAGGCTTTTACGGAACAAGCCACGGTTCTGTGGCGATGAAAATAACCGAAAAAATTAATAAAAGATAAAAGGGGGAATATATGACAGACGCAGCAAAAAAGGAATCCGGGGAAAGCCATTTGCACGAAGTTAACGGGGGCGAGCCCAATATTAATATGATATTGGATATTCCTCTCAAGCTCACAGCCGAACTTGGCAGAACCAAAATTGTGGTGAGCGATTTGCTCAATCTTGGCCAGGGCAGCGTGATCGAGTTAAATAAATTGGCGGGCGAAGCCATGGAAATTTACGTCAACGACAAGCTCATCGCCAAGGGCGAAGCGGTGGTGGTGAATGATAAATTTGGCGTGCGTTTAACAGATGTGATTTCACCTAAAGAACGCGTGGAGCAACTCAAATGATGATCGCGAGTTTAATTTTAAACTTTTGTATGCAGGCTTTTGCTGCCGACTTGAATACGCTGAAGAGTATTCAAGTAGAGCACAAAGGAACGACCACCTTGATTCATATGGATATGGCTCAAGAGGTCAACCAGGATCAGATCGAAGCGCGCTTTATGCGTCGGACGATCGAGTGGGACTTGGCGGGTGTGCAAATTAAAAAAGACAAAATGTTTGTGGATGTGGGCGAAGCCGACATTAACAACATCTACGCTTCGCAGCCCGATCAAAAAGGTTTGCGAATTCGTATTAATTTAAATAACGAAAAAGTGGCTTCCAACTACCACGAGCAAGTGCGGTTTTTAAAAGACAGCAACAAGCTCACCATGGTGTTAGATAGCTCGGTGGCGATGCTTCCCCATAATATCAAAGAGCTCAGCCGCATGTACGAAGTCAAATTAGAGTCCATGGCTATGATGCAGGATCACATCGCACAAAAAAGCGTGCTCTCCATGGAACCTTCGGAAGCCGAAAGTAATACGCCTTTGGCTTCGACTGCAAAAAGCCTCGAACAGGAGATGGCTCTGGATGAGACTAAAGAAGAAAAAGAAATTCCTTTAAAAGTAAAAAATGTCAAAGCCGAAGTGAGTTCGGCTTCAGGAATGGGTCGTATCGCTGCGGGTTTTATGGCGTTGCTCGTTTTAATGGGCTCGTTGTTTTTTATTAATAAAAAATTAAAAGAGAAAAAATCAGGTGCGGCTTTTAATCACGATTCGATCAAAGTTGTGTCGCAAAAGTATTTGGGACCAAAAAGACAGCTCACCCTCGTGAGAGTGTCAGGCGAGTACTTACTCCTCGGCGTAACGGACCATAATATTTCCTTAATCAAGCAACTATCTGTCATCGACGATGAACTCCCAGATCTCGATCCTCAAGATTTTAAAACAGCGGTCAAGCGTATGGACGCGCGATCCAATAACGTAGATACCCACGCACAGGAAATCGAAGACTCATTTTCGGTCTCCTCTTTAAGTGACGTTAAAAAGATTTTCCAAAAAAGAAAGTATATCGATGAAACAGATATGTAAGCTGCCTTTAGTGCTCTTGATCTTGGGAGCCTCTTCGTGGGCTTTGGCACAGTCGAATGTGACTGTGCCTTCGGTTAATTTTTCGATGAAGTCCACAAACAACCCGCAAGAGATTGTGTCGTCCATTCAAATTTTGATCTTGCTCACAATATTAACCTTGGCCCCTGCCATATTAATATTAATGACCAGCTTTACTCGTTTAATTATTGTTTTTTCGTTTTTGCGCCAGGCTTTGGGAACACAGCAAATGCCACCCAACCAACTTTTGGTGGGGATGTCGTTATTTTTAACGTTTTTTATCATGCAGCCAGTTTTTGAAAAGATCAATACCGATGCTCTTCAGCCCTATGTGAACGGGCAGATGAAACAAGATATCGCCATTGAAAAAGCGCTTGTGCCGCTTCGCAAATTTATGTTTTCGCAAACCCGTCCAGCAGATTTAGAGCTCTTTTTGCGACTCTCCAAAGTCAACAATCCAAAAACTCGCGCCGATGTACCAACAACGGTTCTTATTCCTGCGTTTGTGATTTCGGAATTAAAAACGGCTTTTCAAATTGGCTTTATTATTTATCTGCCGTTTTTGGTGATCGACATGATTGTGGCCAGCGTTTTGATGGCGCTGGGGATGATGATGTTGCCGCCGGTGGTGATCTCCTTGCCGTTTAAAATTATGATTTTTGTTTTAGTGGATGGATGGAGTTTGATTGTCGGCTCGATGGTTAAGAGCTTTGGGTGATGCATGAATGAAGATATGATTATTAATCTAAGCACGAGTACCTTAAAAACCATCGCGCTGGTGTCGTCACCTATGTTGCTTGGCGCGTTGGTTATCGGGATTTTGGTGAGCGTGTTTCAGGCCATCACCCAGATCAACGAAGCCACGCTCACATTTATTCCTAAAATGATCGTTGTCACTTTGATTATTATCCTCGCTGGACCTTGGATGTTGGACACTCTCAAGGGGTTTACCATCGAGATTTTTGAAAGCGTTGGCGACATCGTCCGAACTCAGTAGCGAGGTTTTGTTTGAACGTTCTCAACCTGTTTGAAATTGAAGCCTTTGCGTTTATTTTGATCTTGGCAAGAATGAGTGCCTTCTTAGTCACATGGCCCGTGTTTGGCGGCCTTAACGTCCCAGCGCCGCTAAAGGTGCTGCTGTCGTTTTTAATTTCTATTTCCTTGTACCCAATTCTTAAGGGCGACTTTAAGCACGTGTTTACGTCGTACTCGCAGTTGATGTTTTATGTTGGCAAAGAAGTCTTTATCGGCTTGGCCCTGGCGCAAGTGTCCTACATGTTTTTTTACATGATCCAGATGATGGCAGATTTGGTCTCCACGTCTCTCGGGATTTCGTCCGCACAATTGTTCAATCCCACATTTCAAATGTCTGCTACCCCCGTTGATACGCTTTACTACGGGCTCGCGACTTTGTTCTTTTTACTGGTAGATGGTCATCATATGTTTTTGACTGGACTGGTGCAGAGTTATGACGTTGCGCCGATCTACAGCTGGACTTTAGATGGAAAGTCTTTTGCTCAAATCAGTTTAATTGGCAAAGACGTGATTGTTTTGGGGTTTCAGCTAGCCTCACCCGTGTTGGTCTCAATCTTGCTCATTAACATTTCATTGGCAATTGTTGGCCGGGCAGTACCTCAGATTAACGTCTTGGTTACGAGCATGCCGATCAATGCGCTGGCGGGAATTGCCGTGCTGATTTTGTCCATGCCGTTTTTGGTGGATCAGTTGGGAGTGAGTCTGGGAATTTTTGTGGATCAGTTTTTTAGTTTTCTGAAAACCGTATAAGGATGTATGGCAGATTATAGCGAGCAGGAACGTACCGAAGAGGCCACGCAGCAGAGACGAGATGATTTTCGTCGTCGTGGCCAAATTGCGCAAACGCGCGAGCTTGCGCCGGTGCTTTCGCTTTTGGGATTCGCCCTGGCCTTCGCTCTTCTGGGCTCGTTTTTTATGCAGCAAATGATGGGATCTTACAAATCTGTTTATGATTACATCACTCCTGGCGAGATGAGCAAAGACTCTATGTTTGCCATGTTCAGGCACTTGGGAATCTCGACCTTTTTTGTTCTGGGGCCGATCTTTGCTCTGTGTTTTGTATTTTCAATTGCGTCCAGTGTGTTGCAAGTTGGTTTTTTAGTGAGCGAAGACGCCATTTCACCCAACTTCGAAAAAATAAATCCGCTCGAAGGCTTAAAGCGTTTGTTCTCCTGGCGTTCTCTCATCGAGGGTGCAAAGTCAATGTTGAAGCTCGCGGTGATTTCCTACGCCGCTTACCATGTACTAAAAGGGACAGTCGATGTTATACCCCGGCTCGTGTACTTAGCTCCGGGAGAGATTCTTATTTTTTCGGGTCAGAAGATTTTTGATATCATGATTGGTGTTGGAATTATTCTTACCTTAATTGCTGTGTCTGATTATTTTGTTCAGCGCTACCAGCTTGAAGAACAAATGAAAATGACAAAACAAGAAATCCGCGACGAGATGAAAACCCGAGAAGGGGACCCACTCATCAAAGCGCGAATTCGTAAAATTCAAAAAGAAGTTTCCCAGCGCCGAATGATGTCTGATGTGCCTAAGGCCGACGTGATTATCACAAACCCAACTCACATTGCCATTGCTTTAAAATATGCGCCCGAAAAATTTGCGGCACCCATCATGCTAGCTAAGGGGCAAGATTATGTAGCCACGCGCATTCGCGAAATGGCTATGCAACACAATATTCCCATCGTGGAAAACAAACCTTTAGCGCGAACAATGTTTAAAACCGTCGAGGTTGGACAAGTGATACCGCGCGAACTGTTTGCGGCCGTGGCCGAAATTTTAGCTTACGTCTTTCGCATGAAAAGAAAGAGGCTGTTGAGATAATATGGAACAAATACTAAACTTTCTAAATCGATTCGAAAAATATACCAAAAACATGGATCTTTTGGTCGCAATTGCACTGATCGGTATTTTGGTTGTGATGATGATTCCACTTCCATCGATTCTGCTCGACATGGCGTTAACGCTTTCGATCACCTTTAGTTTGTTGATTCTCTTAGTGGCTCTCTACACCAACCAAGTCCTCGATTTTAGCGTATTTCCGTCGTTGCTTTTAATTTCGACGTTATTTCGCTTGGCCTTAAACGTGGCATCTACACGTTTGATTTTAACCGAAGGCCATAACGGGCATGCGGCGGCAGGACAAGTGATTCATGCGTTTGCCAGTATTGTGGTGGGTAACAACTACGCCATCGGTCTTGTGGTCTTTATTATTCTCGTGGTGATCAACTTTGTGGTGATCACCAAAGGTTCTGGTCGAATTGCAGAAGTTGCGGCGCGCTTCACCTTAGATGCGTTACCTGGAAAACAAATGTCCATTGATGCGGACCTCAATGCCGGCCTGATTAACGAAGAGCAGGCGCGAACCCGCCGTAAACGAATCGAAGCCGAAGCCGACTTTTACGGAGCCATGGATGGTGCCTCCAAATTCGTGCGTGGTGATGCCGTTGCGGGTATCTTTATTATGTTAATCAACATCATCGGTGGTTTAGCCATCGGCGTTTTGCAAAAAGGGTTGGATCTCGCCACCGCTGCTGATTTTTACACTCAGCTTACGATCGGTGACGGCTTAGTGAGCCAATTGCCAGCACTTATCATTTCCACAGCCGCTGGTACGATCGTAACGAAAAACAGTTCTAAATCCAGTATCGGTCAAGACATCGCTGCTCAATTGTTTTTTAATCCGCGCGCGGTAATGGCAGCGGCCGGGATTGTGGGCTCCATGGGTTTAATCCCCGGGCTGCCAATGGTGCCATTTTTAACAGTCGCATTTTTGTTGGGTGGTATCGGCTTCGTGACGCAAACCAATCAAAAAAACAAAGACGAAAAAGAAAATCAAAAACGCATCGATGACTTGCAAAGACCAAAGCCTGAAAGCATCGAAAATCTTCTTCCGCTGGATCTGGTGGAAGTGGAAGTGGGTTACGGGCTTATCAATGTTGTTGAGTCCCACGAGAGCGGTGATTTGCTCGAACGTATCGTGAGTATCCGCAAACAATTCGCCATGGATCTGGGAGTTATAATTCCTCCGGTGCACATTCGCGACAACTTGCAGTTAAAACCTGGGGAGTATCGAATTTTAATTAAAGGTAACAAAGTGGCGCAGGGCGATCTCAAAGCTGAGTGTTTCTTGGCCATGGATCCAGGCGGCGTGAGCCGAAAAATGGAAGGCGCTAAAACGAAAGAGCCTGCATTTGGTTTGGATGCATTGTGGATTACCAAGTCGCAAAAAGAAGAAGCCGAGCTTTATGGTTACACGGTTGTGGATCTGCCAACAGTTATGGCCACGCATATCACTGAAATCTTGCGCTCCCATGCCTATGAACTGTTTGGTCGCCAAGAGGCGAGTAGTCTTATCGAAAACTTTAAAAAAGCGTATCCAAAAGTTGTGGAAGATCTTATCCCTGATCTTCTTCCCCTGGGTAGCGTTGTGCGGATTTTACAAGGCTTGCTTAAAGAACAAATTTCCATTCGCGATATGTTAACCATTTTTGAAGCCTTGGCCGACGAAGCCTCACGTACGAAAGATGTGGAGCAGCTCACAGAGTCGGTGCGCAAGCGTCTGGCTCGTGGAATCACAGCAAAATACATGGATGATGGTGGAGTGATTCAAGTGATGACTTTAAGTTCGAATATCGAAGAAGAAATTATTCAATCGCTGATACAAACAGAGCAGGGCATTCAATTGGCCATGGATGCGCAGAGAATGCAAAAAATCGTTCTGCAAATCGCCGATATGATCGAAGAGCATCCCGAAGTGGCCAGTCAGCCGATCTTGTTAACCAGTCCAACCGTTCGTCGTCATGTTTTTAGAATCACGCATAAGTTTATTCCGCAGTTGGTTGTACTTTCTCATGGAGAAATTTCGACTCAGGCGCAAGTGTCTTCAGTAGGGGTCGTGGAGGTTCCATATGCAGGTTAGAAAATACGAGGCCACAACAATTAAAGAGGCCGTGGATATGGTCAAAAAGGACCTGGGTCCTGATGCCATTATTTTATCCACCAAAGAGACCCAAAAACACATGGGAGCCAACTCTCCCCGCAAAGTACTGATAACGGCGGCGGTTGCAGAGGATACGCTCAATCGAAAGCGCACTGTGGAGCAAAACCTATCGCAAAAAGATTTAACCCGACTGTCACAAAAATCAGCGCGCGTGCAAAGACAATTTATTAACCAAGCCTATTCGACCCTTAACGACAAAATCACCGAAAAGCGCCGTGTTCTCGAAGAGCGAAATTATGCTTCCATCCCAGAAGAGGATTTTGAAGAAGAGCGCTTCGAAGTGATCAAACCGAAACTGCGAAACACGATTTTGCAGTCAAAACCCAAACAGGTGCAGACAACGGCCGTTACAGCGCCAGCTCCTAAGTTTGATGTGAGCAAGATCGACGAGCTGAAAAATGAAATCAAACGTTTGCAGGGAATGTTGCAAAACATTGGGTCTCAACCGAAAGCGGTAGCTAGCAATACACAAGCTATGTACCCTGGGGCTCGCCACGGAATTTCGCAAGACACCAGCGCTATGTTCGAAAGACTGGTGGGTGAAGGCATCGACGAGAAACTCGTTGTCGAATTAATGAAAAACGCCCATCTCCAACTTAAAGAAAACGTAAAGAAAAAGGGTCTCCTCGAAGCGTGGGTGGCCAAGTGGATGTACTCCACGGTGGACATCGTAAAAGAAAAGCTCCAGTCGAGGTATCATGTTTTCGTTGGCCCCCGAGGTGTTGGCAAAACATCAACTTTGGTGAAGATGGCGAGTCATCTGGTATTAAAAGAAAAAAAGCGAATTGGTATTATTTCGGCCGACAACAACAAAGTGGGTGCGGTGGAGCAACTGCGCATCTACGCACAAATTTTAAACGTGCCCTTCGCAATTTGGAAAAAGGGCGAAGATATCAATCAATATCTGCGTTACATGGAAAAAGTGGACTACGTCCTTATCGACACTGAGGGGCAGTCACTGGTGCAGATGAACGAGATTGATCATTTGAAGGCGCACATTCCTTACGAGCTAGGAAACATTCGCATTCACTTGGTGCTTTCGGCCATGATGAAAGACGAAGAGATGTTTTCCTACGCCCGACGTTTTCGCTCGGTGCAGTTTCATGATTTTATTATGACCAATATCGATCAACTCAGAAAACATGGAGTGCTGGTGAATTTGCAAAAGCAAATCGCCGCTCCGTACTTCGCGTTTGGCCTGGGGCCAATGATCCCCGAAGATTTTGAATGGTCCTCTCGCGAACGCGTCTTAGACTGCATTTTTAAACTATCAAAAGCAAAGGGTGATACATGAAGGAAAAATCAATTCGCACGATCAGCGTGACATCAGGTAAAGGTGGAGTCGGAAAAACCACAATCACGGTGAATCTTGCAAACTGTTTGGCAGCCATGGGCAAAAAAGTTTTGATCCTGGATGGGGATATGAGCCTGGCCAATGTGGATATCTTTTTAAAAAGCTCGGCCAAATTTTCAGTCAGCGATTTTTTAAAAGGTGATTCGACAATGTCAGAAGTCATCGTGAAGCAATCGCGCAATATTCATATTTTGCCAGGCGCCAGCGGGATTTTCGAAATGACTCAGTTGGATGCCTTTCAAAAAAAGATGATCTTGGACGGTGTGAGCCAGCTCGAGGAAGACTACGATTACTTGCTCATCGATACGGCCTCTGGAATCTCTGATGATGTGCTTTATCTGAGCAGTGCCGCACAAGACGTGTTTGTGGTGGTACAACCAGACCCTTCGAGTTTAACAGACTCGTATGCGCTGATTAAATTGCTCAACCAGCGCTATCGCACAAAAAATATCACGGTGATTAGCAACTTGGTCCTCAACGAAAAAGAGGGCTTGCATCTGTACAATCGCATCAACTCGGTAGCCGCTAAGTTTTTGAATATGTCCCTGCACTATGGTGGTTTTATCCCCTTTGATCTCAAAATGAGACAGGCCACGCACCAGCAGGAGCTTATTACGACAATGGCGCCTACCTCTTCGTCGAGTCTGTGTCTGAAGCAAATAGCGAGTACAATTGAGAAATCTTCGAGCACCAGGGAAATTCAGGGTGGAATGCAGTTTTTTTGGAATCAGGTCTTGGATATTGCTTGAGTCGAGTCCAACTTCTCAAATGCAATAAATTTGGTAGAATAAGGAAACATCAAAGGTGACTGGTAAAGGTGAACATGTCTAATCCGTTGTTAAAAAAGTACAAAGAAGAAGGCAACAAAATTTCACCCAAGGAAAAAGATAAACTGATCGTTGAATACGCTCCGTTGATCAAATTCGTTGCACAAAAAATTGCCGCTCGGTTGCCCTCCAACATCGAGTTGGATGATCTGATCTCCAGTGGTGTGATCGGTTTGATGGATGCCATCGATAAATACGATCCCACTCGCGACAATAAATTTAAAACCTACGCGGAGTTTCGAATTCGCGGAGCCATTTTGGATGAATTGCGTGCACAGGATTGGGTGCCGCGTTCGGTTCGCGACAAATCAAAGATGCTCGATCGCGCTGTGATGGAATTAGAAATTTCCCTTGGTCGCACACCAAAAGATGAAGAGATCGCCGTGCACCTAAAAATCAGCGTCGACGACCTGCATGAACTAGTCAACGAAGTGCGCCCGGTGAGTGTGGTTTCCATCGACGAAGCGCCCACGTTTAGTAGCGTTGATAAAAAATCGATATTACATATTTTAGATGGCTGTAAGTTTAATAATCCGCAAAACCAGCTCGATGTTAAATTTTTAAAAGACATTATTACTAAAGCGATTGAGGAGTTACCGGAGCGCCAAAGATTAGTGCTCTCGCTCTATTACTACGAAGATCTCAACCTCAAAGAGATTGGCCGAGTGCTTCGCGTGACAGAGAGTCGGGTTTCGCAACTCCATGCACAGGCCATTGTTCGCCTACGCGCTAAGTTAAACAATGCATTTCAAAACCGTGACTTGGAGGCTTCGTAATGGCAAGAATGAGAGACGTTATTCCTGGAGGCTCCACCGTGATTCGTTTTTTCGTAGGCTTTGCTCTCGCAGCAGGTGTCGTTGGTTATCTTGTTTCGATGTACATCGAGATCGATCCCATCGTTGCAGCTGAATATTTTGGCTACATGATGGCCCTCAGTGTGAGTTTGATTTTTATGAAGTTTGGGTTTGCGGGCTTTCGCTTTTTGTCTACAGATAACGACTTCAAAATGCATTTAATCAGTCAATGGGATCGCGTTTTCGGCATTTCAGGCTGGCTGCTTATGTGCATCGGAATTATCAGTGCGCTTTCAGGAGCTCCAGATAAAATGGCCGCCAACGCCAGCCTCGCAATCTACGGATTGCTTTATTCCTATCTGTTAAAGGGATTTGTACTAACGGCATTATATCCAAATCCCGACGACGATCTTTTCTACGTGGAAACCAACCACACCCGCCAACGCAAAATCGAAAACGGCAACGAAATGGTCCTCCACTGATCAAAGCTCGCTGCCGAGCGATTGAACTCAAAATATTGGCATTTATTTCATAGGCAGGCGATGTCTTGATGGGCGTGGTTATTTCAGGTTGGGTCTGGTCATATCTTTAGCGCTTTTGAGGCACTTGCCGCGTCGCAAACCTTAAAATTTTGAACAAATAGGATTTAGAAGATAGCATTTTTCAATGGGAACAACGCTAAAGTTCAGAAAAACCATTTTTATATTCGTGATTGCTAGTATTTCTATAGCAACCAACGCTCGAGAAAAAGCCTCCTCAGATAGAATCTTGAAAGCTGGCGGCTGGATTGAAAAACTTGAGGAGAAGTCTTCATTTGGAAAAAACTGTCACTCCGAACGAAAGTATTTCGCTATTCAGGATCTTCCCAATGTTAACGCGCAAAATAGAATAAATATGAATATTCGAAAACAAATGACAGTTGGGCGAAAACTTACTGCAAAGGATTGTATCGGAGCTGAGACATATCCAGACGGATTTAATTATTACAACCTAGCCTCGATTGTTAGCGACGACAAAATCGCAATTAAAGTACGTTTTGCAGTGGCTTTTCCGGGGCATGGAAACTTAAGAGTATGGTGTGAAACTTATGATTTTATATCAGGAAAGAAGGCTTTAGAGCCAAAAGACAGTTCATGTCCCGAAGTTCCTGACTTGTAGCTCTGGTTAGATGTACAGTTTGCATTTATGAACTGAAAGGCATTATAGCCTTTCAGTTCTCGGAAATAACTCCGAAAATGCGTCCCGAAAATTTCGTAGAAAGAATAAGCCATTATTTAACGCCATCTTGGATCTGAAGAGCGTATTTCACTGCCGTAGCGGCAGTGAAAACTGATGGATCCATTCATAGTTAATTAACGGCTGGAATTTTGCATTCGAGTAGATAGTTTGTCGACGCTTGTGAAAAAACAAGGTGGGGAACACCAGCGACGTCGACCTTGCTGTAGCGATTGCTAAAGTACATAACACTGATGCCTGTCGCTTTAGAGATATACTGGATCGACCCTAGAAGTGCGTCCTCAGTATACATAGCGCTCGAATAAAGCGTCATCTTATCCGTTTCGATCATTTTCATTTTATCCACTGTCACATCGAAGGTGTCTGTAACTTCTGCTCCGCTACTGACGTGGGTCATAGTGACTTCCACAACATTGCACTGGGTTTGCGTGATGGAAAAGAGAAGCTCTGGATTTTTGTTAGCCTCTGGGTGGGTGATAAAAGTTTCGGTGCAGCTGCCTTGAAATTTGCCCGAAATATCGGGGCACGCGTTTGCAAAAGAACTGAGCGACAAAATACACATAAAAAGACTTAGAAGTTTCATATCTCCCCCTTATAGTTTTGAGATGAATCATCATTGCCTGAATTTGGTTTTTTTCAAATCACTCTGCGTCGGTTTCGAGCATTTCGTCTTTAATTTTTTTCATCACGCGAGCTTCCATCTGACGGACGGCCTCGCGGGTCACGCCCCACTCGGTGCCGATGTCTTGCAGGGTCACCGGGTCGTCGGCGAGCAGGCGTTTTTCGAGGATATGGAGTTCTTTTTCGTTCAGCTTGGGTCGCAACTGGCCGATTTTTTCTTCCAGCAACATGAGGGCTTCTTTGCGGGCCAGTTGATCGTCCACAGATTCGTCGCTGGAGGCTTCCATGTCCAAACGTACACCGGAGCCTTCGTCGGAAAGTGGAGCATCTAAGCTGATGTCTCGTCCCGACATGCGCTCTTCCATGATGCGAATTTCATCTTCGGGAATACCTAGCTTCGCACTCAGTAATTTTACGGTGGGCTCTTGACCCAGCAGATCCAAGTGGTCCTTTTCTTTTTTGAGATGGTAAAAAAGTTTGCGTTGGTTTTGTGTGGTCCCAATTCGTACCATGGAGTGCTGGCGCATCAAATATTCTTGAATATAACCGCGAATCCACCAAACCGCATAGCTAATGAGGCGAACCCCTTTGTAGGGATTGAACTCCTTCACGGCATGCATGAGGCCTACGTTTCCTTCTTGAATGATATCGATGAGTTTATTTCCAAACTTTGAATATTCAGCCGCCACTTTCACCACAAAGCGCAAATTGGATGTCACTAAAATTTCGGCATCTTTGGGGTTGTGATCATTAAAATAGCGAAGAGCGATAACGCTTTCCTGTTCGCGGGTGAGCAGGGGATATTTATTCACGTTGGCCAGATAAGCAGAAAGAGTATCGCCAACAGGCGTGAGGGCCGCCGAAGAATTTTTGTAGGAGGTGATTGTTGGCTCGACAATCTCGGCCGCCACCGAAACAGCTTGGCGACCTGTTTTTTGTTTGCTCACCGCCAAAGTTTGCGGTTTTTTCGTCGGCTTCTTTACAGACACTTTCTTGGCTGTAGATTTTTTCGCTATAGATTTTTTTGCCATGATGGACGCGTGCCCTTAACCCAGCATCGACGAAAGCTTCTTTTCGATCGTCGATTTAATTTGCCCCTTAAATGCTGAAAGCAAAAAAGGAACATCCACGGCGATGTTCACCACCGATTGATCCCCTTGGGAATTGACCTTAATGTCGGCCGCAAACTTGCTGCCCTTAGCAGTTCCCGAGAGCTGGCTATCGTTGAAGGTGCTAGTCATTTGAGCGTCGAATTTTAAAATCTCGCTGTTTTCACCAAAAAAGGTCTTGATCTTAGCGAAGGTGTCTTGGGCGTTGTATTTGGAATTAACATCAACATTCACTTTAGGCATGGGGGAGAAAATAGTCTCCAGGCTGGGGCGTGTCAACCGCTTTAAAAACCAACAGATTGTTTACTCTCTAGGCCTCTGCCGTTATTATGCACGGCTCTAAACTAGGGGATTCCATGGAATTTTTAAAAACAAAGAAGCGAACTCATTACTGCGGCCACCTGCGTGAAACCAATGCCGGTAACAAAGTTGTCCTGATGGGGTGGGTGGATTCCCGACGTGATCACGGTGGACTTATTTTTGTAGATTTGCGCGATCGCGAGGGCATCGTGCAAGTAGTTCTCGATCCGCAAAATGCGAGCATGGTATCGTCAAAAGATGTTCGTGGTGAGTATGTGATTGCGGTGGCGGGTGAAGTTCGTGTGCGCCCCGAGGGCATGAAAAATGCCAAACTCAGCACGGGTGGTATCGAAGTTGTCGCCACCGAATGCCAAATTTTATCAAAAGCTCAACCATTGCCATTTCACTTAAACGATCCCGCAGTGTCCGAAGCTGTTCGCTTGAAATATCGCTATTTGGATTTACGTTCGCAGAGTTTGCAAAAATTTATTCGCACTCGTCACGAAGTGGTAAAAAAAGTTCGCGATTCCCTCTGTGGCCAAGGTTTTTACGAAGTGGAAACTCCGATCCTTTACAAAAGCACTCCCGAGGGAGCTCGCGATTATTTGGTTCCATCGCGTGTGAACCAAGGGACATTTTTTGCTCTTCCGCAAAGCCCACAGACTTTAAAACAGCTATTGATGATCAGTGGCTTTGATCGTTATTTTCAAATTGCCCGCTGTTTTCGCGACGAAGACTTGCGCGCCGATCGTCAGCCCGAGTTTAGCCAAATCGATATCGAAATGAGCTTTGTGGACGAAGACGATGTTCGCCGATTGAACGAGTCGTTGCTGCGCGAAATCTGGAAAGAGTTCCGCGGCCGCGATGTTCCCCAAATTCCAACTTACACGTATCAAGATGTGATGAACCGCTTTGGCTCTGATAAGCCCGATCTTCGCAATCCCATCGAAATCAAAGACTGCGGCGATCTTGTTAAAGCCGTACCGTTTAAAGTTTTCACCGAAACCTTAGAGCGCGGAGGAACCGTTCGCGGTATCGGTGTGCCGACGAAGGACGAAGTCTCACGCTCAATGATCGACAAGTGGACCCAACTTTCAAAAGATAATCACGCGCGCGGTTTGGTGTGGATTAAAAAAGATGCCGAAGGTTACCAGTCGCCAGCGAATAAATTCCTCGATCAAACAGTGCTGGAGAGCTTATTTAAGCGCCTTTGCCCAGAGGGCCATGGTGTGGCGTTAATTGTGGCCGATGATTTTAAAAATGCAGTGTCGGCGTTAGGTGCACTTCGCAATGCCGTTGGAACACAATTTAATCTCATCGACACAACTGTGGATAAGTTCTGTTGGGTTGTGGATTTCCCACTGTTTGATTACGACGCTCAAGACAAACGCTGGGTGGCCTGTCACCATCCATTCACGATGCCGAAGGATGAACATGTTCAGTATCTACAAAACGGGGACAACGAAGGTCTCGGAAAAGCTTTGGCAAAAGCCTACGATCTTGTTTGTAACGGCTACGAAATCGCTGGCGGCAGTATTCGTATTCACAACTCCGAAGTGCAAAGCATGATGTTTAAATCCTTAGGTCTCTCGGCTGAAGATGCCAAAACAAAGTTTGGCTATTTTATCGAAGCTCTCAGCTACGGCACACCTCCGCACGGTGGTATTGCATGGGGAGTGGATCGCTTGATCATGATTCTTTGTAACACCGATGCCATTCGCGACGTGATTGCGTTTCCAAAAACCGCAAAAGCGCAGTGTTTGATGTCGGAGTCACCGAGTGCAGTAGATCGCCATCAGCTTTTGGAACTCGGCATCCGCCTCAACACCAAAGAAAACAAAGACTAAAAAGTGTGTCGCCGTACCTTTACTTGTCGTTATCGCGGGGATCCCAGCCGGTTTCGTCCCGCCACGTAAAAAGCTGCTCCACTTTTTCGCGCGCCCAAGGAGTTTTTCTTAAGAACGTTAAACTCGACTTCACTGAGGGTTCGGAAGTAAAACAACGAATATTTATTTTCTCGCCAAGTCGTTCCCAGCCGTAATTTTCAACAAGCTTAACGACCATCATCTCCAGCGTAATCCCCTCTGCCGGGTATTTGTTTTTTCGAGGTTTCATCGCCACTCCTGCGCAAAAGATGCCGAACAGACTAAAGTTAAGAAATACAGTAATTAGTCGAGGTCCCTCATTTATTCAAAGGAAACTTCCGATGGTATGTATATAAGAGGAAATATTTTTGTCAGCACTGAAAAGTTTTCCACAAATTCTTGTCGATGCCTCAGTACTTAACCCGCAACAGTTGAGTCAGGTACAGGCACGTCTGCCGCAATTTTCCAATCGTCTTTCGAGCACTGTCATCCATATGGGTTTTACCGATGGCCATACGATTGCTCGCTTGATCGCAGAAAACTACAGTCTGCCGCTCGTGGATTTAGCCTCTATAAATATAAACAAGCAGCTTACACAATTTGTTAAACGTTCTTTTTGTGATAAATTTTTTGTAATGCCTCTTATTAAAACTGAAAAAGGCGTTACCATGGCTTTTTCCGATCCCAATTCGCTCCACTTAAAAGCCAATATGGAGTCGATTCTTGGTTGCCGAATTGATCTTGTCGTTGCGCGCGAAGATGAGGTTCAAGCCGCCATCGATAAATACTATGAGCCAGCTACACAGCATACAAAATCGCAAATGGAAAACTCACAACATCAAACGCGCTCTTCTATTAAGCATATTCCTATGCGCAGTATTGTCCTTCAGGGAGATGAAAACTCAGTTCAATTTATCGATAAAGTGATAGGTGAAGCGATCGTATTGAAAGCTTCTGATATTCACCTTGAGCAGTTCGAATTGCGTTTTCGTGTGCGCTTTCGAATTGACGGACAAATGATTGAGATGCTCAACATTCCAGGACTGAACGCCACAGAGGTGGTCAGTCGTATTAAAGTGATGGCTCAGATGGATGTTTCCGAAAAAAGACATCCTCAGGATGGGCGATTGAAATTTAAATTCAAAGAAGAGCACTACGATATGCGAGCGAGCGTAATGCCTACGCTTTTTGGCGAAAAGATTGTGATTCGAATCATCGATAAAAAAAATCTCAATCAAAATTTAAATATGCTGGGTATGAATCCTCTGCAAATCAAAATTTTCAAAAAAGCCCTCGCTAAGTCGCAAGGCATGGTTTTAGTCACTGGCCCTACGGGGAGTGGAAAAACCACAACGTTGTATTCGGGTTTGCTCGAACTCAATACAGTTTCTAAAAATATTTCCACAGCAGAAGATCCAGTTGAATTCAATTTGGATGGCATTAATCAAGTTCAAATTAACAGTGAGATCGGCTTTACATTTGCTGAAGCTCTTCGCGCCTTTTTGCGTCAAGACCCTGATGTGATTATGGTCGGGGAGATTCGCGATTTAGAAACAGCAACGATTTCGTATAAAGCCGCTTCTACGGGCCACCTTGTGTTGAGCACATTACATACAAATGATGCGATTTCTGCCGTCAGTCGGCTGATAGACATGGGAGTTCCCAAGTTTTTAGTGGCCGAAGCCACATCATTAGTTATAGCTCAAAGACTGATAAAAAAATTATGTGTTCACTGTCGTGTTTCCAAAACACCGTCACCGCAATATCTATTGGATCTTGGAGTTTCTGAAGCAGATTTAGATCTCTACGAAACTGTGTATGAGGAGCGAGGCTGCCAAGCATGCAACAACACTGGCTACAAAGGCCGCGTTGCGATTCATGAGCTGTTAGAAATGACCACCGAAATTCGCGAAGCCATTAATAAAAGTGTTTCCACCCACGACATCAAAATGCGTGCATTGGAAACAGGATTTTTAACCTTGCGAATGCAAGCATTAGCAAAACTTCGCGATGGAATCGTATCGCTTCAAGAAGTCGTAAACTCGACCTTATCAGATAAAGACTCGTAAGGAGTCTTTATCTATACTAAGGTCTCGTTCATTTTGAGACACTTCTGCCGATAAGTAGGATGAACCGCAAGAGGCTGTTCAAGGAGGCTCCATGGATAAGGTAGCAGGACTTCAATTTATAAACGCGCCCGTCCCGGCAACAACAACACCGTTTTCGTCACTCGAACGCAATACCATGATTCGCGGTCATCATTCTTCCATTAGCAAAGCTGTGGGTGCCCACAGGCAAATGGTTGAAGAACGCCAATCACGAAACGCCACGCGAAGAGAGGCGGCAGGTATTACACAATTCGGAAACACCAACGACACAGTCATTGCGCAGCAGGTGAGTGGAGATGTCATCGCTTCAAACGCTGCTGACGCTGAAGACTACTCAATGTATGAAAACTCATTGATTGAGTTACCATCTACTCAGGCAAAAATGGCGAGCATACAATCGTTCCAGTCGTCAGAGCCAGATCGACCGGTGATCGGTGAGCCTGTTCCTAAAGGCAGCTATCTCGACGTTGAAGTTTGAGACGAGTTTTCGTCGAAAACTTTTTCCACAGTAAAACCAAATTCCTCCAATGAGGAAATCTTATAAACTCCTTGCAAACGCCAGGAGTTTTTTTGTTTTTGTGTCACAATGATGTAATCCACCGTCAGTTGAATCAATCGTCGTATGGCGCTCAAGCTCCACTGCGAAGCCCCCATCTGCACCAACATTTCTAGTCGAAGTAGCGCCTCGTTTGCAGAGCCAGCGTGCAAACTTGTCATGGAGCCTGCGTGGCCCGTGGAAAGAGCCATTAAAAGATCCTTTGCTTCGCCCGACCGTACCTCGCCCACAATCAGGCGATCCGGTCGCATTCGCAGGGACTGCCGAAGGAGGTCCGACTGGGTTAGCTCCCGCAAGTTGCCTTGGTAGTCCTTGCGTGTGAGGAGCTTGCTGCTAAAAGGGTTGGCGCAAAGAAGTTCTGGCGTGTCTTCGATAAAAACACAGCGATCGTTTGGGGCTTCTGCTACCAAGGAATTTAGCAGAGTGGTTTTACCGCTGCCAGTTCCACCCACAACCACAATATTCTTTTTATTGCGCACGCTATTTTTTAAAAACTCCACTGACTTTGTATCGCACCAGCCCTTAGTTTGCAGATCTTCTAGGCAAATGGAGCTTTGTCGTAAGCGACGAAGAGTTAGGCAAACATCCTGCGAAATCGGTGGTGCACAAATGTGCACGCGAAAGTGCTTCCATTGTCCATCTGTGTAGGGATGTTCGTAGTTAAATTGAATTCCGGCCTCATCACAAAGTTGGTGCAAAAAATTCTGGTGATGGAGGGGGGATTCGAAAAATACAGGGGCTTTGGCAAAGACTCCCCCCTTTTCAAACCAGATTTCATTCAGGTTCAAAATAAGTATTTCGGTGATGTCTAAATCCTGCCACAATTCACTTAAGAACGCGGAGTAATCAGTGGTCGACTGAATAATTGGCTGGTTCACTGGATAACTCGCGGGGTGACAAAGAAGACGAGTTCCGATTGATTGTTTTGGTAACTCTCGCTGCTAAAGAGAGGGCTTAAAATAGGAATCTTAAGCAAGCCGGGGAAGCCGGTCTTAGTATTTCGCCACTCGTCTTTTATTAAGCCCGACAGCACCATGGTTTTGGACTCTTCCAAATTAAGATGACTCGTCACTCGGTGCACGATCAACCCGGGCACGCCGGAGTCGTCTTCACGGGTATCAAGAGTGGAAAACTCGCAGTCGATCTTGAGGTCCATTTTTCCATGACGGTCGGCTTGGGGTTTAATTTTTAAAATCAGTCCGTATTTTTTCCATACAACACTGGACTGAAACTGGTTCATGGCCTTAATGGGAAATTCTCCCCCTGAGTGAAACGTGGCTTCTTCGCCCGATTGGGAAACCAAAGTGGGCTTTGCCAAGATGCGACCTTTGCCAATCTCCTCCAGGTGATGAATTGTCGCCATCAAAGTCGCCTGGGGATTGTTAAATTGCGGCAATGCTTGAAAAGCGGTTGCTGAAGGCCATTGAATTCCAAAACGAGTGATCTCGCTTCGTTGCACCTCCGCGGCAATAATCGACACCTCAATCATGGGTATGGATTTGATGGCAAGGGGAGAGTCTTGAATTTTTATTCCATAGGCGTTGAGGATTCGTTTATAATTTTTTAATTCCTCGACAGCGGTTTTGCCCAGGGTCAATGTCCAAGAAGGTTCGGTGGCAAAGTAAGAAAAAGAGAGATTATTTTTCTCCAGCAAACTTTTAAGCCGCTTTTCGATATGCTTTTGGATGTCTGAATCTATTCTTGCTGTGATTACAAACTCATCGTCTTCGCTGGTAAACTGCGAAAGCAAATCCCAATCTTCAAAAATCAGAAATTGACCTTGAATTTGCAATCGATGGTTTTCTATGGAAAGCTCTGGCCCTCTTTTATCGGCAAGCCAAGATTGCAGTTTTTGAAAAGTGCGATAAGTTTTAGCACGCACCACCCAAACATCGAAGGTCTGCTGCGCAACCTTAAGTTCCACGTGTCCGACCTGTTTTCCGATGATTTTGAGACTCCGGCTCTTCTCAACAAGACGAACCACGGTGTTTTTTGCAAGCGATACAGTTTGATTCTTAGTCAAAGGGATCTCGGTGCTTGTGCCCGGACTCAAGATGATGGTGGAGGCAAAACAAAACTGCAAAAAAAAGTAGGTGATGATTGTCATACAGAACAGAGGTGCAATTTGCAGACTTCAAAAGCTAAATCGCCATTGCCGGACACAACGTTATGGTCCGGAATACGTTTTTTTGTCCGGAGCTCGGTTCGTTTACTTTATGAGGGAGAATTTTAACGAAAACTTTTTATCTTTCGCTGAAATTTCGAGCTCACCACCCATGGACTGCACCAGCGAGCTGACAATGGCCAAGCCCAGTCCGGTGCCTTGAGTATGGTTCATGATTTTTTCGTTTTTGGTGAAAGCCGAAATCAAACTTTGCGGCTCAACCAGTAAGGGCTGAGACAGGGTGTTCGTAATCGAAAAGCTATATTTTTTGCCGTCAGCGGTTAACGAAAAGACCACGTCGCTATCAGCTGGAGCATACTGAAAGCAATTGGTAAAAACACGTTTTAATATTTCTGTTAAAAAAGACTCAGATGTTAAAATAGAGCTTTCCTCTGTTTTTAAAACAAGATTGAGATTTTTACTTTTTTCCGAAGCACTCTTCCATATTTTTTTAGCCAACGCCTCTACGTCTACCGCTGTGTATTCTTGTTTTGGACTGTCGGTTTTAAGGCGGGTGATAAACAAAATATCTTCGATGAGTTTTTGCAAACGTTTTGTATTTTTATCAATGTGTTCTAGGTATTTTTTTTGATCGGTATTTTTAATTTCTTCTTTTAAAAGTTCTAAAAAACTTGTAATACCGGTGAGGGGAGTGCGCAACTCGTGGGTCACAAGCACCATAAAATCAGTTTTAAGCTTATCAAGATTTTTAAGGATTTCGTTTTGCTTTTGCAACTCGATACGCAAAAGATAGGTCTCGTAGGCTTTATCGATGGTCATCAGCAAATCATTGGGCTCCCATGGTTTGGTGAGATAACGATAAATCTGGCCCTCGTTGATAGCGGCGATGACAGATTCTAAATCTGTGTAACCGGTGAGTAACAATCGCATGGAGTTTGGCGACAGTTGAATTGATTTTTTAAGCAGTTCTACGCCAGTGATTAACGGCATCCGTTGATCGCTAATAATGAGAGCCGGTTGAAGTTTTTCGATCAGATTCAAACCCTCTTGTGGTTGAGTGGTGGTGTGAATCTGATATTTCTTTCGAAGCAAACGCTCGATGGCTTCGTTGTTGTGAGCCTCGTCGTCGATACAAATCAAAGTTGGTAACATGACCAAATTATAAATCTATTTTTTCGCGCAGAGAACGACTCTGCAACAAACCAGCCTCGCCCTAGGGCTAGTGACCAAGTTAGATCACTCCATTTCAAGTTTCTCGTCGAAAAGACCGAAATTACGGTTGGTAGGATAGGCCTACTGGAGAACTATGCCGGAGAACTATGATAGGTAAATGGCTCGCACTTATAATTTTCTTTCCTGCAGTGGCGTTGGGGTTTTGCCCTTATCCGCAGCAGAATTTTCCTACAGAGCCGCAAGACGAGCAGCACTCGCTCGGCGTTCAAGTTCGTGAGATCAGAACGGCTCGCAGCAATCTTGAGCGCCAAATGCCACAAATAAACTCAGAAATTTCGCGCACTCGCGGCAGTATTAACTATTACCTGAAGGCACCTTGGGCAGATGCAGTGATCGCCCACATGGATAATGGGTTTGATTGTTGCGACGGCACACGCCGAACAGCCCAAGCCGATGGTGATAACAAGCGCCGTCCCGCGGGAGTCGATTATTCAGACACACCGGTGACAGGCGGAGGATCCGAAGTCGTTGATCCGTTACCCTATTACGATGATCCGGCACCTGTGCAGCCAACTTATCCGGAGCCGGCTCAAGATTCTGGTCAGTATTCTGGCAACGATACCTCTTGCAATGGTTACTCTAACGACTTTTGTCAGCCAAGCTGGGGACGAAACGAAAGCCCGTCAAACGGCGGCCTTTGTTTGCAAACAGGATTTGCTGCCACCAACGCGTGGTACAACGCCTCCTGCCGCAGTGGTGGACGAGTGAACCCTGGAATCTGCGGTGATGCACGAATTAGTAAATATCCCAACGACTACGAACAGTGTGTGCAAATCTTAAATGAATACTATCGATTGTCGCGCGCCAAGCGCCGCATGTCCGGTCAGATTCAAGCTTACAATGAACAAGTTCGAAATCTCAATCAAGGGCGTCGGCAAAACTTTGGTGCGGCAGTGGGTAGTTTTTTAAAAGCGGCAGGACCATTTTTATTAATGTATGCTGTTTCACAACAATCTCAATCATCGGTGCGTGAGCAGTATCAAAATCAGCGTCCCAGTTATACGGGAACGGTGGGCTCCATCGGGCAGCCCAACTCTTTGTCCGGCCGATATGGTGGAAGTCCATCATCGCAGCCACCAAATTTTTATGGCTCTGACTACGGTCATCCTTATCAGTCAGGTGGGATGATGGGGCAACTGCTACCGGCCATGATGTCGGGAGGCTTTGGTTGCTCTGGAAGTTCGGGATCAGGGCTTGGTTCGGTACTTCCGCTTCTCATGGGCGGGACACTTGGTGGAAATTTTGGAATGACACCGTATCAACCCGGTGGATTGAGTGGAGGAGTGAGTGGTGGCGTTCCGGGTTACCCTTCTACTGGCGGTTACGATCAAGGCAACGGGTGGACAGGATCTGCGCGGCCTTCTGGTTCGGGAGCACAGGGAAATTACCTAGGGCAAGAGCGCAACGCCGTCTTTTACGACATGATGGGTGGCGCTCGGCAAAGAATTTGGAACAATCAATTAGAGACTCAACAAAACGCTTCGATTCTTTCAGGTTCGGGCGGTCTACCCAACTTAAGTGGCAACTTTAACTTTAATGCGGGAGCCGGAGCACAATTTCAACCCGGCCAACAAAACACGCAGTATGCGCCGGGAATGGATTCTTTTGGTTTGATTCAATCACTGCTCATGGGTGGTTCGACAAATGCGACATTCAACCTTCAGTCTGTTCCTCCAGGTTTTTGATACAGTGTTGTCGTAGGTACAGCCACGGTTTGCGGACGCTCCTGGTTTTTCAAATGGTAAGACAAAAGCAAAGAGCCAACAATGGCCGTTCCTAACCACAACCCATTTCGTTGAACCCACGTTTTTTGCTGAGACGGTGCCTCTGGCATTGCAGGCAACCGCAATGAAGAGCCCGTTTTAGCCGCTGTCAGCTGGGCGGACACCTGAGTTGCCGTCGACGTTTGCTGCGACGATTTTACGCAATTTAAACTAAAAAATACGGACACGTTTTCTATCCATTTCAAATTTTCACTGAGCTGAAATTCGTTGCACTCTCCCATCACAAGAGGCTGCGGCTGCAAGGTGAGTTGCTCGAGCTCTAAGAGGGTTATAAAGACAGTTTCGATTTGGTAAGTATCAGAAATAAACGTGTAGCGAGCTTTGCCGGCGCTCGCCTCCAAAGATAGCTGCGCTAAACTAATAAATCGTCCGTTGCGTAAAAGTGCTGAATATTTTTGGGAAAAAGCCGGTAGCACAATTTTTTGTGCAGTGGTTTGCCGGCGCACCGAGGAAAACTGGGCAATGAGTGGCGGTGGAAAGACTGAGGGGTCGGGAGTCCATTCGCTGTCAAATTGCACAGCTTGTGTCAGCCACTGAGTTTGCCGAGCAGATTCTTGTTCGATTTGCGCTAATCGCAAAAACGAAAATAAAACCATCTGTCGTTCACTCTCTGCCCAGTCACAGCTCCATTTTTTTTCGGTCACGATTAAAAATTGCTGCTTTGACTTATCCAAATTTCCATCCAAAAAAAGAATTTGTGCTTTTTTAAAGTCTTCTAAGATTTGGTTTTTTTCTTCGCATCTTACAAAATACGCCGAAATTTTTTGGTAATCGGAGTTTTGGCTGTAGACTGCGAATTCTTGTGGGTTGGCCGAAGGCGCTTTTACGAGCCAAGATGCGGACACCACATTGAGTAATAAAAACAAATTGATTATCATTGCTTCTCCAGTCTTGCGCGAGCGCGCTTTTTGCGGTCGACCTTCGCCTCCGCCTATTCATAAACGATGCGTGATTTTCTAAGGGATCTTTTTTCAAATAGCGTGCCGGTTTGGTATTTGGGATTCTGTACGGATACGGTAAACGGGCCTTGATATTGTAAAATGTGCTGGGCCAATCGAGCCGGAACTAAAACTGCAAAATGACTTGGGTTTTTAGGCGCGCGTAAAATTTTAACCATGGAAGCAATTTTTTTTCCAGTTTCTGGCTTTGTAGGGTCTACGAAAAACAAGTCCACCACGCCGTAGGTTCCGAGGAGGGAGTCCAGAGTCTCGTAATTGGTGACTTCGATAGGAACCAAAGACTGTCCTTCGGGAATAAGAATGTCCACTCCGTCAGGAGGCTCCGTACGAACGGGCGCTCCGTTTTTCGGCGACGAATGAATACAGGAGTAGAGCCCCAGCACCACCACAAAAAAAGCCGAAAATAAAATCCATTCTTTATATTGCTTGTAGAATTGTTGCCACTTCATGGCTTCACCCTTTCCCACCGTTTTGTAGGTTTGTTGAGAAGTTGCAGCTTTATTTTCTTTTCGAACACTAGAATCATGGTCAAAAATAAAAATAGAATCATTAAAGTTTCGATCAAAATTTGCCCTTGCCGATTTCTGCAGCCCATAGGTTCTCCTTGAGTACTGGTCGAGAAGAGCAAGATTCCTGCCACGAAAAGTTTTCTGCGTGTAAAAAAGCGATCCACTTTGGAAAAAGCGAAGGTCCAGAAAGTTTTGCAAACACGGTGAGAGTTTGTTGCTGAGAGAAGCCAGGGCGAGCCTCATAGATGTGCGCCGACGGATCGATGGCTATTTTTTGCAGACGGATCAGCGCCGTGTTTGCAAAGCTTGAAGGGAAAAGCTGCGCTGTCCACAGACTTTGCAAATGATGGAAAGTCTGTTTTAAGCGCAGCGCTGTGGCCTGTAACGACCGCGAAGCTTGTAGATCGGCGTTCATGTGAACTGCCGTTTGCTGTTTACGAAGCATCGCCAATTGCGATTCAATGATTAGTAAGCGCGCTTTCATCATTGAAAGTTCCACAGGAGTTTTTGCGAGCAGAAGCGCGCGCTGTAAAAGTTTTTTTTGGGTGACCAGACTTTTTATGGGTAGATTGAGCTGAAGGAGGGAGTTTTCAGCCTGGACTAAGATTTTTTGACTTTTTAAAACACCGTTTTCGCATTCAAACAGTAAATCGTTCTTGGCTGAAACAAACCAGGCGAGGGCTAGTGAGGCCAGCATTCCTCCGACTAACAGGGGCAGCAGAGAGATACCCACGATAAGAGCGGAACCCTCTTGGTTTAAAGGGGTAAAAGTGGAAGTTCGATTTGTTTTTCGTAGATTTTTTCGCCAAACGGAAACACATCGATGTAAAGCTTTATTTTTGTTCGATTGCGCGTGAGCCATAACTCTTGAATCCTATAGTTTTGAGGGGAGAGGAGAAGATTCATCTTTTCCTCGAACTTTTTTCGACAAAGGTGATTTTGCCGTGTTTCGATCACGCAGATCAGAGTTCGGTAGCACCAAAAATCCACCCATTTTGTAAGAGCGATTTGATAAGTTAAAAACAAAAAACCGACAACAAACATTTTAAAGGCAATCACACAGACGAAAGTTTCGATGAGTGCCTGTCCGTTACGATTATTCAGTTTCTTGTTCATTGCCCGAAGATTTTGTTCCATGAAAAAAATCACTCATGTCTTTCTTTTTAATGTCTACAGCTTGAATGTCGGGATTTTGTAGCTGCGTATTGGCTTTTCGCCCCTGCAGAGCGGCAGTCACTTTTGCAAATTGCACGTCTACGGTTTGGCTCAAAACACGAACGATGCCCATGGCAGCAACGGCCATCAAGGCGACGATGATTAGATATTCGATCAAGCCCTGGCCTTTTTGATTTTTTAGAAGTTTAATTTTCATATGTGTCCTCCGCCAGAGACTGGCTGCAAAATCAGCATCCGAAGTAAAGAAAGCATGGAAGGCTCTAAATTGGAGAGTTCGGATGGCGGAAATCGCGTCCGGTTAAAAACGGTAGCGTTGCTTAATGGATCCGTCTTGCCGCTGATTGGGAGACTTGAAGCGTTCGGACTCGAGATGGTACTTCTTAGGATTTTTAAGATGCCCTTGCGTGTGGGCTCGTTCGCGCCAGCGCACAAAGGAATTTCGTTTTAAATGCTTGCGCATAAAAATAATGACGTCGTCGGGTTTGAGGCCAAACTGGGCTTCGATTATTTCGAAGGGAGTGCGATCTTCGAGTGCCATTTTAACAATGCGTGGAACGTCTTCTGCAAGAATTTGAGCGAGCCTGTCTTTTCGTGTGAGTGGGCCTTGGGTCATTTTGTTTACAATACCATAAACAAAAATGAGATGCTACGAAAACCGTGCTATTGAATTGAGACGCTGGCTTCCTGAGCCTATCAGGCTTTGGCGGCGGCTTTGGGTTTTTTGCTTTTGTCTTTACGTACCGCGAGAAGTTTTTCGATGATGTCTAGAGCCTCTGTGCGTAGTTCGTTTTCGTAAATAAAGCGGTAGAAGCCTTCGATCTCGGGACTTTGACGGAACTTTTTAAGTGAGGTTGGAACTTCGCCCATGGTGAAGTCGATGTTACCGTCAGAATTCACTTTTACTTTTTTAGTACTCAACGTTGTCTCCCAGATCGGATTTATGCCAGAGCCACATTATTTGGCAAAGCTAGCAGCCAGTGGCCAGTGCGGTCAAGACTCATCTATTGGCATCGGCGCGAATATCCATTATACCGGAAGCATGAAATCTTTAGACGGAAAACTCGTTGCTGCGAATGTCCAAAAAGCCATCGCCGACGAGGTGCAAAAGGAAATTCAAGCAGGGCGTCCAATACCAGGGCTTGCTGTAGTGCTGGTGGGTGAGGACCCCGCAAGTCAGGTGTATGTGGGCAGCAAGGTAAAGACCTGCCAGGCGTTGGGGTTTGCGAGCTTTGAGCATCGTCTAGCGGCGAATGTGACCTTTGCAGAAATTAAAAAATTAATTCTCACTCTAAATCAGGATTCCAAAGTGCATGGAATTTTAGTGCAGTTGCCTCTGCCCAAACAGCTTAACGAATCCGAAGTGATTGCTCTTATAGCACCACAGAAAGATGCGGACTGTTTAACGTTGCAAAATGTGGGATTGCTGTTTCAGCACAAACAGATCATTTCCTCGTGCACACCCTCGGGCGTGATGGAAATTTTAAAATATTATAAATACGACCTCGAAGGTTTAAATGCGGTAGTTGTAGGTCGCAGCCAAATTGTGGGGCTGCCCATGGCGCAATTGCTCATCCAAGCCAATGCCACTGTAACTGTGGCCCATTCGCGCACGAAAAATTTAAAAGTTCTCACACAACAGGCTGATTTGGTGATTGCGGCCATTGGAAAACCGCAGTTTTTTACCGGCGATTATTTCAAAGCTGGCGCCATTGTTGTTGATGTGGGGATTCATAGAGTCGACAACAAACTAGAGACTAAAAAACTGTGCGGCGACGTAAATTGGGGCGACAAGCGGGACGAGATCAATCATCTCGAGGCCTGCACGCCGGTGCCAGGCGGCGTGGGTCCCATGACCATCGCTATGCTGATGCAAAACACTTTCAAATTATACAAACTGTCGCAAGGAGTGAACTGATGGCGCAAAGAACACCACTTTACCAAGCTCACGTTGATCACGGTGCAAGAATGGTTGAATTTGCCGGTTGGGAAATGCCCATACAGTACGCGGGGCTTAAAGAGGAGCATCTGCACGTTCGCTCTAAAATGGGCGCCTTTGATGTTTCCCACATGGGTGAGATCAGTGTGAAAGGCCCCAAAGCTTTGGAAACCTTAGAGTGGCTTACGACAAACCATGTGGCCAAACTTGGGCCCGGCCAAGCGCAGTACTCTTTGTTTCCCAACGAGCAGGGTGGATTGGTGGATGATTTGATCATTTACTGTATCGAGCCAGGCACCAATTATTTATTGTGCGTGAATGCGTCGAATACGGACAAAGACTTTGCCCACATGCAAAAACACAATCGCGGGGCACAGATCGAAAATATTTCTAAAAATTGGGGTCAAATTGCGATTCAGGGTCCACTGGCTATGGGGCTGATCGCTAAAATTTTTGGCGACGACGTGAAAGTATTGAAGCCCTTTCATTTCGCCATGAAGCCTTTTTCTGGAGCTCAGTGTTACATCGCGCGTACGGGTTACACTGGCGAAGACGGAGCTGAAGTTTTTGTGCCTTGGAATCAAACAGAAGCTCTGTGGAAAGAATTTTTTAAACAGAGCGATGGAGAGCTCATGCCCATCGGTTTGGGCGCCCGGGACACCCTGCGGACAGAGATGAAGTATTCGCTTTTTGGCCAGGAAATCACCGACGACACCAACCCCTATGGGGCCGGTTTGGGCTGGGTTGTTAAGCCTAAGGAGAAGGATTTTTTAAGCAAAGACATTATTTTAGCAGGTAAAGAAAAAGCCAAAAAACTGGTCGGTATAGAAGTGGTCGGACGAGGCATTGCTCGCCATGGTTATAAGGTGTTTTCCTTTGACAAGAAAGAAAGCGGGGAGGTAACTAGTGGTACTTTGTCGCCGTCTTTAAACAAGGCCATTGCGATTGCCTACGTAGAGCCTTCGGACTCCGCAGTCGGCACCAGTGTTTATGTTGAAATTCGCGATAAAATGATCGAAGCAAAAGTAGTTAAAACTCCTTTTGTGCAAGTTGGAGGTTAGTTGTGGCAACGTTTCATATTCCCGAAGATTATTATTATACAAAAGATCATGAGTGGGCTCAGGTCGATGAAAACATCGTAACTGTAGGGATCACTGAGTATGCTCAAAATGCCCTCGGCGAAGTGGTTTATGTGGACCTTCCCGAAGAAGGCGCAAAAGTCACTCAAGGTGAAGAGTTCGGTGTGGTTGAAAGCGTAAAAGCTGTTAGCGATTTACTGGCTCCGGTTTCGGGCACAGTGATCGAAGTGAACACGGGCCATACAGACGACCCAAGCCTAATCAACGACGACCCAATGAACGAAGGTTGGTTGATGAGAATCGAAATGGATTCGGAAAAGGAGCTGGCTAATTTGATGCGTGCTCCTGATTATAAAAAATTGATTTCTGATACCAAAAAGTAGTAGTTTAGTGATCCCTGGTTAGCAGGGACTGTTTTTGAAATTTAATGCCCGAGTGGTGGAATGGCAGACACGCCAGACTTAGGATCTGGTGCCGCAAGGTGTGCAGGTTCAAGTCCTGTCTCGGGTACCACTTAATGGGAACCAAGTTCCCACAGATATCTGAAATCACGATATCGGAATTCAGATATCTGTTCTGATTCCAGTAAAGCCGGATGGCCCTTTTTTAAAGCATTTAGACTTCTTTCCCGCACCAGCAACCGTGCAAATCCACGTTCCTTAAGTTAGGGCATCTGTCTCAAAAGTAGATTTACTTGAAGAACAACGCTGCCGGCTTTAATATATAACTATGCCTAAGCACTATCGAAATTTTCTAAATGTTTTCTCTTTAGTGGGCATTGCAATCACACTGATTGTTTTTTTTCAGAATTGCTCTCCAAGCTCAATGCAATCGGCACAGACAAGTGCAAACGCACCCTCAAGCACCGATGAATCTGCTTTGTCTGGTTGCGATTGTGGGAGCACCGATGCCGGTAAGCCGTGCAAAAGTCAGTTTGTGGAATATGTTGCTGGAACTTCCAAAATTCGGTTTGATTTTCAGTGTTCTGGAGGCGATTGCAAGTGCGGAAAATTTGCGAACCAGCATGACTACTGGGTGGCGCCCGTCTCTGCGAATGGCACAGTTCATCTCACGCGAATGTCGCCGGAGGTCATCGGCACTCCTGGCGAAGCGAATTATCGCAACGGCTGGGTGGTAAACCCCGACGATCAAAGCAAAGTCGGACTTGATGGGCGTTTTTTTACGGCGGGGAATTTTAAATTTCCGCAAAATCCATCGACGGCGCAACCTTACGTAATCGAAACCTCCCAGGGTATCCAGTCGCTTTGGAAGGCGGACCATTATCCAGACGCAGAGGTTGGTGACAATTGCACAGCAATAGCACCAAACGGGGACACGCGGATGTGCTTTTTGCAAACAGCGCTGTTGACTGTTTTGCCAACTGTCCCCGAACAAGCAGGCACCACTGTCTTAAGGCCTCCCTATTTTGGGCCATCCAAACCTCTCTATTCAACAACACAATTAAATCTCAATTTTTTTCCAAATCTGCCTTTAATCACTCGTCCTTCCGGCGATGCCGTTAAAATCAGTTGGGACAAAGCCCTTGGCGATTTAAAATTTCCTGATGCAGATTGGGGTGGTAACTGGCCTGCAACACAAGTTCATCATGCAAAATTCAATTGGTACAGTCCGCTCAATAATGGATACCCAGCATACGCCCCACAGGAAAATCGCTACAATGCTCTGGCTTTGTTGATGTTCGCCACATCATCTCCTGAGGAGCTCGCTAAAAAGGAACTTTTAAAAATTCGGGCCATTCAACAAGGGCTTGATATTTTGGGCATTGTAAAACACGGCGCAGCGGTTACGGTGAACGGTGTGATGCGCGGAGGTTTTACTCCAAACGGCGGTCACTCTGTAGGTCGTTTTTCGCAAGCGCTTATCGCCGCTCATGCTATTTCCAAGGTTGATCCGCAATGGAAAAACCTTTTGATCGAAGTGTCCAGCTCGGAAGCCGGGCGCCTCACATTTCCAGAAACAGGACAGTTCTCGTTTAATTCAACAACCGGTAAATACACCTATGGAGTTGTTAATGCGGCTGGCGGGCCTTCGTATCAACCAAATTGCACGACCGGTTTAACACCGTGTCAGTCCAACTCAATCCGGGCAGACCCCGCCGGAAACTACGATGACTGGCCAGCAGGGGGAAACCAAGGAGCCTACCAAGCCATTGCTTGGAATGCGACATTCTTTGCTGCCACAATAGCGCGAGCGATCCCGGCACTGCGCCCAATTCTTTATGCAGGTACAGATGTTTATGTGCGCCGAATGATTTCAATTGGCACATACACCAATGCATCTGTCGCTACACCGCTAATGCCGTTGAGTTATTGCGCAACCGGTCCCAATGCGAACCGTATATGTAACACGGACAACGATTGCGGATTCGGCCATGCCTGTTACAACAAGCAAACTAATTTTTCCAATTTTATTTGGCCGGCAGCCAATGCGTGGCAAACCTACGATGCGTGTCTCGACTCTAAAACGTGCGAGGGTATGGTCGGTCTCTAAGGGCGGATTATAGTTAGGTGCTACTTATTGTAGCAAAAAACGCCTAGCTTGAATCGAAGCAAAAAAATTATTTGACTAGGTGGTCGGCTCATTATGAACTAAGCCAAATTAATTTTAAGGAGACTTACATGAAATTATTAGCCGCCGTTTTAGTTGCACTGGTTTTTACTGGATGCCAAACAATGCCTTACCAACCCTACGCTCGCGATGTAAAGCGCATGCCAAATCAGGGTGGAGTGATTGCTCTTCACACAGAGCACCGTGAAGAAGATCGTGCGAAAGCCGACATGATGATGCAAAAAAACTGTGGCGACACAGCTGTAAAAATTAAAGAAGAGGGCGAAGTGGCTGTTGGTCAAACAACAAGTGGCAATGCTGCAGAAACTCGTGATGCTGGAACTTCTGGTTCAAAAGTTGGAAGCCTTTTTGGAATGCCGTTAATGGCGGGCGCTACAGAAGCTAGCAAAAATACGGCAACGACAACGACGACAACTGCAGTTAAAGAGTGGCAGATCGTTTATGATTGTGGTTCCAGCAAAACAAAAAAGAGATAGTACGTAATTATCTATACATAATTAGCTAACCTATTAAGTTTTAAAAAGGCCTCGATTGAGGCCTTTTTTTATGAGGATTTTTGCACGTCGGTAGAAACTACAGTTGACTGAGTTTCTACCTTTTTGGCGGGAACACCACCCCAAGTTTCGTTATCAGGGATCACGGTTTTTGGCATGACCACAGAGTGAGGCATAATCTTTACGCCGTTGCCAATGGTCACTCCACCCATGACCGAACTTTTTAAACCAATTGTACAGTCATCGCCAATGCGAACTGGCGCAATGATCAAAAGACCACCCTGCCCGTAATGCCCAACGATGGTCACGGAGCCGCCAAGAGTTACTTTTTTTCCAAGGGTGATCATGGACGGATCCGAAATATAAGTGGTGTTGATGACTGTGCCTTTGCCAATTTTCATGCCCATCATTTGAAAAAACAAATTTCCGAGCGGTGATGGGGTGACAAAATCTAAAAAAGTAAAGCGCGGCAAATAGGTAAATGCATTGTGCATGAACCATTTGAGAGCTTCGTAGGAGTAATAGGGGCCACGCCACGCTTTAAGATTTGTAAACATAATAAAGTTAAGCGCGGGCGCTACAAAAAGTAACGTGAGACCGTAGGCAAAAAATCCAGCGGCCAGCGAAAACGCGATTGTAAAGTTTTGGATAAATGTCGACTGCGAAGCGGAGAGCTCTGAGAACCAGCGAAAAATATAAACACTGGGAGTGAGACATAAACCAATCACCAAACACCCGAACAGGTAAACTGGCAGCATGGTTATAATATGGGTAGCCACTTGAAAGCGTCGGAAAAGAACTTCGAAAAGCCCTTTGACTCCCGTGTGCTTACTGGTTTTTGTATCAACATCAATTCGTTTATTCATATAGGCCTTTTATGTGGAGAGTTTTACGCTGGAAGGTACATCGCCATATTGTTCTTTAAAAGCTTCGGAGAAAGCTCCAAAGTTTTCGTAGCCAACAAGGAGCGCAACATCGCCCACGGGGTGTTGACCTGATTTGAGCAGTCGCAAAGCTTCCTCAAGGCGGCGGTTTTTTATATAAGTGTAGGGAGTCACGCCAACATCTGCCTTAAATTTGCGCAATAAGGTGGAGATACTGGCGTTTGCAATGCGAGCCACGTCTTCGAGTTCCATGCGTTCGAAAAGATTGGCTTCGATAAAACGGAGAGCCCTTACAGAAACAGATTCGTTGGGGTCATCAGACGACTGAGCATCGGCGTGCATCGAGCGTTCTTGTTTTGGAAAAAATGTAGTGATCAGTACTTCTTCCAGCAATCGCCTTCCGAGAAATTGGGTGGCCTCTTTATCGTATTCATTTTTGTTTTTGTTTAAAACCACTCGCTCAAAAAAATAAGCTTGGAAAATTGTATCGATGAGAGGAGTTCGTGGGATCTTAATGCATTCACTGGAAAGACGGTTCAACTGTTCCGGTGTGAGATTTAACTTTTTGGCAGCGATCTCGATCATTTCGGCTGAGGGATAAAAAGCAACGGTGTCGAAGATTGAAGACGTGGTCTCAGTATCATGAACCAGACCTTTTGGTACAGAGAGGGCTGTTTCGTAATCCACCGTGTATTTGTTGTGAGGATTTTTGGTGCGGACTTCCATGAGGCTAGAGCCGCGGGGAAAAATCAGCATCAAGCGGTCATGGGTGTGAAAGTCCTTAAAATATTGAGTGCTGCGCTCGTAGGCGAAGCCCATTTGTTGAGTAAAGTCGACAATCTGTTCAAGAAAGCAGCCCACGGGGACAACGTCGAAACCTTCCCACTGATATTTTTTTCCAAGCATGATTGACGATTTAACCGAAATCTCTGCCAATTTCAACGGCGCAAAATAAAACGAACTTGAATATGCTGAACGAGTAACAAATCAAGTCGCTGCCATACCAGCTAGAATCTCCATAATGCTCTTAAGCGGCGAGAGAGTATTGCTCGAGTGGTACAAGCTTATCCTTTTGGTCACGAATTGCGCAGAGCCCCATTTTGCTTGTATGGGGTCCCTGCATTTTTTAAAGAGCGAGAATATCTACTCCGCTACAGATGATTCACTCACAATTGTTTCCTGAGAATCAGTCAGAGTATTTCCATCATAAATTGCTGTTGGTTTCCGTTTGGCTTTCTTTTTTGTCGATTGAAAAGTTTCGACAGTGGCTGCAAGTTTCTGCGCCCGTTGGTCTTCGTCCGATGTCTGCAAAGCAGAGCTCAGATCTGCATCGAGAGTGGAATCTTTTTCGATATCGAGACGGCTGAAGTTTTGATAGGTAAACGCAATGGGACTCAAAACCGCCAAAATCATAAAAGTAAAAAACATTTTCTTTAAATTCATTTTTTTCATAAATTCACCTCGATTCCTTATCGGACGTCGAGGGGAAATGAAGCTGATAAACAGTGGGCCCGTATCAAGATGGATCAATTTCGAAAATAAATGAATCCATCTTGAGATAAGTGCCATAAGTTTGACAAAAGAGTACGAACTAAAACTTGCGGCTAAAACTTAAGGACGTTGCGGGTCACGTGGGAAACTTTGTTCCAATCAATTTGGCTGTCGGATCCAGCCTGAGGGGCTCCTAAATAAATCACATCCCAGCTGTATTCTTTGCCGGCTAAAATCAGGCTTTGCGCAGCCAAGGGAATTTGGAATGTTTGCTGCCAGCCCATTTCTTGAGTGCTCCACAGTGTCTTTTTGAAATCGATGGGAAAGGTCTCAGTGCCGCCAGCTGTAACTTCAGATAAAATCAACGTTGTCGCGTAGGGAGTCACGCTAGCGATGGTTGCGGGCAGCGTGGTTTGCACTTGCCACTTTGCTTTGTCAAAAACCGGAGCTGAAATCATCGGTAAAAACTCAGGTGTATTCACCGCCGCAGCTTGCGTAAAATGATAACTCACTTGCGCCAGTGGCGATACCGCACGTTCTAACGAATAGGAACCAAACATTCCGCTTAAAATATTTCCATCGAAGGTTTCGCGAAAACTGCGTTTTGGGGCGTTCATCATCAGAGCCAGGTTCCAGTGCTCAGAGCCCTCGTGGGTGACGAGGTTTTGTGTTTTTCCACTCGCTACTTTTTTGATGTCGGTAGGATAAAAGTAACCATTTTCTTTAAGCAATGAAAAAGAGATTAACGTTTTAGTGTTGGCATAGGTTGGCGCTTTTACAGAGTAGGTCCCTGCAAAGGTCCATGCATCCATGGGAAGTGCAAGACCGCTTACATCACCCTTCACTGGCACAGTGGTTACGGCGCCGCTTAAAAAAGTAAAGTGTTCAACGAGTTCAAAAAGCGATTTGTCATTTTGAAAGCCTTTGACCATTTCGTTGAGGGGAAATTTTCCGTACAGAGCATACATATTGTAAATTCCATCACCTTCCACATATGCGCGAAATTCGGGTTTGTTAAGATTGATGGAGATAAAATATTTTTCAGTTTGTGGAGGCAGACTTAAATTGCTTGGAAGCTCCACCGTGTATGAGGCAACTTTCAGGCTGTCGTTGGCAGGGCTGATCACTTTGCCGAGATTGAAGTGAATCATTTCTTGCTGAGTCATTCCAGGAATGACCAGGGCAAAATCAACCAAACCGTCCATATTTTTGGTGGCAATACCAGTCACTGTCCCTTTGAGCTCGTGAGTGGGTGTCTGCGCAGTTGCGGAGAGGCCAAATAGTAAAATTGTTAGAATTGAGATTCCTATTTTCATGATAAAACTCCTTGTTTAGCCCTGAGGGCGAACTCACTCCGTGAGCATTTTTATAAATGTACCTTGGATTGCAATTAAGGCAAAAGCTTTTTCAGTTCGCTATATTCCAGCATGGTTTTTTGCATGACTGCGTCTATGGTGAGGAGTTCATCAATGCTACCGACGCCGTGACCGGCGGAATAAATATTTTTGTAAGAAACTTTTTGATTTTCGCCGCCAAACATCACACGCGTCGCCCGAGCAAGAGAGATCCAGCGCTTCACTTTGGGGCTCTGACTAAGTACGCTGTCGAGGAGGTTGGGTTTAAGCAGTGTTTCAAGCAGCGGCGTTTTAATAAAATTACCGTCAAATCCATCCACGCGGTCGGTGTTGATGATGTCGTCGGCTTTGGCTTGAAGAATGGCTTGTTTGTAGTCTTGCGACACAGGCGACTCTTGTGTGGCAATCATGCGAGTTCCCATGTAAACGGCATCGGCGCCCAAGGCCAATGCCGCAAGCAGCCCTTTGCCATCGCCAATGGCGCCGGCGGCGATCAACGGAAGATTTGTATGCATTTTGAGGGTGGGAAGTAGGGCGAAGAGAGATGTTTCGCCCGCGTGGCCGCCGGCGCCGCTGCCCACGGCAATGAGTCCATCCGCTCCGAGATCTGCCACCTTTTTTGCGTGGGTTAACCCAACCACATCGCAAAACACTTTGGTGTTTGTTCCGCGGGCGCGCTCGATGATGGTCTTTGGGCTTCCTAAGGAGGTGATGATCAGCGGAACGCCTTCTTCCAGCGCAATTTGCAGATGCTCCTCTTGAATTTTATTTTTCTTCTGCACGATAATATTAATTCCAAAGGGCTTGTTGGTTTGCGCTTTGATATCGCGAATGGCTTGGCGGTAACTTTCGATGGGTCTAAAGTTGAGCGCGGGAAAGGTTCCGATGCCGCCAGCGTTACTCGCGGCCGTGACCATTTTGGTATCGCTCACCAAAAACATCGGTGCGGCGATGATGGGGAAGTCGATGTTAAATAACTCGGTGATGCGTGTTTTTATGGGGCTTGCTTTGCTGCTCATAGTTTTTTATTCTGCCTTTGATGTTAAAGGGAATCACGAGTTTTATTTCGGACACCACCAAAAAAACCTGGCTGATGCGTGGCTTTGGGCTGACCAAAGTGCCGCTTCTGTTCCTGTGCTCACCGCGCATCGTGCGTTTGGATGAGGACGTTTGCGAAGTGCTCATCCCTTTTCGTAAAATTGTAAAAAACCATGTGGGCAGTATGTATTTTGGAGCCATGGCCATCGGCGCCGACACCTGTGTTGGAATGCATGCTGTAGATAAAATTTCGAAGAGCAAAAAAAACGTCGGTTTTATTTTTAAAGATTTTAAAGCACAGTTTTTAAAACGTGCCGAGGGGGATGCTCTTTTTATTTGTGAAGAGGGCAAAGCCGTCCAAGATTTGATCGACGAAGTGCTGCGCACAGGCGAACGCGCCCATAAACCCATTAAAGCCCGTGCCGTGGTTCGTGGAGAGATCGTGGCCGAGTTTGAGTTGACTCTTTCTCTCAAGGTCAAATAAAGGTACCAACTTATGACAAAATGGCCGTCGAAAAAACAATTGGATACCGTTAGAAAAAAGCTTGAGTCTGGTCCGGGCTCAAGACCGCTACCAAAGGATGCTTCGCCAGTAGATAAGGTGAAATATCATATTTGCGAACAGTTTGTTATTTTCAAGAACAACACTAAAATTACGCAAAAATCTTTGGCAAAAAAAATTGGCACCGATGAAGCAATTATAAGTAAAATTCTTCATTACAATATTGATGAGTTCACGATTGACAGACTCGTCAAGTTTCTTGCAGCTCTTTATCCAGGGGCAGAAGTGAAAATTGAAGTCGCTTCATGAAAATGTCCAGCCCATTAATGGTCATAATTATTTATGCTGTGTTTTTTATTTTCAGCTTTTCGGCTCACTGCACCCAACCCGACGCGGACTGTATTAACTGGTTCAAAGCTGGCAAGGTGAAGCTTGGTAAAGATTGCGAACTTGATTGCGCGATTCTTTCTACAGACATGGGAACATTTATCTGTCCTGACCAGTGCGAGTTGCTCTGTAAACCTAAGATGAGTAAAAGTATTCTCGGAAAAATCATCTATTACCCTGGATTAACACCGGCAGAAAGAAAGCTTATAGAAAAGAGTCCCGAAGATGCTTTGACCGCCTTTATTCAAAAAACTCGGGCGGAGTGGTCCTCGAACCGGAATTTCCCAGAGCAAGGACTCAATGATGAAGCAGATGCTTTTAGACATTTTATCTGGGCGGGATTACTAACCAAAGAACTGGGGCCGGAAAAAGCAAAAGAGTTTCTAAATGCTCATGAAGCAAACCCCTTACAACTTGATTCTGAACGTGAAATGGATCAGTTCAATAACAATATTGGTGGCTCCTCAGCACAAATGCTAATTTCGAATAAAAAATGGAGCATCGAAAATCTAGAAAAATCCGCACTTGATTCCCTAAGATCAAAAAATCTAAGAGTTTTAAATCCTGGATTGAAAATTCCCGAGGTACCGAAATGAAAAAAATCGCTTTAGTGATTGGTAGTTTATTTTTTATCCTCTTTTCAGTGTTCTGCCTTGCAGATACTTTCTTTCAAGCGGAATTTATGAAGCCAGCTGAAGCTGAAAAAAAATGGGGTTTTAAATTATTGAACAAAGATTTGTTTCGAACGGGTGACCACAACAAGCGTGCGTGGATGGCTGTCGACGTGGTTAAAAAAAATATCTACGTTGGGAAGCCGATGAAGTTGGTGCGCCAGGAGCTTGGAGAACCAGACAGCTATTTTTTCAGCGACACTATTTATGCGTATAAAATCATGCCTTTTCCTGGAGAAAATAAGGAAATCTGGCATCTTGTGTTTATTCCAGATGAAAACCTGGAGAATGTTAAAGAAGTGAAGATTCATAAGAAGTGTTGTTACAAGCTCCCATTTTAAGCAGCCTAACTCGCAAATGCGGTCCGTAGCCTGGGCGAAATAGGCGCTAATTCCAGATTGGCTTACCTTTTCTGAGAGTTGCGTCATTTTTTGGGTGGGTTTAAAAATATTTACAATTTTTTCGGATTTTTAAATCCGTTTTCGTATTTCCTGCATCTAACAGGTAAAGAAACACTCTGTTGGAGGGGTAAAATGACTCAAATGATTAAAAATGTAACTGCTTTTATGGGTTTTGGATTTGTGGCCTTTATGCATGTTTATTTCGTGCTGCTTTTGTTGACAAAGCCAGCACTGGCCGAAGACAAGGTGCAGACGGTTGCTGTTGAAACAACTGCAACAGGTGCAAGCACTAGCTCAGCGACGCCCACGCCTTCAACCACTAGCGATTCTGCTGCTGCGACAGAATCTAAGGTCAATGACAACGTGGTGGACGATAACGAGTTTACTTTTAAGATAAACGACAAAAAAGGAACCGTACGAATTGATAAATCGGGTATCCAGATCAGCAATTTTAAAAAAGGCAATGATGAGGATGAAGCCGGCGACGACGTAGCCGCTGTTGTTTCGAGTCTTAAAAATCTCAATAAAACCAACGAATGGGCAAATATTTTAGAAGATGTGCTGGTTCCCATTGTTCTCTTTTTAAGTGCCTTTGGTTTTGCGGGATATTTTGTTTATGCAAAGTCACGCACTCGTCGCGATTATTTAGAAACCATCAAAGCTTTGGCGCAAAGTGGACAACCAATTCCCCCGGAACTGTTGGCAAACATGAACGCCACAGTGGGTGGCGGGAAAACACCTTTGGCAGGTCAAACTCCCTACGACGCAAATACCATGCAGGGTGTGAAGTATATTTTTTGGGGAATCGGTATCGCCGGAATGATGACACTGATCTCTAACGGAAATATTGCTTACGCCATTGGATTTTTATTCATCATGATGGGTGCCTTTCATATTTACACATCGCAAATGATGCAGAAACAAAAAGCAACGGACACCACTGCCGCGACAACACCCGAAATTAAGACACCTTAATAAATTAAACAGACGGGTGTAGTATGTCGACAGATGCAGAGCTGATAGCTCAAGTCCTCATGGATGATGATCGGCAAGCCTTTAAAGCTCTTGTGCAAAAACATCAGTCTCGCCTGCGAAGTTTTTTTCGCAAGATGTGCGGGGGAGACGAAATGCTAGCCGATGATTTGTCTCAGGAAACGTTTTTAAAAGCTTACCGCGGAATGCAAAGTTACCAAGGGCAGTCGCAATTTATAACCTGGCTGTTTGCGATTGCTAAAAATGTGTTTTACGAACACCTTCGACGAAGCGAGGCGTTTACCGATCTTCCCGAACAGTTGGAAGCAAGCGCCGAAACTGGCCAGGACTTGAAGATGGATATGGCCCGCTGTATGCTTAAATTGGATGCGCAGGAGAGAATGATTCTCACGCTGTCCTACATGGATGGGTTGTCGCAAACGGAAGTGGCGGAGTTGATGGGGATCCCACTTGGTACAGTAAAAACCCATTCGCTGCGCGCTAAAGAAAAACTCAAAACTCTTTTGTCGACCTGAGATTAGGTGATGAGGATTGTATGAAAAATGATTTAGACTCCATGTTAGAAAATTTCCTGATGGATAACGACGTTGAGGACAACGGTTTTTCGCAAAAAGTGATGGAGCAACTTCCACAACAGCCAGCGTGGGCTTGGTTAAAAGATTTTGTGCCGGCTTTTGCTTTTAGTACGCTGTGTGTATTTGCTTGGAATTACCATCAGCTGTTTTTAAAATCCCTTTTTATGTATCGCTCTGAATTTTACCAGTGGTTTAGCGCAAACATCAGTACAGCTTCAATCTCGATCAGCTATACGACTTTAGCTGCAGTGGGTGTGATCGCGGCTTATTTTATCCTCGAAAAAGTCATGCACGAAATCGAAACCTTCTAAGGTCCGAAAAGATCGGCGCACCTTTCGGACTTTTTGGCGGTGGTGGAGTCGCGTTTGGAGGCGAAGCCTTTGCGCTTTTCGACGGTGAAGCCGGCGGCGGTGAGAGATCGGCGGAGTTCGCCGGTGCAGGCGTAGGTGGACATGTAGCACGGGCTGCCGGCTGTGCGTTTGAAAAAATTGTGCAGAAATTCTGCGGTCCACAGCTCGGGGCTGGTTTTCGCGCAAAAGGCATCGAACAGAATTCCATTCGTTAAAGACAAATCTGTTTGTAAATTTATTGGCCCTTCAATGCTTAAAATTCCTTTCGCTAAAAAGTTTTTCAACTGCTCTAGAATTTCTGTTTCGGAGAGTTGATACTTATGCGCGTACAAATTTGCGATCTGATCGTAGACGGGGTTTAGGGGTGAAGAGTCTCGCTGAATCCAGGCTTTAAAAAAATCCCGTAGCTCCGGTACCAGCTCGAAGCTTCTCACCAAGACAGGTTGCTTTTTTTGCACTAAAGATTCGCAGGCAATCAAAACCTCGTTGTAGCCAAGCCCCAACCCGAGGGAAAGAAATCCAGGGGAGGGGCAGTGGGTGAAGGCCAACTCCACGGTGGGTTGATAAATATACTGAGTTTCGCTAAACGCACCTTCGAGGGAATGCATGGGCTCCCACGTTGGGGGAAGGCTCAAGGTGGGGCTGGTGTCTCCCGTGCTCAGATTTTTGAACTCAAAGGTCATAAGTTAACCTATCTGCAAGCTTTATCAGTTGCCAGAACTGTCTGTTTTCGCTACTTAATGCTATGCGTTTTGGCACCGAACAGCTCCCATATAATCCTATTTCTACCTACTACAAAAAGTTGTTTGGGCAAAAGGTTTTTAAGGTGCCAGTTTCCATCGCCGAGGATTGCCCCAACCGCGCCGGAATCAAAGGGATGAAGACCTGTATCTTTTGCGATGAGCACGGTTCGTTTGCCTATCCCAAAAGCCAAAAAGAGGAACTGCTAAAACAAATCCAAATGCATAAAGCCAAGGTTTCCGAGCGCTTTAATGCGCAAAAGTTTGTGGTTTATTTTCAGGCCTACACCAGCACCTTTACGCAGTTGCAAAAAATCAAAGACGCTTTCGAGGTGGCCATCCAACAGCCCGACGTGGTTGGGATTGTGGTGGGCACGCGGCCCGATTGTATTTCGGATGCTCTCTTAGATCTTTGGAAAGAAACCTCCGAGAAGACATTTGTATCCATCGAAATCGGCGTGCAGAGTTTTGACAATAAACAACTGGAGTGGATGCGTCGTGGACACACGGCCGAGCACTCCATCAAAGCCATAAAGCGAATTCGCGAACGCTGCCCAAAAGCGGATTTGGGTGTGCATTTGATGTTTGGTTGGCCCGGCGAAACTTTGGAAGATGTGCGTGAGTCAGCTCGCCTGTGCAATGAGCTGCCGATCAACAATGTAAAACTCCACAACCTGCATGTTCTCAAAAACACCCCGCTAGAAGAAATGTTTTTTAAAAAAGAATTCACTCCCGTGGAGTTTGATGAGTACTGTTCCATGGTCGGTTTATTTTTAGCAGAACTGTCGCCCGATATTTATCTCCATCGCTTGGTGGCTTTAGCCTCCCGTAAGGATGAGCTGATTGCCCCGGAATGGACACGCTTTAAAATGACCAACTATCAAAAGATGATCGACTATTTAAATACTCAGCAAATTTACCAAGGCCAAAAGTTTTCGCCCCCCTTGGAGACGGCTCGGCTATGAAATTACCTGTGAAATTACCTGTGAAATCACCTTTGAAATCAACGATGGAAATCAACGATGAAAAAAAATGAAGAACAACAAATTCAGCTTGTTAAAGAAGCTATCGTTCGTTACTGCAACCTTTTACATAAAAAAAACATGCTCGCTGCCGCTGATGGCAATGTGAGCTATCGCATATCGGATGGCGAAATTTTAATTACTCCCTCAGGCGTGCCAAAAGCTTTCATCGAAGCCGACGACATTGCGGTGATTGATCTTGCAAACAATATTATTAAAGGCCGTCCCTCCGGGGAGCGGCAAATGCATCTCGAAGTTTATCGCAAGTGTCCGCAAGCGCGTGCGGTGGTGCATGCGCATCCGCCGTCAGCCATTGCGTGGTCTGTGGCCTATCCAGCAATGGAAGAGCTTCCGTCGGAATGTTTGTCGGAAGTGATTTTAGCAGCCGGTAGAATTCCCATTGTTCCCTACGCACGCCCTGGTGGAATTGAAATGGGCACAAACCTGCATGCGTATTTACCAGACTGTCGGGCGATGATTTTAAGTCGTCACGGCGCCATTTGTTGGGGTGAATCGTTGCGCGAAGCCTATTGTGGCATGGAACGAATCGAACATTCTGCAGATATTTTAATGCGGGCCAAGTCCCTGGGACAATTGACCTCGCTTCCCGAAGAGGAAGTCGCAGCTTTGCGCGAGATGCGCAAAAAAATGGGAGACCGACTGTTGTGAACTCACTCAATGCAAATCAGACGACGATCAACTTAACTTCGCGCGCGCTAAAATATCAAGATGGAATTTTGTCGATCCTCGATCAGCAGCTGTTGCCTCTCGAAAAAACCTGGATAGTGATTCGCGACCCTGAGCAAATGATTTCGGTGATTCAAACATTGAAAGTTCGAGGAGCGCCGCTCATTGGAGTGGCGGCGGCTCTGTCCTTAGCCGATTGGTTTAAAAACACAAAACCAACACGGACTGCATTTTTAGCAATGGCGCAAAAAATGCGCGACGCTCGCCCTACCGCAATCAACCTCATGAATGCTGTCGATCGCATGACTCAGGTACCTGAAACGGAAATCGTTTCCATGGCGTTTCAGTTGTTTGCAGAAGATGTGCGACTTTGTGAGGAGATGAGTCTGTGCGCCAGTCAAAAAATCGCCGACGGCGATGGTGTACTTACCCATTGCAACACGGGTGGGTTAGCCACGGTGGGTATCGGCACTGCTCTAGGAGCCATTAGCAAAGCGTGGGAGCAAAACAAGAAAATCCACGTTTACGTGGACGAAACTCGCCCGTTACTACAAGGTGGACGATTGACGACGTGGGAGTTGGATCAAATGAAGATCCCGCACACCTTGATCTGCGATAACATGGCTGGATATTTAATGTCGCAAGGAAAAATTCAAAAAGCCTTTGTCGGAACCGATCGCATCGCCATGAACGGCGACTTTGCCAACAAAGTGGGAACATACTCGGTGGCAGTGCTTTGCCATTTTCATAAAATTCCATTTTACGTAGTGGCCCCATCGACCACAGTGGATAAAAACTGCTTGTCGGGAAAAGATATCCCCATCGAAGAACGTAAACCGTTTGAGGTTCGCGGGGTGGAGGGTTCTTTTGGCAGTGTTCAATGGGCGCCCGAAACATCTCCGGTTTACAATCCTGCGTTTGATGTGACACCTGTTGAGTTGGTAACGGGAATTATTATTGATGATGAGTATTTTTCGAACAAAGACTTAAGAAATGGTAGTCTGAAACAGAGATTTTTTTAAGGAGAGTTTATGTGGGCAATTATCGGCGGATCAGGGTTTGAAAAATTTGACCAATTTAAAGCCTTAGAAAATCTTGATCGCTCTACACCTTTTGGAATGTGTTCTGAAGGACTTAAAAAAGGGATCATTGGCGGGCAAGACGTTTTGTTTTTACCGCGTCATGGATTACATCATGACCTTACGCCATCGACGGTGAATTATCGGGCGAATATTTACGCTCTTAAAAAACATGGTGCACGACAGCTGTTATCGTTTTCTGCCGTGGGAAGTTTACGCAATGATCTTCCGCCAGGCGATATGGTTGTGCCCACTCAGTATATTAACTTTACTAAAAATCGAATTTCTTCGTTCAGTGGTGAGGGCTTGGTATCGCATACTTCGCTCGCCATTCCGGTGTCGCAAAAACTTTTGGAAGAGACAAAAAAAGTTGCATCTCAAGCTCAATTTCACACTGAATTTAGCTGTCACTTTGATAAAGTGTCAATTGTGGTTGAGGGGCCTTATTTTTCAACGAAAGCAGAGTCCAATCTGTTTCGTGCGTGGGGGGCAGACATCATTGGTATGACGGCATTTCCCGAGTACGCCCTGGCCCGTGAAGCAGGCCTCGCCTTTTTACCATGCAGTTTTGTGACTGACTATGATTGCTGGAAGGATGATATTCCCCATGTCACTGTGCAAGAGGTGATGGAGACAATGAAAAAGAATAATTTAAAGGCGTTTGAAATTGCAAAAGTCATTTTGAACTTTCCGCAAGCTATCTTAAGCGAAGCGAGTGAAACAGAGAATGGTCTTAAAAATTCCATGATGACTCCGCAGGAAAAACTGACTGACGAACAGCGGCAGTGGTTGCAGACATTGCTGACTTAGGTCGCAAAACAGAATCAATCCCGCTTTTGGGCGAGTCGAGTTACGCCACATTCCCTTCAGGTAGAGGTGATTTTTTGCCGATACCACAACATGACCCGTGGACAAAAAATTCAAGAATTGTTAATTCAAATTCTGGTTTTGTGGTTTGCCTATTCAAACATCGCTAACGTGAGTTATCGGCCAGTTATCAATCGCGGTCTTGCAGCGGTAGCATTTGTAGTTATTCTTTCGGCGTTTATCCTACACGCGCTCAATTTTTTTAAAAACGATGCTTACTTTAAAGCGAACAAGCTATCGAGCTCTAAAAAATTATGGATATCATTCGGTTTTGGAATTGTAACCATCGTTTTTTGCCTGAGCTTTGGCTTAACGGGCTTGCTCTATCTATCACCATTGATTCTTGCGTATCCGGTTTTTTATTTTTTACAGCATCAATGGCTTCCGCGGGCTATTTTGTTGGTTGGATTAATTTGTGTGACTTATTCGCAGATGCGACTCACGCAGAACGACCGCATTCATGCAATAATCATGTGGATGTCAATGCACCCAGAACGTTTCAACAGCGCTGTCATCAAAGCCTTTGATCGTAAAACGCTCACTGCGAGGCAGGCTTACGATGTTGCAAATCTGCTTACGCTGCACCCTGATGAGGCTTTCAGAGACTATAAGGTCGGTGTTGAATTCGCTCAAATAGCACTCAAAAAACAAACCAACCCCAAGTTTTCTAAAAAAATTGCCTATACTTTGGCTTGTGCCATGATTGGCCAACAAAAGATAGAGAACGCCCGTACCGTGGCTTCAGCGTATAAAATTGAGGATCTCCAGGAGACACTCGCCACCAATTCACTGTGTGAACCCTTGCAATCGCGAATGCCTGCGTCGACGGTGCGACAAAAAAAGTATAAATATTATTTTTAAAAAGCTACTATTAAGCGATGAGAACTTTAGATCAGTGGTTTTCGATTTACGCCGTAAGCCACCAAAACCCCATAAATAAAAAAATTCATTATTGGTGTGTGCCCTTGATATTTTATTCGACCCTTGCTTTTTTAGAGGGAATTTCACGAGCTGAATATCTAAATCTGCCATTTTCATTGAGCTTGGCATTAGTGATTATTGGGGGATTTTTCTATCTACAACTTGGATCTCGTTTGGCCGTTTGCGGTTTAATAATTGCGTTGCTGAGTTGGTTTAGCTTCTACGGGCTCAACTCGGAAACACTAGTTTTTGGCGGTGGTTCGATATTCATGTTGGCGTGGATAGGGCAGTTTGTAGGGCATAGAATTGAGGGTGCAAAGCCATCGTTCTTACAAGATATTGTATTTTTGCTGATTGGCCCTCTATGGGTTCTTAAAGCTATCAAAGACAAACTTTGAACTCTATTTTTGATAGTCTGTTTTTAAACTGAGTTTTTCTTTTTTGCTATCAATGGCCAGTTGAATGAGCTCATCCAAAAGTTTTGGATAAGCCAAACCAGTGGCCTCCCACATTTTTGGGTACATGCTTATGCTAGTAAACCCTGGAATGGTGTTCACTTCGTTGAGATAAATTTTTCCATCATTTTTATCCAGGAAAAAATCAACGCGTGCCATTCCGCGAAGCTCTAAGCAAACAAAGGCGTCGGTAGCCATCTTTTGCAGACGTTCTACAACGGTTGGTCCAAGCCCCTCGGCAGGAATTTTTAAATCAGCACCGTTTTCGTCGATGTATTTTGATTCGTAACTGTAGAACTCATGGCGCGGGATAATTTCGCCGATGATACTGGCTTTTGGAGTGTGGTTGCCAAGAACAGAGCACTCAAGCTCTCGGGCGGCAATGGCTTTTTCGGCGAGAACTTTAGAATCAAAACTAAAAGCGTCGGCTAATTTTTCCTTGGCTTCGGCTTTTGTTTTTATTTTATGCACTCCCACGGAAGACCCGGAATTTGCGGGCTTTACAAAGAAAGGCAATCCTAGAGTTTGGATGCAGTGATCAATCCACTTTTCAGGATTTGGATCGTACGTGTGTTTTCGAAGAGTGACAGAGGGAACAACCGGTATGCCCGCATGAGAGAGCAAACGTTTGCAGACATCCTTGTCCATGCCCACAGCAGAGCCCAATACGCCCGAACCGACGTAGGGAATTTTTGTGAGTTCAAGCAATCCCTGGATCGTGCCGTCCTCCCCATTTGTGCCGTGAAGGATAGGAACAATGACATCGTAAGAAGTTTTTTCTGACTGGTAGGGAGCGAGCACCATGGTGTTTGGCTCTTGATTTAATTGGATGAGACGGGGATTGCGGCTGTTGGCTAGAAGCTGAGAATCCTGCGGCACCAACCAGCGCCCCGATTTATCGATGCCGATCAGATGGACCTCGTACTTGCTCTTATCTAATGCTTTATAGACCGAAGTGGCAGAAACAATGCTCACTTCGTGCTCGCCCGATTCACCGCCAAATAAAACTGCAACTTTTAATTTTTGCCCCATGGCATTATTAAAGCGTAAGTCCACGGAGGTGTCACAGAAAAATCTTGAGCCCAGTGGACATTCGCCATATGATGATTTTCTGGGCACCAAGGCCTTATTAACACAAACAAGGATACGATATGAAAAAAGTTGTTATGCTAGTGAGTTTATTGTTGGGTTTTCAAGTTTATGCAGCTCCCACGGTGAGCCCCACTGTGAGTCCAACCGGCGAAGAAGAAATCACGTTAGAAGATCTTCAGGCTGAGTTTTTAAAAGAAGCGGATACTTTAGTTGTGGACGAAGATGACGTGAACTTTTTAGATGAAGAGATTGAGAAAAAGGCAGTTGCAACCGGAACATCTTCTGATGCAAAAACCACAGTAAAGGCCCCAACGACAAATCCAGTTAAAAAATAAATTTAGTTCGAAGGCTCAACAAGCCTTTCAATGGAATACAACCCAGCTGTCCTGTACAGCTGGTGTTTTCCGTAGGACAAGCGAGAAACAAAGCTTGTCCCCTTCTGTGCATTCACTGCTCTTACAAAATCATTCTGCTGAACCACGGCGCTCTGTTCCGCATCATTCTTCCACTGTTTGCTAGCCATGCTGGCCATATCTAAAAAATAATTTTGGTCGCGAATGTAATCCCCCGCATGGGAAAACTCGTGATAGATAAT
>JANOYW010000024.1:0-16625 GCA_031429075.1 Bdellovibrionales bacterium | reverse complement strand
CTTGTAGGCTAGAGCTGATTAAATCGCAGTAGAGTGTATCAAGTTGATACACTATGTAGGCCATTTACTAATCTTCCGCTATAGTACTGAGGTTTGTGAAATATCTAAACATTGCTAATTATTTGCAGCCAGAAACACAGTAGGTTTTTGTTTCGTTCATGTGCTCGCTCGTAAAAGCAACTTTCCCACATTTTTTGCATTCAACTAGATCGAGAAAAGGCTGACCCCAGTTTTTGTGTAAACGAAGTCTATCATGTTCGCTCTTGTTCCGTATCAACCAATAGTCAGGTAATCCAGTAGAAAATTCGCTATGAATATTCTCCCAATAATAACCCTTAAATTGAAAGACTTTTGAGTTTTTACAAGCTGGGCAGCTACTTTCAAATAGCGCTGTCGTTTTGGGTAAAGGATCTTTATGTGGCCATCCCTTCCACTTCGATATTTCCTGACTATAACAATAATCACATATTTTTAGGCTCATAAGATAATTGTGCAGATCGGTTCCCTTTGGTGTCTATGACTATTTTAATGTTACTGATTGTATCTTACTTGGAGCTAACACGAAGAGGTTGCCTATTTTAAGAAAAGAAAATCAAATTTCTAAGGGGTAGGCCCAATATATGAAGCATGGGCCTACAAATTTAAACTTTTACTTCTTAACAGGTAAAAGCATGGGTTTACCCCATTTCGAGGCTTGCGACTCTTTTATAACCTTGTACTGAGCAACACGCATAGCCTGAACGAATCTTGGTAGCTGACCTGCTGCTGCGACCATAAGCACAATAGTAACTGCGGCTTTGATGAGTGAATTGGGTATCATAGAACCTCCTAGGGTTAGTTTCTGTGTTTGTGGGAAAGTTTCTAGAAACGGGTTGGGGAGACCTTAAGCTCCAGAGGGAGCATATATAGGTACAGCCCTCGCGCTTCTTAGGGTTTGAAGGGATAGTGTTAGAGTGGAATGTACTAGAGTCTTCGCTTTTTCAGGTCACCAACGGGTCACCATTTGGTCACCACATGATGAAATAAACCGAAATTTTGTGAAATACGCTTCGATTTCTTTTTCTCAAATCAAATCAGGCAGGTGCCTGACTTTACTTTACATTTTTTAGTGCTTATTTTTTTAGAAGGAAAATTGGATGGGGTACCAGGACTCGAACCTGGGAATGATAGAATCAAAATCTATTGCCTTACCAACTTGGCGATACCCCAACAAATTATTGGAATCCAAAAGTTAGATAATAACCCGATTAAAATCAAGAAGTTCTCGAAAGATGCGTACAAATTAATCTAATAACGCAATGATTAAAAGAGCGAACTACAGGCAAGTGCCTTGTTGGTGCTTTCTAGCGGGGGAAGCTCGAAGAAGCGGTGCGGATCGTGCCTCCTGAGGAGTGCCTCTCCTTCCGTCGGCGACAACAGGGCAAGTTGACCTGCAAGGTTGCCACCGAAAAGAGACATTCCGCCGCCATATCCTTGCGAGCCCACGGTCATAATCACGCGGGGATCGTAGACCTTGTTGTGAGTGACGTAACTTAAAAACGGCATACGAAGGGGCGTAAAACCAAACACGCCGGTCCACGTGCTAGAGACCAACCAACTTTTTAAGCCTGGAAAGCGAAACGCAGTTTGCGCCACAATCACATCGAACATCTCTTTTGAGAGTGGAGGAGCGTCGGCATCATCCACCAAACGATCTGGTCCACCGCCCACAAGATACATGGCTCGTTCAACGCCATCGGCATCTACGTACTTTGTGGCCTTTGGTGGGTTTCCGTACAAATCGCCATCGCGTTCGGTCAACGTCCAACCGGTTTTGATGAGCGGTACTTCTTTGGCCGACACACCGTCGTAGGTGACAACTTGGCTTTGAAAGGGAAAAACAAGGTCTTTCATCTCGGGAATCATTTTTGAAGTATAGGCATCTGTGGCCACAATTACTTTTTTAGCCAAAATCGGACCGCGCTCTGTTTGCACAAGAACGGGTTTGTTCAACGGAGTGTTCCAGTCGATTTTTGTTACGCGAGTTTGCGTGTAAAGCAGAACACCTTTTTTGAGTAACTGCTCAAAAAGTTGGGTCGCAAATTTATAGGGATGGTAATTTCCGTAACCGGGCGTAAAGCGACCGCCAAACTCGGTTTGTATGCCCGTGAGGCGTGTGATTTTTGCGGCCGACCAAAGTTCCATATGAATGCCAACTTTTTTCGCACGATCCACGTCTTCGACAAAATCCAACTCTTCTTGCTTGGAGTTTGCAAGCCGCATCCAGCCTGCATCTGAAATATCGGGATCTAGATTGTGGTTTGCGACGATGGATTTAAAAAGCTTGCCGTTTTCGCTGCCGAACATCAAAAGCGTCATTGCCTGGGCTTCCGCCATTTGTCGCAATTCTTTTTCGCTGAGCGAAGGATAATTTTCTTTACTGCGCTTATATCTCTCCTCAAGCAAACCTTCGTACTTATCAATAAAATTTTCGGGCATGGGCTGAAAATTTCCGCCGTTATGGCCAGTGGCGCCTTCGGCCAAGCCGCGGGAATCCACCACGGCGATTTTTAATTTATTGGCTTGGCTTGAGAGCTGTTCGGCGGCGCCAAGGCCTCCGAGGCCCGAGCCTATGATGAGCACATCCACCAATGTGGGAAGCTGCGGTGTGGATTGATAGTTATGTAAAACGGGATGGGGATTTTTGAGCCAGTGTGAGATTCCTTCTGTTGGCATTACTTGTTCGTCAGAATGTAAATCTGGTCCTGCGTAAACGCAGTTAAAGATGAGCAAAAAAACTAAAAGCAAAAGAATTCCCCCCGTAAGAAGCTCAACAAAAACCACGCTTTTGTGGGCCCTACAAGAGTAAAAAAAACGGCGATATTAATCTGAAAAATTTACCCTAAGCGCTTGTTAATTTCGTCCACCGATTGCCCCATGGACTCCACTTCTTTTTTGTAAGCATCAAAAACCATGTTTTCGATCTTCTCACGAGTCTCTTGGTTAAGAGGGTGGGCGATATCTCGAAACTGCCCATCTTTGCGCTTCTTGCTGGGCATGGCCACAAACAAACCTTCGTGTCCGAGGATGACTTTGAGGTCGCGAATCACAAAACAATTATCAATTGTGATGGTGGCGTAGGCCTTAAGGCGTTCTTCGTTAACTGGGTAGACTTTCACTTCGGTGATTTCCATCGTGCTCTCCAATGTTGTTATCTACTGTTGTTCTCAAATGTAGATCAGTACCTAGCTTAACGGCCAGATGTGAGCCAGACTTTAGGAGATATTGGCATGATGAGGGTAAATGTGTGAAATCGCCATTCAGCTCGTCTCAAAACGAGACATGCTTAAAACTTATACAAAGTTGATGGATTTTATTGAGGGGGACAGAATCCCCGGTGGCTACTTGGATTTTGCCAGTTCCACGTACTTCAGGCGAAGATCGGCGATGAGATTGTTTAAAAAATCACCTTCTTCTTTAAGTAGATTGTTTTTGGTTTTTGTTTGCAGCACTTCGAGCAGGTCGATGTTAAAGCGCGCCATAGTTAAATCAGTTTCGGTTTTGCCAGTCTGAGGATGTGGGGCCAACCCCAGGCCCATTGCTGCCGTCGAGCCGATGGAAAGGATCAGAGTTGAAAACGAAGCTTCCACTTTTTGTTGGCTCATAGAGGGTGTCTCCTTCTTTAAGAGAGGTGATAAGTTCATTCTGTAAATACTGATAAAGGGAGAAATAACTTTTTTCGCTGTAATTGGTCAACACCGGAAATAAAAGGCTGGGGCTGATGGCCGGCGAGGAGTTGTACTTTTGATGGCTCATCCAGTGAAAAACTTTAAAACATAACTGTAACCATTCTGAATGACGAACGACGTCCAGTGCTTGTGCTTGCGATGGCAATGCGAACATCAGTTCGGTGCCGCGAGGATTGCGCGCCAGCCACAGGGGAAGGGTGCTTTGCAGCGCGGTCCAGGTGGTGGAGCGCCACAGGTGGCCATTTTTCCAAAGCTGAAAAATTTGGGTTTCGATCAACGTCAGCTCCTCGGGGGAGAAGCGCGAGATAAAGCTTTCCGAAACTGTCAGCCACACTGTAGAGCCATGGGTGAGGATCCAAAGCGGGGCTTGGCCCTCAGGGAGGACCTGCAAGTGCATAGTAACTTCAGGTCCAAACGTCGTTTCCAGATTCTTTTTCCACTGCAAGGCAAAACGATTATGCACGGTCTTCACCGGTCGGTAAAAAAAGTAAAGGTACGGAAAAAAATAGATTCCTAAATTATAAACAATCAGGGGGCCGAGTAAAAAATAGGCAGCGGAGCCCACAAAACCTTTGAGGAGCAAGAAGAACAAAAACTGCGAGCCTAAAATCCAGGCCCAGAGCCACTGAGTGGCAAAAACGCTCCACGGAGGATTTTTTTCTGGATTAACCATAGAAAGACAATAGAAAAATATAAAATGAAAGCAAGCCTTTAAGGGTTATTCTGCAAGGCGGTATAAGGCCAAAATGATTGCATCTCAGGGGACCCAGTTCAAAAATATATAACCACTAGTCAAGGAGATGACGATGAACGATGTATCTTTACTCAACGCTGCGATTCAAAAAGAAAGTGTGTTTGTCGACAGAATGTTTTCCGAAGTCGGCAAAGTGGTGGTGGGCCAAAAAGAAATGATTGAGGGTATCCTCATGGGTCTTCTCACCGGTGGACACGTGCTGTTGGAGGGTGTGCCGGGTTTGGCAAAGACGCTCACCATTTCGTCGGTGTCGCGGGCTATCTCTTTGCACTTTCAGCGCGTGCAGTTTACGCCCGATCTTTTACCTTCGGATTTGATTGGGACCATGATCTTTAATCCAAAGACGGGGGAGTTTTCTCCCAAGACCGGCCCGATTTTTACCAATATTCTTTTGGCCGACGAAATCAACCGTGCGCCCGCCAAGGTGCAAAGTGCGTTACTTGAGTGCATGGCCGAAAAACAAGTCACCATTGGCGACAAAACTTACAAGCTGGAAAATCCCTTTCTTGTTCTCGCTACACAGAACCCGCTCGAGCAAGAGGGAACCTATCCGTTGCCAGAAGCCCAGATGGATCGTTTTATGTTTAAAATAATTGTGAACTATCCAAATAAGGGCGATGAAATGGAAATCATGAATCGCATGGGAACCGACAATCAACCCAATGTGAGCCAAGTGATCAGCAAAGAAGAGCTTTTAAAAGCGCGTTCTATTGTCGATCAAATTTACGTGGATAAAAAAATTCAAACCTACATTGTGGATTTAGTCATGGCCACGCGCCAGCCGGCTGAGTACGGCGTTGGGCAGTTAGAAGATTTGATTCAAGTGGGTGGTTCGCCGCGCGCCACGATCAGTTTGGTGCGAGCCGCGAAAGCCCATGCGTTTTTGCAAAAACGCGCTTTCGTTACGGCCGACGATGTGAAAGCTGTGGCTTACAATGTGCTTCGTCACCGTTTGATTTTAACTTTTGAAGCCGAAGCCGAAGATATCAAGAGCGATCAGGTTATTAAGGATCTTCTCAATCAAATTGAGGTTCCGTAAGTTGTCCATACCGGCTGATATAGTTAAAAAAGTAAAACTGCTTGAGCTCAATACGCGCAAGCTTGTGAACTCCACGTTCGCGGGGCAGTATCAGTCTGCTTTTAAAGGCCAGGGGATGACCTTCTCTGACTTTCGCGAATACGTGCCGGGCGATGATGTCCGTGCCATTTCGTGGAATCTCACCGCGCGCACCGGTAAAACCTATATCAAAAAATACGAAGAGGAACGGGAACTCACATTGATTTTAGCCGTGGATGTGAGCGGCTCAATGGGTTTTGGCTCGCAAAACTTTTTAAAAGGCGAAGTGATCACAAATCTTGCAGCGCTGTTGGGTTTTGCTGCCGCCAAAAATAACGATAACGTTGGCCTGCTGCTGTTTTCGGATCAGGTGGAGCATTTTGTGCCACCAAAAAAAGGTCGGGGGCATATTCAGCGTTTGCTGCGTGATCTGTATTTTTATCAGCCAAAAACGCAACATACAAAAATTTCCGAAGCGGTGGATTATCTGTCGGGGATTTTAAAAAAACGCGCCACCATTTTTTTGATGAGCGATTTTATGTCCGACGAACCCTTTGGACAGATCCTCAAGAGATTATCGCGCAAGCACGAGCTTATTTCGGTGGTGGTGTCGGATCCTGCCGAAGCAACGTTGCCCAATCTCGGGTTGATTGATTACTTTGATCCTGAAACTGAGGAAGTGATCACGCTGGATACGGGTTCCGAAAGTTTCCGCAAGCTGGTTTATGATCAGTTTAAACGAAACAAAGAATTTCGCGATGCCGAATTTCGTAAAGCGCAGATTGACCGCATTGATATTCCCAACGATGAAAATTACGTGGATCCGCTTTTAAATTATTTTCGCAAGAGGATTTTTTAATGGCCCAACCCGGAGAGATGGTCGAAATTCCAGTGGAGATTCCACAAAAGCCCAAATGGGATTGCACTGTGGAAACTCAACCCAAAGATTCCAAGGGTTTTACCGTGGGCGAAGTGTTTCGGATCAACTGCTCAGGAGCTGGCCTCACTTTAGAGGAGCCATTAAAAATAATAAACCCCGAACAAGTGAAGTACTCTCTTGTTTATCTGAAAACGCTTAAAAAAACCGAAAACGAACTACAGTTTCTCGCCACAAGTTACGCCGCACAAACGGTAAAACATCCATTTATTCACATGAGCGACGCAAAAGATGGCGGTTTTATTTCGCAGCCCCTAGAAATTCGTCGACAGTCAGTGATCGATCCGCAAAAACCGCCGCAATCCCCCTTCGGACCCATTCAGCCCATGTCCATGAATTGGCCCTATTGGATTTTTTTTGCAGTCCTCTTGATGGTCGCTGTTTTTATTGGCTGGGGAGCCATCTTTGTGCGCAGAACTGTACAGCGGAGAAATCTCGAAAAAAATATTCGCAAGTTCCAAAGCCCCATGGGTTCGTACCATCAGTTTAGTAAAGATCTTCGCTTACTCAAACGCGGCGTGGTGTTTTCGCAAAGAACTGATTGGAGTGAGTCGCAAACTCAGCAGTATTTGGAAAAACTCAACGAAGTGTATCGCATGTACGTGCTGCGGGAGTATACTGTTCCGGCATTAAGCTGGTCCACGGCGCGCATTGCTCAACATGTTCGTAAAAAAGATAAAAATGCCTACGAACATTTTAAAACTCCCTTTTTAAAAGCCTTTAAAGAATTAGAGCGCGCCCAAGCCCACGTCCACGAGCTGAAACCTCAAGATTGTGAGCAGCTCACTCAATTGTGTTGGCTGGCGGTGGACTCCATGTGGAAGGCGAAATCAATGGTTTCATCCTCCAGTCGCTCGGCGGTGAATCCATGATTGTTTGGAACTCCTCATGGGCATTTATTTCTCTCCTCGCTCTCGCCGTGGTTCTTGGTTGGACATGGTGGCAGCGGGCCGAACTTTGGGGTTTTGTACGTTACAGTTCTTTTTCGTCGTTGCGCGATTTAAGTTCGACGTGGAGAGTGAAACTGAAGTGGCTGCCCACAGCGATAAAATCGGTGGCGTTGATTTTTTTGATCATGGCTCTAGCTCGACCGCAGAAAGCCGACGAAAAAGTAAAACGCAATGTCGAAGGCATCGACATCATGATCACGCTGGATATTTCGGAGAGCATGCTGATCGAAGACATGAAGCCCACCAACCGTTTGGAGTCTTCAAAACAAACGATCCAAGAGTTTATTAAAAAACGTGTGTCTGATCGAATTGGCGTTGTGGTGTTTTCGGGCGAAGCGTATGTGCGCATTCCGTTGACTCTGGATTATCCGTTGTTGTTAGATAATGTTGCCGAAATCAAGACCACTCGAAACATTAAAATGGGAACGGCCATCGGTGTGGCCCTTGCCAATGCGTGCTCGCGCATCAAAGATTCCGACGCCAAAAGCAAAGTGATTGTGCTTTTAACAGACGGCGAAAACAATACGGGCCTCATCGATCCCCTCACAGCTTTACGAATTGCCAAGGGATATGGCATTCGCATTTATACCATCGGAGCGGGTATTGATGGCGATGCTCAGTTGCCTATTTACTCTCAGGATATTTTTGGCCGCCAGGTAAAGCGCTATCAACCCATTCACAGTTCGGTGAATGTGGATTTGCTCACGCAGATGGCCGAAGAAACCGGTGGAAAGTTTTTTCGCGCCACAGACACGAAAACCTTGGAAAATGTTTTTAGCGAAATTGATCGCTTGGAAAAAACCAAAATCGATGTGGATCGTTTTGTAAAATACCAAGAGCTTTTTCAAAACTTTTTATTTTGGGCCGTTATTTTGTACGTGCTGGGCGGAATTCTTCAGATGACCATTTTTAGGAGGGGAATCTGATGTGGAGATTTGAATCGATCGAGTATTTATTTTTGCTAGGCCTCTGTCCTCTATTTTTTGCGGTATTTTTATTTTATGTGTCTCGTTGGAAACGAATCACTCAACGAACTTTTGGCGCGCGCGTGGTTCCGTACCTCGTACAAAATTACTCCGTTGGGAAGGCTACTTGGAAAATTATATTCTTTTGTGTAGCGCTGGCTTTTATGGTGATCGCCCTAGCTCGACCCCAATCGGCCAAAGGACAAACAGAAGTAAAAAGTGAAGGCGTGGAGCTGATGGTACTTGTGGACGTTTCGCGCAGCATGCTGGCCGAAGATGTTCGCCCGAGTCGGTTAGAGCACGCAAAAAAAGAAATTATGAATTTGCTCGATAGTTTGAGCGGCGACAAAGTGGGGCTGATTGCCTTTGCAGGGTCGTCGGTGTTGTTGTCGCCACTCACGGCAGATAAAACGGCATTAAAAATGTTTGTCGAAGGACTGTCTCCAGACTCGGTGGAAACCCAAGGAACCGAAATCGGTCGCGCATTGAATGAGGCCAAGGAAGCTTTCGTGCGCGGTGGCGTTGAGGCTGGAGAGGCCTCGCGAGTGACCAAAGTGGTGATTGTTATTTCGGACGGTGAGGATCACGAAAAATCTGCCGAAACCACTGCGAAAGAATTGGCTGGCCAAGGCATTCGCTTATTTACCATGGCTTTTGGAACCGAGGCCGGTGGCAAGGTGCCGCTGCGCGATCCCAACGGTCAGCTGAGGGATTATCTGAAAGATAAATCAGGACAGCCCGTGGTTTCGAAAGTGAATGGCGAATTTTTACGAACGTTATCGCAAATTGGCCAGGGAAGTTTTTATCATGTCACCTTTGGCGGTGATCAAATGAAATCCCTTAAAGAGGACATTGATCTTTTGGAAAAATCAGAGTTCGACACCCTAACAGCCACGAGTTTTCAAGAGCACTTTCAGATTTTTCTCGGGATCGCATTTTTGCTGGCGTTGATCGAGCTTGCCCTCGGAAATCGCAAAAAGGTTTCTGCAGTTTGGAAAGGGCGGTTTCCAGTATGAGGCAGTTGTTCGTTTTTGCTTTGAGTCTGTGTTTGGTGTCATCGTCGTGGGCGCAAGGTATAGATCTTATTTATCAAAACAACAAAGCGGTGCGCGTGTTCGGCGTTGAAAAAAAACTCGAAGCCTACGAGCTATTTTTAGAAACCCTGATTTTAGATCCCTACGAACCCACGGTGCAGTTCAACGTGGGTAGCTCGTTACAGGCCCTGGGCGAAGTTGAAAAAGCCGAAAAACTCTACAAACAACTTTTAAAAGACGTGAACGCACGCCTGGCAAAAACGCTTCCACCCGAAGAGCAGCTAACGCCGAAGGCGCAACTAACGCCGGAGGCGCAACAGAAGTGGCTCAAGGTGAAATTTGCGCTTTTGTATAATTTGGGAGTGCACTATCAGGGAACACAAAAAATCGACGAAGCCCTGGAAGCCTATCAGCAAGCCCTAGAACTAATTCCAGACTCCAAAGAAATCAAAACCAACATCGAAATGATGTTCACCTCAGGCGGCGGCGGCAAAGGCGACGGAAAAGACAAGAGCAAAGATCAAAAAGATGATGGAAAAGGTGAACAAGATAAAAAAGACGAAGGCGAGGGCGATAAAAACGAAGAGCAAAAACCATCCGACGGCGATCGCACCAACGAAAAACCTAAGGGTAAAGAATTCGATCAATCGCAAATGTCCAACGAAGATTTAAGACGTATTATGGAAGAGCTCAAACAGCAAGAGCAAGGCATCAGAGCCAAAGTCCAACGCAAAGGGGAAAAAGCTGAGCCGAAGGACAAACAATGGTGAGGAGAGCATGAAGTTTATAATGGAGAAAATAAAAACATCTTTAAAAGCCTCGGACAGTCCTCGTCCCTTCGGTCCTGCGGAACTCGTTTTTAAAAATGTTTTTATTTTCTCCATTATAAACTTCATACTGCCCGCTCTGTGGCTTTCTTTTTTTAACTCTGTGGCTTTTTTTGCACACCACGCGGTGCTTTTTGCTAGCAGCGTGGATTTTTATTTTGCGCGGTGGAATTATTTTTCCACACAGTTAGGATTTTCTTTCTGCGCAAATGGTAACGATCAATACTTATGTGAGGTTGAATGATGTTGAAAAAGGCTTTCTTTAAAATATTTCTAAAAACGAGTTCCGCAGACCCGCAGGGGCGAGGACTGTCCGAGGCTTTTAGGAATATTTTAAAGAAAGCCTTTTTCAATATCATTCTTCTTTCGGTAGGTTTTAGTTCGCTAGCAATCGCTGCAGAGGCGAAGATCAATGTGCAGACGGTGGTTCAGCCCAGGGAGATTGAACAAGGCGATATTTTTGTGTTGCAGATCGAGGTTTCCTCTAATGAAATGGTGAATGTGGAGACGCCGGCGCCGCCGACCATTGCTGGCGCTACGTTTCGCGGTCAGTCCCAGGCTCAGCGCACCAATGCGGGGGCGATGATGAATGCGCAGGGGGAGTTGGAATTTCGGCGAACTGTGACGCAGGTTTTTAGCTTTCAGTACTCGGCGACGCAGGCGGGGAAGCTTGTGGTGCCGGCCGTGACTCTTGATGTGGGTGGGCAAAAGTATCCGTCGTCGGTGGCGCAAATTCAGGTGTTTCCGTCGGGTGCGGGCAAAGGCAAACCGAAGCGCGCTGTGCGACCTGATTTTTTTGGCGAGGACGAAGACCAAATGCTCGGCGCAGATCCCTTCGAAAATATGAAAAAAATGGAGGATCGTTTTAATCAACTTTTGCAACGCCGTTTTGGCGGCGGTGGAATTCAAGGGTTTCAAGCGGTTCCTGATTTTGACGAAAAAGATGCTTTTGTTATCGTGAGCGAAGTGGACAAAACCGAAGTCTTTGAGGGCGAACAGATTACTGCCAGCTGGTACTTATATACAAAAGCCGGAGTGCGTGAAATCGATACACTTAAATACCCCGACCTGAAAGGTTTTTGGAAAGAGGACATCGAACTTGCAACGCTGTTAAATTTTCAGCCGGCCGAGCTCAATGGCAAGCCCTACAACAAAGCCCTCTTGGCCTCCTATGCTCTTTTTCCCATCGAAGATGGCAAAGCTATTGTGGATGGTTACAAAGCCAAAGTGACGGTGGTTTCGGGTTTTGGAAAAAACGTCACTTCTACAAAAACCAGTCAGGTGATTCCCATTCTTGTAAAGCCGCTTCCAGAGGCCGGGAAGCCAGCGGCATTTTCGGGAGCTGTGGGGGAGTACCAAATCAAGGCACAGGTGGAGAGCACGTCTGTTGTGGCCCATCAGCCGTTTTCGTTGCGTATTCATGTGGAGGGGCGTGGAAACGCAAAACAATTTGAACTGCCCAATCCAACTCTTCCGACCCACGTTGAGATTTACGATATTAAAAAAGACTCTAAATTTTTTAAAAATGGAATGAGCTACAAAACCTTCGAGATCTTTTTAATTCCCCGGCAAGAAGGCGAATTGGTTATTCCGCCAATCACAACCGCAGTGTTCAATCCGGGAACGCAAAAATACGAAACACTTTCCACTCCCGAATTTAAATTGAATGTGCTGCCGGGTTCGGGGCAGCAGGGGCTGCAATCCTCTCGCTTGCAAAAACAAAGCGACGAAGCGCCAGCAGAAAATTTACAACTTCTCACTCAGTGGCAACCGGTGTCGGCTTCTAGCGCGCCAAACTGGCTGTTGTGGTGTGCTGTGTATGGTATGACTTTTTTAGGCCTTCTTGGCTACGCTGCAAGGTCCTTGCGTTGGTGGCAAAAGCCGCTGGGAATGAAGGAGCTCTATCGAATACGTTTTAAAAAATTATTAGCGGTCGTCGCGCAAAAAAAATGGCGCGAGCTGGGTGTTGAAGCGACAAACTTAGCTGCCTTTGTTCTGGGACAGGTTTCCGGTGCCGGGGGCGCGCATTTACAAACTGATAAACTCATCGAAAAAGCGTCGCCCAGTGTGCGTCGGCATTTGGGCACAGATCTAAATAAAGTTTTGGAAAAATTTTATCTCTTGGGTTTTGGTCCAGAAGAGTTGATGCAAAAAGTGGCTTCTGAAAATCGCTGGGCAGACGAAATAAAAAAACTCGATGAATTGCTTTTAAAAGCCATTGAGTTATCGATGGCCGATCTAAAAGTCTAGTACTGAGATCTGGGAAATCAAGGGTTGCGATTTTTGAATTCCTTAAGGTAAACTAAGTTGTGGTTTTGGAGGTTGAATGAACAAGTTTTATTGTCTTTTCGCGGTGTTATTTTTGATCAGCTGTGCGCACAAATCGGCTACACCAGATGGTCAACCTTTTCCCGCAGAGGCTATCGCCAGTGGTGACGAAGAGGGTGAAGAAAGTGATGGTGGTGGCCCCGTAGCGACTCACGGTCCCGAGGACGAAGCTCCCATTCAAGTTGGAAAAACCATGAAGCGCACGGAGGATCTTTCTGATTCTGAGAGCGACATGCAAAAGCTTCCCGAAGATTTTAATCAAAACGTCAATATGTGGATTGAGTACTTTCAAGGCCGAGGCCGACCCCATATGGTGCGTTATTTAGGGCGCTCCACTCGCTATATTCCAAAAATGAAAGAGATTTTAAATAAGCACGGCCTTCCAGAGGATCTGGTTTATTTAGCTCTCATTGAGTCGGGCTTCAATGCCAAGGCTTACAGTCACGCGCGAGCCTCGGGTTATTGGCAGTTTATCCGCGGAACAGCTCGTCGTTATGATCTAAAAATCGATTACTACACCGACGAGAGAAGCGACTTTGTGCAATCCACCGAAGCCGCTGCTCAGTATTTAAAAGCCTTGTATCATTTGTTCGGCTCTTGGTATTTAGCCATTGCCTCGTACAACGTGGGCGAAAACAAAGTAAAAAACTTAGTCATGAAGCACTACACTCGGGATTTTTGGGAACTGGCGCGCAAAAAGAAGTTACCAAAAGAAACTATTAACTATGTGCCAAAGTTTTTAGCGGCACGAATGATTGCCAAGCATCCACAAAAATACGGCTTTAACGATGTTGAGTATCAGGCTCCGCTTTCCTACCAAGAAATCACATTTACCAAAGCTGTAAGCTTGATGTCTTTGGCGCAAAACCTTGGGATGTCATACGATGAGCTTCAGGGATTAAATCCAGCGTTTAAAAAAGGCATTGTGCCAAAATACGACGATCAACAGGTGATGATACGAGTTCCTACGTCTCTCAACAGAGATCAGGTTTTAGCAGCTATGGAAAACAGCTCTACGGCTCTTGCAGTGAGTGCGACGGTGAGCCAGGTCGAAGAGGCTGAGTACGTGCGCTACCGCATCCGCACAGGCGATACGTTGTCGTCCATTGCTCGTCGTTTCCGCGTGTCCATGTCGACGTTGATTGACATAAATGATTTAAGCCGCCGCACAGTTTTACGCGTGGGTAGAACTTTACGCATTCCAAAGAGTAGTCGCACAGCTTCGTCTGTGCAGCCGCCAAAGCGGGAAGTGAGTGCGATCGCAAAGAGAACAGAGAAGAGAAGTGAGAAGTCTTCAGCTCTGTCAAAAAAAGTTCGCTTTGAAGTACAACGAAAAGCCGTTTCGCAAAAAATTCACGTGGTGAAAAAAGGCGAAACGCTTTTAGATATCGCAAGTCGATACAATGTTCGTTATTCAAAACTCATTGCGGCCAATCGCATGCGCCAAAGCGAAAAAATATTAGTTGGCAGCCGACTCAAAATACCAAGATAGTTCACAAACCAATCTCTAATGGTCTTATTTTGTTGGAGATTTTTTCAGTCTCAAAATGAGATCCTATTGTGAAACAGTTCGACAAATTTTTTTGGTGTTTTAGAACTTCCATAGTATTCTTGTATTCAGGACAGGATAATACAAACTAATCCTTCTTTTGCCAAAGGCAAGACTCTGGAAACAGGGATCGCGCAAAGCTACAGGGGCTAAACGTTACAAGGAGTTAACGATGCCAGCCAGCTACCAAAGGAATGAGGTTTAAGGGAGGTTATGTATGATTAGTCTGCACCTACACCCGCCCTTTCCCCCCAAAGTGGCGGGTTCTTTTTTTTAAAGACCCACTTAAATTTCTTCCTTAAATTTTAGTTTTATTCCCCAAGACTCATCACAAAAAATTGCCCCATGGCCGCATAGTCTTGCACAATCATTCCAAAGCCAGGAACGGTCTTTTTACCAAGCTTAAAATTTTTGCCAAATGTCTGTTTGCTCCATGAGTTTTTAAAATAGAAAACCCCGGTGCGCGTGAGCTGTTTGGTGGTGCCGTCCTTCATAAGGCGGTTGTAGGTGACGGGGACGGTGTCGTCGTAGCCAATTAGCAGAACTGAGTGAATGGCGACGGGATTTTTTCGGACATGATTCGATCCATTGAACCTGCGTCGGGATAGGTCACAACGCCCTTGGCGTATTGATTTGCGTCTATATCAATTCCGTATTGCTTGCCGGCTGCGTGGTTCCAGGAGCCGAAGTAGACTCTCACTTTCAGCACCACTGGAATTCCTTTGGCTAAATACTCTTTTGCTTTTTGCAAGCTGACGGTAGCACTTTTTATGTCTCCGATGAGTTCAAAATTCTGTTGGGCACTGGCGCGGGCTTGCGCAAAATCCTCGTAGCCGAGGTCTGTTAATTTTGTGTCGTCGAGGCCGATCAGTGTAGGGCTGTAGTGCGACGAATAGCAACGTCGTTGGCTCATGACGTCTTTGAGGGGGCCGCAGCGCTCGATAGAGAGTTGCGGGCTTTGGGCACTCCACAGGGTGCCATCGTAAGGGAGGTATTGTTCGTCGGCGATTCCATATTTTTTAACCTGCGTAAAAATATCTTCGAGGAAGGCGCCTGAGCCGCCGCCCGATTTTGATTTGAGCGCGAAAACGTACTGCGCCCATTGTTCTGACAAATCGAGTTGCTTTGGTTTTATCTGCGGGAATTTTTTAAGGATGAGCGATTCGAGCAGAGCCGTAAACGAAAACACCGTGCACAGACTTCGGCCACCTTGATTTTTGACGGCTGTCATGTAGGGAAGCATGGCCTCGGTGTCGCTTTTTGCGGGCAGAGCCGCTTGGGCGCCGAAGGCTGTAAAAATCAAAAAGATTAGAGCGATTGTTTTTATAAGTAGTTTCATTGGTATCCCCTCCACTGAGAATGGAGAAATATATAGCAAATGGGGGCGTAAAAGTTGGAAAAAATTTGAAAATTATACGCTTTTCGATCGAGAGAGGAGAGAGGGTAGATAGTCTCAAAAGTAGAAGGGAGCGAAGGAAGGGGTGGGGCCAATGAAGCAGAAAGGGGCGATTGGTTTGTCTGCCTGTGACGTTTGGGTGGAGGGCTGACAGTAGAGGTGTGTAGCCTCAAGTCTTTGTATTACTTCTTGATTGATAGGGGGTACTTCGCCGAGTTTATAAATTTCTTCTCGGGCCTCGCAGGGCATAGGGTACAGTCCCGCCGATCTCGCAGTCGTTGAGGAGCAGATAATCCAAAACTGCCAGAAAGTCTCTCCCCCAGGAGACCACCCGAGAGTAGGGCAACAAAATCCATAGACCCTTTCCAAGTTTTTGCGAAATCACGCCCGTAAGGGCTCTGATAAATCGTCGGTAAAGATCTCGATTGGTAATTTTGATGCAAAAATGGAAATGATCTTTTTGTACGCTTTCTTTGTAAACTTTGATTCCGAATCTTTTTGCATAGATGCACAGTAGCTTTCTGAGCAGGATTCGATGCGCGTAAAGATTTGCGCTTTGTTTCGATTTCAAAACGAAATGCAAAGGTTTACGACTGTCGAGCGCTCGAGCGGTTTTGCGTTTACCTTTGGTAGACAAAGTTCCGCCGAATTGTTTTTCAGCAGGCTTAAAAAGACTCATTTGTCGGGACATATTTTCTCCTGTTTGATTATGAGTATACAGCAGTTTCAAAAGGCTCTTTTTTAGAGAAATAGAAAATTCCATATTTAGTAAACCCATCGTGGCAGTCTGTCTTTTAACAGCCTGGAAGGCTTTGCCCCGAGGAGATGTGAAGCATGTCTGAGTCGCTTGTTGTTTTGCGAACGAACGTTCATGAGAGGCGAAATCTTGCAATCAAAATATACGTCAAGATTTACCGACGCATGTCAAAAAATAATTAATGTTTCTTTTTTGAAGGCTTCGCCGTCAGAATAATGAGTTAATGAGTTAATGAGTTAATGAGTTAATGAGTTAATGAGTTAATGAGTTAATGAGTTAATGAGTTAATGAGTTAATGAGTTAATGAGTTAATGAGTTAATGAGTTAATGAGTTAATGAGTTA
>JANOYW010000023.1:0-28468 GCA_031429075.1 Bdellovibrionales bacterium | reverse complement strand
CATGGTTTAAATGAATTATTTAGTCAGTTTGTAACAGTCGCCAAGGCAGTGCATTTTCCAGCAATGCTATTGATGTTTGCAGCTGGCGCCTCTCTCCGTTGGTTGACTTACAAAATGGTGTACAAATACTACTGTTTTGCGCGGGAGTTTGAAAATCGAGTTAGTCAATTTTTGGCGGAACAAAGTCCTAAAAAGACAACTCAATATTCATTTTATGTTTTGTGTAAAAAGCTGTTAGAAAAAACATTCTTTGAAATCACTTCAGCTCGAGAGAAGAAGGAAAAAGGTGAATTCGATAGAATTGTGTTAGTGGACGACAGGCTTTTTTTAACAAAATGGGGAGCCTCGTGGTTTGTTATAAATAGTCTGAAGCAAATTCGGTTTTTGCAGTATGGCGCTAGCGATCCTAAATTAATGAACATTACAAAAACCCTATTAGGAAAGAACCCTGTTTTCAACAGGCTTTTTGGAGTGATTCCCCTAGGCGGGCTCAATGAGTTTTTAAATATGCTTCCCGGACTTTTTGTTATCGGTGGAATTTTCGGAACGTTTTTGGGAGTCATGAAGGGTTTGCCTGGCTTAAGTGCTATGGACTTAAGCGACCCAGCGACGACAAAAACGGTGATGGATTATTTCCTTGTTGAAGTCTCTCTTTCAATGGGTGCCTCGGTCACTGGGATCTTGCTAAGTGTAATGATGACGATTGTTAACGTATCTTTCAATCCGGAGAGACTGTATTCGGACATGACGGAAAGATTAGAAAACAATTTCGATTTGATCTGGAATTATGCGACTAATAATGAAGTTCCTTCGGATCTTAAATCTTTTGACGAGAACAGAAGTCCTGACGAAGTTCTTGCTGAAGCCAGTGTTATTCAGGAATTTAAAAAGCATACAGGGGATTACGATAAAAGTGCTTAAGTTAAGGAGCAGTTACTTTGTTTTCTATTAAGATTAAGAGAAATAAAGCTTTTGAGCTTTTCACATCGAAAGGCCCAGAGTTCATACTTGGTCGTGCTACGGATTGCAATATTGTAATCCAGTCGGACGTCATTTCTCGTCATCATCTTAAAATTGTTGTAACTCCCGAAGAAGTCTTTATTCTGGATTTAAAATCAGCTAACGGAACCTATGTTGACGGGCATCTCGTCACTCCCCAGCAACCCTATGTGATTACTGATCAAAGCGAAATTAGACTTGGAAATATGAAGGAAAGCATTCGAATTTGCGATCCTCGTGAAGAGCAGGAAAAAGTAGATCCACCTGCCCCAAAAGAAGTGTTCAATCGACCGGTAACTCCCAAGCCGCAGTCAACGGCCGTAAAAATTGCAACGGCTCCCCCGGAGTTTTCATTACAAGAGGTAAGCAAGAAGGCAGAAGCCATATTAGAGAACGCAAAGAAAAAAGCCCGCGAAATTATCGCTCTTGCCGAACAAGAAACAGATCAGAAATCTGCTAGGATGCTGGAAAACGCAGAAGCCATCATACGTGATGCGAAGGACCAAGCAGAAAAAATTATAATTAATGCAGAGGAATCCACAAAAGTAATCATTAAAAAAGCCAAATTTGATGCAGAAACTATTGTTGATAAGGCAAGCGTTCAATCGAAACTAATAGTGGATAAATCTTTAATGGAAGCGGATTTGGCTGTTGCTGAAGGTCGACGTCGTGGTGAAAGTCTTGTAAAAAGTGAACTATTACAAATTGAAAATGAAAAAATTAAGTTAAAAGAAATTTGGTTAGAAGAAGAAAAGCGCCTACGAGCTGACTTTAATAAATTCAAAGAAGAAGAAGGGGCTAAACTCAAACAGCTTCATTTTGAAGAGCGAGAAAAAGTGAGGAAAGAGTTGGATGAAAAAAGAACTCTTTTCGCTAAAGAATTGCTTAAAAAACAAGAAACCCTCCGCGTAGAAGAATCGGACCTAGTTAGCAGAAAATATATCATCGAAAATGAAATAGAAACGATGCAGAATAAGCACGAACAGTTAAAGAATGATTATGCACAAAAAAGTCTTGCTTTGAAAATTCAATACGAAGAAGAAAAAGGTAAATCGGAGCTTACAGTTAATGCCTTAAAGAAGAAATACGATGCAGAAATGGAAATTTACAAAAAAAGTGAACTTGAGCGTATGCAGTCTTTTTTGAAGCAGCAACAAGGTACACTCGACGAAAACAAAAAAATGCAGACATTTAAAGCGAACTATTCTTTAAAGAAGTCGATTGCTGCGGCTTTGGATCAAGGACTGGGCGAGCACATCGACAAAGAACAGGTAAGTGTTCTTCTTGAAAGAGTAAGTAATAATATTGACCAAACGATTCACCAGATCGAAGAAGAGAAAAGAAGTACGAGTGCGCTTTCGGAAAATTCATCCGAAAAGACGATGCAAAACAGGAATTCAAAAACTGCGACTATCTTTGCGGTTGGACTTTGTGCTGCCTTATTAGGTGTTTTTATGTTTTGGGATCTGATCTATCAATCCCTGCGTCAAAGCGAAACTTATGCAAAGTTTATGTTTGATAAAATGCAGATCGAAAGTGTTTACGTTCCTATCCAAACAGCGGCGTGGCGTGATTCTTACCGTGAGCGCGTCCTTTATCTAAAAGACTATGTGGAATTTAAAACAAATCCTCTTTATTTAGACAAGTGGACGCAACACCTCACTAATATTGAAAACGCCCAGTCTTTGCGACTCAGCGAGGATGAAATGGTGCAGTTTTTAGCTCGTGAAATTAATCTCGTAAGTCAGCTTTCCGTTTTGCAAAAAACCATAGACGCTCGCCAGCTCGAATTGAGTCTAACGAAGCTCAAAGTTGCAGAAAATGAAGCCATGGTAGATTTCTCTAAAACGCTCAAGTCCAAAGAGAATTTGCAAAAAGTTTTAGATTGGGAAAAACAATTCGTAATGGAACATATGACTCGACTTCAACAGCAGCGGCTTCCCACAGGAAATAAGTGATAATCTTTAAATAGATTCTTATTTATTTCTGTTTCTCAGAAGTAACAAATCAACCTTCTGCCCTGCGCGAGCGATTGAGCGTGTCCTCGTTTTCACAACAAGATGCACGAAATGTCGGTTGGACTCCCAGGAACGCTGAATTAAAGAATGTTTATATAAAACTCTTTTTAGCCAACGAGGTAAATAGGGTTGCTTTACGTAACGCTTTTGAGTTTTACGAGAAAAACAGTTGCTCATCATCCGAGAGATCACAGTTGTGCTGCCGCTCTATGTGTGCGCAGACCTTAGCAATTTCAGATTTTACTCGTCCTTCCAGAGAAAATCGTCTGCACCTGATTAATTTACAAACGGGGACGTCGACGAATTGTGGTGCACGGAGCAAGTTATGTATAAAGTGGAGGACGAAGCCATGGTTGTTTGGCCGTTGAAGCGGCTATCAATGCGAACGCGACCGAACTATGTACCGGAGCCACGGGCCCCCAATAGATTGCTTATGGCGCTAAAAATCCCTAGACCTAGGTATAGATTTATCAAAATGAGATAAATACCCCTAAAGACTCATAATGAAACACCGATGAGTGATACAAGAGTAATTGCCCATAGAGTTATCTCTTAAAGTATCAATGGATGATACGAAGTGTTTTCAAGGAGGAAGTATGGGTTTGCGTATTAACACAAACACAGCAGCTTTAAACGCACAAAGAAATTTGTACGGAACAAAGCTAGCATTAGATAAAAGCTTGGAAAAGCTTTCTTCGGGTTTCCGAATCAATCGGGCCGGCGATGATGCTGCGGGTTTAGCGATCTCAGAAAGTTTGAGAGGACAAATTCGTGGATTGAAAATGGCTTCGCGAAACGCACAAGATGGTGTTTCGATGATTCAGGTTGCTGAAGGTGGATTGCAAGAAGTCAGTAACATCCTCATCAGATTAAGAGAACTGGGTGTGCAAGCCGCTTCTGACACTGTCGGACCCATAGAACGACAACTTATCAATGTGGAATACCAACAGTTACTTGATGAAATTGACCGTATCGCCGATTCCACTGAATTTAATGGAACTCCGCTCTTAAGTGGAACTGGTGCGATTCTGGATTTCCAAGTGGGCACGCGAAATGATCCAAATATTGACAGACTTTCTTTTGATGCTTCAAAGGCAGATGCGAATAGCGCTGCGCTCGGAGTGAACCTTACAACTGTGGCTGATAAAGCTTCTGCACAGAACTCACTCTCAGCAATCGATGAAGCCATCGTAGCGGTTTCTGCAACACGGGCCGATTTTGGAGCCATGCAAAATAGATTGCAATCGACGATTAATAATTTGTCGATCTCTCTTGAAAACATGGCTGCAGCAAACAGTCGGATACGTGATGTAGATGTCGCAGAAGAAACGGCTGAGTTAACTAAACAGAATATTCTGATGCAAGCAGGAACCTCTGTTTTAGCTCAAGCCAACCAAACATCTAAAAACGCTTTACAATTATTAAACTCAGCCTTTGGATAACAAAGGTTGAGATTTTAGAGAAAATATCCTGAGCCTTCTCCCCCCCAAAAGAGCTGGTTCAAGACCTGTCCCATCTGCTCCCGGGGTTACGATTTCATTCGTAATCCTGGATTTTAGCATTTCAAATCGATCTTTTTTTAAACTCCTCAGTCAAAATAGCGACACCTAAATCCTCTAAGCGACAGAAAAATTAGGTCCAGTCTAAGCAAAAATGAATAAAAGACGCTCTATATGTTGGCACTGATTATGCTTTACAAGATGTCAGATGAAACTATTTTCGTTGTTAAACCTTTGTCGAGTCTTGGAAGTTACGTTCGTAATGAGTACGAGTGTTTTTCTCTTTTTAGAACAAAGTCATGCTTCAGGTGAAACAGAAATTAATCACCTTAACGAAGTAACACACCTCGAAATGCAAGACATAGCGCCTGCGGATTATGTACTCAAAAGAACTGGCGAGAAGCTTGAATTGAACGTGGATGCCTTGTCAGAAACTACAAAAAAGAAGCTAACTAACTACTCTGACAGGTTTATTAAAAAGATTGAGATACAGAAAAATACTTCATTAAGCAAAGACATTATCACTTTTCATCTTGCTGACAAAAACCTCGAAGTCTTCGACTATCTGACGGACGCACCATCTTCACTTTCCCTGGATGTCTTCGCAAAAGAAGAAGGCAAGGAAACGGATGCTGAGTATGAGATGGCACAGAAATTAATGAAAAAGGAAATTCGAAAAAATTCAGAAAAGAGTCCAATAAGAGACGTCGCTTCTTCAGAATTTATTCAAACTATAGGACATGTCACCATTGCGGGGGACACTACAGATGTAAAAGACCACGCTAAAAATGAAGAAGAAAAGAGTCAAAAAAAGAAAGAAGTGAACGCAGAGCTATTAAGAATAATTCGACTCGCCAAACAAGATGCCGGAGACATTCTGAAGTTTGACACGGGCAAGTTGAACTTTAGTAAAGATTCTCTGATCGAGGGAAAGAATAAAATCTATATAAAATACCCAGTTTTACTTAATGAGCACAAATACATTTCCGAAATACTGCAAAAGAACATTCAGTACGAAGTAAAAGAGGCAAAAGACGACGCAGGTAAAGATTTTTTGAAGATTCGCAAGTTCTATACTAACGGTGATTACAAAAACTTTTTAAAGTCGAAAAAAATATTTCAAAAAAGGCACCCATCTTTCAAATATCAAGAAATGATTACTTATATGGAAGCGGATGCTTATTTGGAACTTTATAAATTAGAAAAAGAGAAGATATTCTTTGAACGGGCCCTTAAAATCTATGACTCCTTGCTTAGCAAGTATCCAGACTCCCAGATTTCGGAGCGGACGTTACTACTTGCCGCTTATCTGCGTTTAAAAGACCAACAATATTTTGAAGCTTCGAGAAATCTCAAGCAATATACCGTGAGATATGAAAAATCGCCTTTACGGGAAAACATAGAACTTATTCTGGCCCAGTCTCTGGTTAGACTGCATGAATACGAAGATGCAAAAAAAATATACAGTCAGTTATTTAAATCGGATAATCTAGAAATCCAGTCCTCCGCCTACTACGAATATGGCAATATCTATTTTGAGGAAAAAGACTATCTCAGCGCTATTTCGGCTTATGAAACAGCGTTAAAATTATATCCACACGACGATCGGACCCATGAAAACATCTACTTTAACTTAGGGGAGACGCAATTTCTGGTTGGAGATTACAAGGCGAGTCTCAATCATCTCAGAAAATTTATTGCTCAACATCCGCAGCATGAATACGCCTCCTATGCTTGGACAAGAATGGGTGAAATATTTGAACTTTCTGAAGTGGATCCCAAAATATGGAAAGGTTACTATAACGAAAGTCACTTCCGTTTTCACAATCATCTTGGTGGGGCGATCGCAAAAATAAATCTTTTGTACCATCAAGCTGTTGGTGACAAAAAGAAATTTGAATATCTTGTGGAGCAAATTAAAAAGTTCGAAAACCAAATTCCGCTCAAGCAGGCCAACGAATACATAACCTTCAAAATTTCGGACGCATATTACGAGGTGGGAAAATATCCTGAGTCTACACAAACACTGATCAATGAGTTCAAATCTGGTCATATGCCAGAACATGCTGAAAAATTACACAAGCGTATTGGGCGCGGACTTGCGGCACAGCTGAGATCGGCCGTCGACGAGAAAAAAGTGGTTGTCGGAATGAAGATTTTTGACGAAGTTGACCCCCTGTGGTTTAAAAAATCCGATCGTTTTGACTTTAGTTTCTATAAGGGGGAACTGTTTCGCGAAGCAAATTTATGTGCCAAGGCCCAGAAGCAATATGAGCTTTACCTTGCGGATTTTGAAAAAGTGCCTAAAAAAGAAGAGCTCGATGAAAGTCAAAGGCTGCCATACCTTTCGGAAGTTTACTTAAAAAGTTCAATTTGCCTCAATCAACTCGACCAGCAATCAAGAGCTCAAGAGATGTTGTCAAAAGTCGATCCCAAAAATCTCGAGCCCCAGGAGCTCGATGACTACTATCTACTGCAGGCAGACATCGCGACAAAAAATATTGCCCCAGATGAGGCTCTTAAATTTCTCGCGAAAATCCAAAACCAAAATTTTTCTACCCTGAACAAGAAAATAGATATTTTAAACGAAAAAGGTCTCAGTAAAGAGTCCATCGCTTCCATAGATTCTTATATGGATGGAAATTCTTTGAATGAAAAGGACCGATTCAGTCTTTTGAGAAAAAAGCTTTCCATCTTGGAAAACAGTAAAGATAAAAAAATGCCACAGTTTTTACAGAGCTTCTATGAAGAATTTAAAAATAAGCCTTTTGATTTTGATCGCGAAAAGTATCTACTTTTTGGCAACCTAGTAGACCAAAAAAAGATGAAAGAAGCCGAAGACGTATTTTCTAAAATTAAAGTGGACAGCTACTGGGCCAAGTTAGCCGCGGAAAAAAAGACCTCTACTCAATGGGGTCAAAAATACCAAAAATTTGTAGATCGTATTCCTGCTATGCAAAAAACTAAGGAGTCTGTTGATGATAAAAACTCAAAATGAGCAAATGAAGAATATCTTAGCATTACTGGATAATGTTGCTCAGGCTCGCTCAACAATACTTCTTTGTGGTGAAACGGGCGTCGGAAAAGAAGAGATGGCTAAGTACATCCATCAAATGAGCCCGCGCAGAAAAAAACCTTTTATCGCGGTCAACTGCGCAGCTTTTCCAAGTGAACTCCTCGAGAGTGAACTCTTTGGTTCGCAGAAAGGTGCCTTTACTGGGGCCCATCAGGATCGGGTTGGTCAGATAGAGGCAGCTCACGAGGGGACCTTCCTCTTAGACGAAATCAGTGAAATGCCATTTGAACTTCAAGGAAAATTACTGAGAGTCATTCAGGAAAAAGAAATCGTTCGTCTAGGAAGCAACGAGCCTAAAAAAGTGGATGTCCGATTTATATGCACAACAAACCGAGACTTGAAAGAAATGGTCAAAGAAAACTCTTTTAGAAGTGATCTGTTCTACAGAATTAATGTGGTACCTGTAAAAATCCCATCCTTGAGAGAACGCTTTGAAGACATGCAAACAATCACACAGTTTTTAATTGAGAAGTTTTGTTTAGAAAATGGAGTTTCGTGTAAAGAGCTTGATTCAGCAGCCCTCACAAAAATAAAAAAATGGTCTTGGCCGGGAAATATCCGAGAGTTGCAAAATGTGATTGAGCGAAGCGTTTTGGCTTGCTCTGCACACCAGCTGAGCGCCGAGAACGTATTAATTGATGGATTCCAAGAGGTTCGCAATTTACGTTTAGAGCCAGGAATGACGATTCAGGAAGCAGAGAAGATTTTGATTCTCAAAACACTTCAACATACTGAGCGAAACAGAACCCAAGCAGCTAAGCTCCTTGGAATTAGTATTCGTACTCTCAGAAACAAGTTGAACGAATATAAGTTGGAGGATTTCAATGAATCAAATTTTTGATAAAACCCTAAGAGCTCTAGCGACATCCAACAAAATTCGCGAAGTTAAGCAGAGCGTACTTTCAGCTAACGTAGCCAATGCAGAAACACCCGGCTACCATGCTCAAAAAGTGGACTTTGAGTCGGAGCTTAAGCGGGCATTGAATATCAACGAAGGGTCCATCGAGTCGGTAAAGGCTGACATATACGACAATCCCGAAGTTGATGTGTCAAATGATGGGAACACAGTCGATTTAGAAAAAGAGTTATCGAGCATGGTTGAGAACAACATTATGTACAGAGCCGCTAATCAACTTATTAACAAAAAACTAGCATCGTTAAAGTATGTGGCTTCGGACGGAGGTAGATAATGGATTTTGGAACAGGGTTCAGAATCAGTAGTAGTGGTATGAATGCGCAGCGCATTCGCATGAACACGATTTCGAGCAACATTGCCAATATCAACACTCTAAATACGCCAGAGGGTGGCCCTTACAGACGAAAAGATGCTGTTCTCCAGGCTCTTCCCGAAGCAAAGTCCTTTAGTGACATGATGCTTAAGGACCCCAATCAATCAATGAGTCGCGTGCAGGTGACAGACATTCATGTCGACACCGGTGCACCGCTAATGAAGTACGAGCCAGACCACCCCAATGCGGATGAAAGTGGAAACGTGGCCTACCCAAACATTAATTTAATGGAAGAGATGGCTAATATGATTCAAGCGACGCGCTCCTATGAGGCTAACGTCTCGGCCTTGAACGCGACTAAAGACATGGCGATGTCGGCATTAAATATTGGAGAATAATTTATAGTTTTAAATTTACGAGTTTGAGTTAAAATAAAAGGAAGGATTTGCCATGGACGGTTTATCGATAAAAAATTCTAATCTCAGCGGCGGCATCGGAAAAATATCCAATGCTGTAGGCACTCTTAAGCCCAACGCAGGTGTTAATGAAGCTGGCGAATCTTTTGCTGACACCTTAAAAAATGCTGTTGGAAAAGTAAACGAACTCCAACAACAAGCTGATGTAAAAATGCAGCAACTGGCTACCGGCGAAACTACTGACATCGCAGATGTTAAGATTTCCGCCGAAAAAGCTGATATCGCTCTTCGCTTGATGACTTCTGTTCGTAACAAAATGATCGATGCTTACCATGAAATTATGAAAATGCAGGTTTAATAGGGAGCCCTTGTGAATAATTTATTTAATGTCTTATTTTTGCAATTAAGAGATTTTTTTAAGAGCTTAACGCCTCTTAAGAGAATGTCTGTCATAGCCAGTGCCGCTGTGGCTTGCGCTGCGCTCGTGACCATTTCGATTATGGGCGGAAAAAAAGACTATGTGGTTTTACTAAAAGATGTTGGGCCAGACCAATCGGTGTCGGTTATTAGCATCCTTGAAAACAAGAAAATTCCGTATCAACTAATCGACAGCGGAAAAACCATCATGATACCAAACAGTTTTTTGCCGTCGACGCAAATGTTGATTATGTCAGAGGTTGGATCCGAAAAATTAAGCCAAGGTTTAGAGCTTTTTGACAAACAAAACTTCGGAACAACGACTTACGAGCAAAAGATCAAATACCAACGAGCGATCCAAGGTGAGTTAACAAGAGCCATTAACACCATAGATTCTGTGAGCAGATCAAAAATTATTTTGGCCATTCCTGAAAAAAAGACGTTTTTGTCGGAAAATGACACTCCTCCCACAGCTTCGGTGATTATTGAGCTCCATCAAGGGAAAATTCTCAGTGAAGAGCAAGTTCGAGGTATAACGTATTTGGTTGCGAGTTCAGTAGAGAATCTAAAATCCGAGAATGTCTCTGTTGTAGACTCTCGAGGAAAAGTTCTTTCGAAAAAAGGCGATTCTTCGATGGCGGATTCTACAGAGATGATGGATTCTCGGCGTAAAATAGAAAACTATTTTCAAGAAAGAATCGAAGGAATTTTGGCCAAAGTGGTCGGCGAAGGAAAAGTCATAGCGCGCGTAAGTGCCGACCTTAATCTTAAGCAAACCTCTAAAGTCGAAGAGATCATCGATCCTGACAAAGTTGCTATTAAATCAACTCAGTCCGATCAAGAGACTATGGCTGGAAATCGCTCCAATCCAACAGGCGTTGCTGGTGCAAGGGCCAACCTGCCAGGAGCCAATGAAGCTGGAAATGTAGTATTTAATCAAGACGTCAATAAAGAGCATAAAAATGTGACCTACGAAATTCCAAGGACCACCGTGAACGTGGTTGAAGCTGCAGGGGGAATCAATCGCATTAGTGTTGCTGTGATGGTTGATGGGATGATGATTGATATTAAAGACGGCAATAAGACTGTAAAAAAATGGCAACCGAGAAGCCCCGAAGAGGTGGCGCGACTGGAGAGCATTGTTAAGAACGCCATTGGCTTTGATGAAAAACGTGGAGATTCCGTTAAAATTGAATCTTTTGAATTCGCCAAAGTATCTATGGAAGACGCGGATGTTATTTCTCGCGAACTTTACAGACAAAAAATGATTCGCTTTATTTTAAGCTGGGTATTAGCAGCACTAGGTCTACTTCTTGTGTACCTTTTTGTTATACGTCCCTTCAGTTCATGGGTTACAGACAGCTTCCAGGAGTCCATTGAAGATATGTTGCCAAAAACAATCGAAGAGCTTGAGGAATTGCAATCCATCGATAACCGCCTACCTGGAATGTCGAATCTTGTTCCGGTTTTAGAATCACCAATTGATCCGGAAAAAGCCGAAAGCGAAATTTTAAAAGATCGAATATTAACATTGATTCAAGATGACACAGAAAAGGCTTCTGGCGCTCTGAGTCTGTGGCTTGTAAGGAGAGATATCTAATGTCGGCAAATAAACTTAAAAAAATTGAAAGTATTGATTTTCGCAAGCTCAAGGGCTTTGAAAAGGCAGCCATCTTAGTAAATTACCTAGGACAAGATGCCGCTAAACTATTTTTTAAAAACATGGATGATGCAGATCTAAAAAAGATTCTTTCGTTAATGAGTAAATATCGAGTCGTACCTATTGAAATAACAAAAAAAGTTTTAGAAGAATTCTATGAGCTAGTGAGTGAATCAGAAGACTATATATTTTCAGAAAAAGTGGGATCTCGAGAAATTATCACGGAAGCTTTGGGAGAAGAAAAGGCAAGACACATTCTAGGCCACATGGACTATGCCGTCCGACAGACACGCAGTCTTGAAAGTTTAGAAATGGTTGATGCAAAAACCCTGGCTAACTTTTTAATCAGTGAGCATCCTCAGACAATTGCCGTGATCCTGGCTCATTTAGAGATCGAAAAGCGCGGTGACGTGCTAAAACGTCTCCCTGATGGACTGCAAGGGGAAGTGGTCTTGCGACTGGCAAATCTGGAGCATGTGTCTCCTGAGCTTTTGGCAGAGGTAGATAAAGTTCTTAAAGACGAGCTCGCTAACGTCGGAACGGTCGATAACGCCCAACTCGGTGGCATTCAGGTTGTTGCCGAGATGCTTAACATGATGGATAAAAATACCGAAAAAACAATTCTTGGCGTCATCGAAGAGCGCGATAAAGAGATGGCCGACGAGATTCGTAAACTGATGTTTGTTTTCGAAGATATTGGAAAAATTGATAACAAAGGTATTCAGCTGCTCCTAAAAGAAGTTCCAAATGATAAGCTTCTGTTGGCTCTTAAAACGGCTAACGAGGATATTAAGGCGAAAGTATTTGCCAATATTTCTAAACGTGCCGCTGAGATTCTCAGTGAAGATCTCAATTCACTGGGGCCTGTGAAGGTAGCGGATGTTGAAGCAGCGCAGATGGAAATCGTAAACGTAGCTCGTCGATTGGAAGCTGAAGGAAAAATTGCAATAGCTAGAGGTGGTTCGGAAGATGTCTTCGTTTAAAATTGCGACTCCCACCAAAATCGAAACTCACGTTCCTGAGAAGCATGAAAATGCCGACTCTCCGCAGAGTCGTGCATTTTTTGGTAACAATAATGATGCACCCAAGGATTTTTTTGTATTAAATCCCGAAATTTCACATTTCATCGGTTTAACAGCGGCACGAAGTAAGGAAGAAAAGCGCAGATTTGATGCGGAAGTTTTGATGTATGTTCAGAAGATCAAAGACAATGCTTTTCAGGAAGCCTACGAGCAGGGTTTGCAAAAGGGTATCGAAGAGTCGAAAAAAGAGGCCTTCAATCAAGCAAAGCAAGAGATCGGTACACGATTGCGCGCCTTCACAGAAATTTGCGAAAAAATTAATCAAATGACAAAATTGGTCTTTGAGCAAAACGAAAAAGACATTGTTGATCTGTGTTACTTAATGGCAGAAAAAGTTATTCAAAGGACTGTGCAAAAAGATCCAGGGATGGTGTTTAACGTTTTTCAACAGGTATTGAAAACACAGGCAGTAACACATATTCAAATTTCCGAAGAGGATTTTAATTACTTTGAAAAAAACAAATCCGAAATCGGCTTAGACATGGATTTATCGCAGGTGAGCGTGGAGATGAATCGCGATCTTCTGCCTGGTGATGTTTTATTTTCGAACGATCTTGGAATTCTTGATGGAACTCTGCAATCACGACTCGAAATGTTGCGACAAATTGTGACAGAGGTTGAAAGCTGATGTTTCTTAATTTGCGAAAACTTCATCATCAAATTGAAGATGCGGATCTTTTTAAAAAAAAAGGCCGAGTGACGGATGTCACACAACAGATCGTACAGGGTTATTTACCAAACGCGCAGATCGGATCCTTGTGCCAAATCGACGCTGGTTCCAACACTGAACCCTGCCTTGCAGAAGTGGTGGGTTTAAAAAGTGGAAAAGTTGTTCTCATTCCCTATAATAAAATTGCCGGGGTCAGTGTAGGTAACCAAATTGAGCTGCGCCGGCAATCCAACGATTGTCTTGTGGGCCCAGAATTGCTAGGACGAGTTATCGATGGTATGGGCCAGCCCATTGATCAGTTGGGTGAATTGCGCTGCCGTTATCACAGACCTCTGACAAAAAATTCGACAAATCCACTCGCAAGACGCCCTATCGATCAATCGTTGGACTTGGGTGTAAAAGCAGTCAACGCGTTTAACACTATTGGCCGAGGCCAGCGAGTTTCCATTATGGCAGGCTCGGGCGTTGGCAAGTCCGTACTTATGGGAATGATGGCGCGCTCTACAGAAGCGGATGTCATTGTGATTGCCATGATCGGTGAGCGTGGACGAGAAGTGAAAGAGTTTATTCAAGACATCTTGGGCGTTGAAGGGCAAAAGAAGGCAGTCATCGTTGCGGTGACGAGTGACCAAAGCCCGCTTTTAAGAATGCGTGGAGCCCAGCTTGCCACAACTATTTCCGAATACTTCAGTGAGCAAGGGCAACAGGTCTTACTCATCATGGATTCTCTCACTCGTTTTGCAATGGCCCAGCGGGAGGTCTCATTATTATCTGGTGAGCCTCCGGCAATGAAGGGATACACAGCAAGTCTATATCCCACACTTTCAAAATTACTAGAAAGAGCTGGGAATTTTGAATCAGGCGGAAGCATTACCGGAATCTATACGGTACTTGTGGAAGGTGATGACATGGACGATCCCGTTGCAGATACTGTGCGGTCGATCGTGGATGGTCACATCGTCTTAACGCGAAAATTGGCGCAGCAAGGGCACTTTCCCTCCATTGATATTTTGCAAAGTCTCAGTCGCGTCATGGACAAAGTCGTTAGCCCAGACCATTTGATGGCGTCGCGGAAGCTCAAACGAAAACTCGCTATTTACCGTGAAGCCGAAGATTTAATCAATGTGGGTGCTTATAAAAAAGGGATCAATCAGGAGATTGACGAAGCGGTTTCCTGTTACGCTGAACTAAATCGGTTTCTTCGTCAGGATTTAAATCAACCGGCGAATTATATGGAAACAGTCTCTGAGATGCTCTCCATTGCCCTGCGCTATAGTGGAGACATGAAATGAAGAAACACCGCTTCCGTATGGAATCGTATTTGAAAATTAAAGAATTTGAAGAAAAGCTTTCGTGGACGGAAGTTCTCGCTCAGATGAATCGCGTCACAACCATTGTGCAAAAAATCACACAATTAAAAAATCAACAAAAGACGATACGAAAAAATATTTCCATGATCGGACAAAATCAAGGTCCACAGATTTACGAATTATCTCTTGCCGGAGAATCTATTGAAGGTACGAAGGTTAAAATAGAAAGCCTCCTCTTGGAGCAAAGAAACGAAGAAAAAATTTTAGAACGTCTTCGCTTGAAGCACATCGAGTCAAAAAAAGATTTAAAAACAATTGAAAAACTAAAGGAAAACGATCTGAGAAATTTTAAAATTGATCGAGATAAAAAAGATTTAAAAACAACCTCCGAACTTGCTTTGCAAATGCATAATCGAGAGAAAGCAGAAAATGAATAATTATCAAAAGCACTTTCAAAAAATAAAAAAACAAAAAAAGATGAGCCTTGGCTACCAGTCCGGAAAGATAAAGAAGGAAAGCCCTTATTTACAGTTTTTAGGCCTCATGGCTCTCCTTGCATTTTGTCTGACGTTGTACGGAATCTTATACCCTGAGAATATCGAAAAAATGTCGCAAGTTCGACTGAGCCTTTTTTCAAAAAGTCTAGCCTCTGATGTGGAAGAAAAGTCCCCATCCAAAGAGGTAGTTAAGGAAAAAAATGCCCCTTCAGACGTTGAGAAGGCAGCAGCAGAAACCAAAAAATTAAAGGCTGCAGTTGATAATAACGCCAGTCATGTTGAGCAGTTACTCGAAAAGGAAAAAGAATTAGTTGAGCGCGAGAAAAGAGTCAAAGAAATGGAAGAGAAATTGCAACAGGTACAAGTAGAGATGGAAAGTCGGATGGCGCAACTCGACCAAACTCGCAGAGACATTGCAAGCAGACTCGAATCGCGAGTGGTGGAAGAAGAAGAGAACATCGATAAGTTAGTAGGAGTTTACTCGAACATGAAACCGCAAAGCGCAGCAATGGTACTTTCAAAACTTGATGAAGACTTAGCCATCGCTATTTTGAAGAAGATGAAAAAACAGGATGCGGGAAGTATTTTAAATTTTTTAGATGCACAGAAAGCGAAAGTACTCTCCGAAAAATATTCAGGGTACTAAAGAGAAGGGGCGATACATGGTTGCAAAGTCAGTTTCACCATTAGAGATAAAGTCTTTAGATAGTAAAAAAGCGCCTAAAAAATCTAAAAACGACGACAATTCGTTTAAAAACGAAATGATGGAAAACGAAAAGCGCATGAAAAAGAAGTCTGTGGATGGTCGTGAAACAACTGGTCAAAGTCATGTGTCCAAGTCGCAAAAATCCACTGCAACCAAACAGGAAACTCCTAAACAAACCAGTCGAACAGACAAACAGCAGCATAGTGCACCGATCGCGGGCACTATGAGCGAAAGTAAAGTTGCAAAGGAAACGCAAACTCAGTCACAGACCCTTGCGACGGAAACCGCTTCGAAGGCAGAATTAGCTCAGGAAATGATGGCAGAGTTGCAAACCGCTGGCGTCGACATGACGGCTCTTCAGAAGAAGGACGGAAAGCTGAGTATCGAAGGGATGCAGCTGGTTCAACCACAGTTGTTGCAAACATCGACAGCTCCTGTTGTCGAACCCAGTGCCGAGGGAGCGTCTGCTGTTGAAACCATTTTAGCAGCGGCAACGCCAGCGATTGAGCAGAAGTCGTCTGATCTCTTATCGCAAGATTCTAATCAAGACTTTAGCGGATTTAATAATGGAAGTGAATTTTCTGCTATCCAAAATACTATGCTGAAAGAAAATACACCAAACCAGCAAGCCTTTGCCGCCGTACTGGATTCGAAATTACAAACTCCTGAGCAAGTGCGAGAAAGTAACGTGGAGAACATGATTACGCAGGCCCGCGCCATTTTAAAAGATGGCGGCGGCGAAATGACACTCAAGTTAAGTCCTGAAGGAATGGGCACCGTGGATTTGAAAGTGGTTTCTGAAAACGGTCAAGTGTCGGTGGAAATAATCACACAAGATCAAACAGTAAAGAAAATGTTTGAAGACAGTATATTTGATATTCGCGGAGCTCTAGAGAGTCAAAACCTAAAAATTGATACGTTTAAAGTGGGCGTTTCCGAAAACTACGACCAAATGATGGGTCAGCAAAATGGAGCGCAACAACAGTTTGAAGAGCGCGAATTTGCCCGAGATTTTATGGGGCAATTTAGAAATGAAAGACAGGGATTTCGCCAGCAAGGAATTGACAATGTTCTCAGTGGACGAACTCCAACAAATGCAAGACCCGAAGGGCTCTCGCCAGCATCATCAAAACATATTAACGGTCGACTTAACATTATTGCTTAGAGGTAAAAAATGAAAGTGAATACGCCAACTCAACAAATGATTGCCCCAACGGCCAAACAGACATCGGAGCCGGGAAAAGCGCCAAAAGAAAACATAGGCGACATCGGCAATCGCGTGGCAAGCACCGGTAAGCCCGCTTCCGGACGTATGGTTGAGGGTAAAGGGAATCCCAAAATGGATAAAGATGCCTTTTTTAAATTGATGTTAACCCATCTTAAAAATCAAGATCCAACAAGTCCACTCAAGAGCCATGAAATGGCTGCTCAGTTGGCTCAATTTTCGTCGCTCGAGCAAATGTCCAATATCAACGAAGTATTAAAAGACATGAATAAAGGACAGACCACTACAGGTCAGTTCCAGGCCTTGGATCTCATCGGTAAAACGGTGGGCGGCGACAGCTCTAAAATTGAACATAAAAATGGTGATACACGCCATGCTGTTTCTTTTAATCTTGCCGACAGTGCCGATGAGGTAAAAGTTGCGATTCAAGATTCTGAAGGTAAAGTCATTAAAAACTTTGATCTCAAGAACCAATCAAAGGGGACTGTAAAACTCGAGTGGGATGGAAAGAGTCTTGATGGGCGACCACAGCCAGCGGGCATTTACAAACTACAAGTCGACGCAAAAAATTCATCGGGAACCAAAGTGGGAACGGAAACACAATTTAAAGGCCAAGTGACAGGAATTCAGTTTGCCGAAACCGGTCCTATCGTATTTATCGGTAACAAATCGATTCCGCTGAAGGAAATTAAACAAATTCAGATGGAAGAAAGTAAAAAGCCATTAAACCTGGCAGCTGGTGAGGCTGTAAAGGCGATGACAGATGCGCCAGCGATGGCGGCGCTATCGGGAATTCCAACAGAAGACGGCATGTCGTCGGCTTCGTTGGCTGCATTTTTAAATAATAATAAAAAATAAGTTTTAATAAGAGGGGGATTTTATGGGGATTATTAGTTCAATGCACACAGCGGTGAGTGGTTTGTCGGCCAATGGTCAGGCTTTAAGCGTCACCGCTGATAACATTGCGAATGCTTCAACGAATGGATTTAAAACCAGCCGTGCGGAGTTTCAGGATATGATGAGTCGCAGTATTCAAGGGGCGCAGGGTGGTATGCAAGTAGGCCGTGGTTCTAAAGTCGCAGCGATTACGCCGATTTTAACTCAAGGAAGCATTGATAATACATCGCGCGATACAGATCTTGCCATCAATGGTGATGGCTTCTTTATTGTTGATGGCCCAACGGGTCGTTCATTCACTCGAAATGGCGAATTCCACTTTGATAAAGATGGGTATTTGATTACTTCCGACAACTATCGTTTGAAGGGCTTCGAATTTAATAACGAAGGTGAAGTAACCAATAAAGTGGGTGATGTTCAGCTTCCGCGAGCCTTAGTGCCGGCAAGAGCTACAAAAATTGTTCGTCTTGATATGAATTTAGATTCGCGAATTCCTGCCAGCGAGAACAAAGAACTGAGCCTCGCAGATCCTTACAAAACAGCGGATTTTACGACGGGTGTTGAAGTTCACGATAGCCAAGGAACAAAACATTTAATCACTCTCGCTTTCAACAAAAAAGCGGATGGTGCGTGGGATTGGAAAGCCTTAGCAAAATCTTCTGAAATCGCCGGTGCCGATCAGAGTCAACCCTATGCGCAGGTTGCAAGTGGTCAGCTGACATTTACGCCCGATGGAAAATTGGATAGCGAAACCACAGCAGAGAAGAATTTTAACTTTGCAGGTGCCATTCCTAATCAAGACGTGGTGTTTAACTTTGGTGATGCGTTGCAAGCTGGTGGTTCGGGTCTTAAAGGACTTCGACAGTTTGGCCACGTTTCAGATTTGATGTCGTGGTCGCAGGATGGGGCAGCGGCAGGAACACTCACCGGTGTTAACTTTAGTGATGATGGAATCTTAACTGCTCTCTATAGCAACGGCGAAGCCAGCGAGCTAGCCCAAGTTGCCTTGGCTCGTTTCGAAAATCCCGAAGCCTTAGTTAAAGTTGGTAACAACAAGATGAAGGAATGTCGCGAAGCCGGAGGAGCTGCCATTGGATTTCCATCCAAAGGCGGACGCGGTCAGATCGTGGCTGGAGCTCTGGAAAGATCCACGACGGATCTTGCGGGTGAGTTTGTTGACATGATCAAAACTCAACGGAACTTCCAAGCGAACGCTAAAACCATCACGACATCTGATGAAATGCTGAGTGATGTGATCAACATTAAGAGATAATAACAGGGGATGGCGTCTTGCCACCCTTCATTAAATGATTAACAAAGGGGAACTTTCCAGTTCCCTTTTTTTTATTTTAGATTACTATTTTATTTTTACATCAGGAGAAGGTTTTGATTATTTTAGTGATCGGGATTTTAGCGCCATTGTTTCTATTGATGGCTTTCGAATTTTTCGCCCCAAAGTAAGCTATCATGTTTATTGGCCACTATGCGTCTGCGATCGCAATTTCATCCTTTAGCCGCGAACGGGGAGCCCTTACATACTTAGCTCTCTCTGCTGTCCTGCCGGATGTGTTCATGCTCGCCACTGGCAGTATGAACTCGGCGCAAAATTACCACTCAGATCGAAGATTTTTGGTTTGTCTGGCGGTGGCGGTTTTGATTGGAGTTCTATTTAAGTTTCAGCTTAAAACTTTGGCATTGGCCATTGCCGCTGCGCTGGTGCACTTGCCATTGGATATTCCCTATATGGCTCAAGACTCTACGAACCTGTACGCCCAGCCATGGACGGATTTTACGATTGAGATATCGTTGCTGGCACTGGCCTCAACGATTTATGTATTCAAACAAAAATTAAGCCAGCGGCGACGGGACTATTTTCTGGCTATGCTTGTTGGTCTCGTTGTACTCCAGGGGACCTGGAATTTCGTAATCTCAAGCTCGCTTCTTAGATAGGCTTTTTACTTCCGTAGGGGAAGTGAAATCGGGAATTTACAAAAGAAAGTAGATTTCGTGGAAAAGTCATCCTGACACAAAGAACTCTGTCCTTTGAAACCTGTTTCGGTTGATCCTCCTGATCAACCAACCGTGCTTAAAAATATTTTTGTACAACGTTCGTCACTACTTGACGGTATTTTTGGTCGCTTAAAACACTTTGTGCGAGGTCTTCGAAAGAAAGTCACCAAGCCGTTTCAACCGATTGCACTTGTCTCCGGGGCAAAGCTGTAAACACTGTTTTAATAACAATAAACGTGATTGTGTTACTTGTGATTAATTTTTAAATTCTTCTAAAAATAGGTTTTAAAAGATGCTGTATATTGTTTTTTTAAACCTATCGAAAAAGAGTCTGGTGGAGTCCTCTCTTCAAAAGTGAAACGTAAAACGGCGCGAATATTAGATCGTACTAAACCGCTTCACTTTGTTCTAAAATCTAAAAGGAGTTCAAATCTTTATTCTCATCGAATTTTATTAAGAAGACTTTTATTCCTTTATGCTAAAAAGTTTGGAGTTAAGGTTTACAAGGAGAGTGTTCAGAAAGATCACTTTCATTTTTGAATTAAAATTACCAATCGACAATTGTACCGCGCCTTTATACGAGCACTAACCGGGGTGATCTCGCAAAAATTAGGAAAGGGACTTTGGATCTTGGCGCCCTATTCACGAGTAGTTACGTGGGGACGAGATTTTTTAGGAGTTTTGGACTACATTCTGCTCAATGACTGCGAAGTCGGCGGAAGAGTGCCTTACGCAGTAAGAGGACCAAGGACAAAACTACCCATTCAGGTCTTGATATGATCGAAAGACCTGGCTGAGGAGAAGTATTGGCACATCTTCCATAGAACAACGAGGCCTTGGTTTTCGGGGTTATTTCATATTGAGTCTGTTTATTTGCTAGTTGGCACATTTTTTTCAGAGATAAACTTAAAACCCTATAAGGAGCAGTTGATGCTGTACTTTTCGCCGATTTTTGTCACATTCCTTTCTTTTTTGAGCTTGGTCAACCTAGCGAATGCACAAGGAGTAAAAAGCCTGGACGGAGTATGGGTAAACGTCATGTCGGGTTGCAACCTCCAGCTGAGCGAATCTGAACTTAAGCATCTTCGATCGGGAGCAGCACAATCAAATTATGGAACACTTGTTTTATATCTTTCTGAAGGTTCATTTAATTTAACCCAATATCGTGGATCGGCATGCGCATCGTCAGAAGAGCCAATTCAATATTTACCTAATGATCTTAAAGCCATGTGGTGCGGAGGTACTGTAAGTAACTCAGGTAAATTTGTGCCCACTGATGACAGCACGTACAATTTTATAGCTAAAAATATTGAAAGCTATTTAGGATATAGTTTACCTTTTGGCGTCGAGCGGAAAGACGCAGAGCTGGACGTGCTAGATGGTATCCTTCGGATAACCACGGAAAGTATTGGTCACCAAATCGACTGTCCCTACTCAAACAAATGGATTAGCTACTATGTTCTGAGTCCTACATCTTAAGTCGATCTTTTGAGTAGCGATACGAATCATAAAAATTATTTCGCAACCGAATAACTGACGCCTCCGGGACTATAGACCGATAATAGCCTCAGCTCGCGGGAATAAACGTAAGAGCACTAACATCTTGGCAGTTCTCGGAAATAACTCCGGGAACTCCCCCAAAATTCCTCTATTAAAGAATAAGCCATTCTTTCGCAACAAAACAAACGCTAAAAGAAAAACCAAAGGCTCAGACGGACTGAGCCTAGCACCTTTTTTCAAGTTCGTGCCTTCAACTTCGTAACATAATCGTTCAACGCGGCCTTGATTTCCTTGCGCAGTAAAAACACACCGATAAGATTAGGGAAACCCATTCCCAAAATCATCAGATCACCAAACTCCATCACGTGAGTGGATTTGACGATCGCCCCCGAAAAAAGTGTGACGAGTAAGATGACGTGGTAAATGCGTTTTTTCTTTGCGCCGAACAAGTACACAAAAGCGCGCTCTCCATAATATCCCCACGAAATCATAGTGGCATACGCAAACATAAAAATAACTGCGCAGAGAAGGTAAATAAAGCTCACGTGATAGCTTCCATAAGCCTTCAGAGTTAAAGCAGAACCTTGGTTGCCATGAATCAGATCAATGTAATCAGGGTTGTTGTAGGCTCCTGTAATCACCATTACGAGGGCGGTCATTGTGCAAATCACAACTGTGTCGATAAATGGTTCTAGTAGCGAAACCATACCTTCTTCCACGGGATGTTCGGTCTTCGCTGTGGAGTGCGCAATGGCGGCCGATCCCATGCCTGCCTCATTGGAAAAGGCGGCTCTGCGAACGCCTTGCACGAGAACTCCTAAAAAGCCTCCATACATGGCCTCGGGTGAGAAGGCACCGTGGTAGATTTTAGAAAACGCCAATGGGATGAGATCATAATTCTGAAAAAGAATCATCAAGCTCATGACGATATAAAGTGAACACATAAAGGGAACGATTTTTTCTGAAACATGGGCAATGCGTTGAATGCCACCAACAAGAACTAAGCCCACCGCAACCACAATAAAAAGACCATACACCCAGCTATAGTCTTTGAGCCATGGCATCACTTCCATCATCGCGTTCATGGACTGATTCACCTGAAAAGAACCACCACCACCAATGGCTCCACCAATGCAAAGAATGGTGAATACGACGGATAAAAATTTACCTAATTTAGGTTTGTTGAGCCGGTTCAGGCCTTCCTGAAGATACACCATGGGACCACCGACAATGGCGCCTCTTTCATCTGTCCGACGATAGATCTGTGCCAGGGTGCACTCGGCAAATTTCGAACTCATGCCAAATAGCCCACAAAGAATCATCCAGAAAGTAGCTCCAGGTCCTCCTAACGAAATGGCGATGGCAACGCCAGCGATGTTGCCGAGACCTATGGTGGCCGAAAGGGCTGTGGTTAAAGCTTGAAAGTGGGAGACTTCGCCCTTCGCTTTCTTTGAGTCGTAAAAACCACAAGTTACTTTGATGGCATGACCAAAATAGCGAAAATTAATAAAACGAAAATACACTGTTAAGTAAACAGCAGCGACAAAAAACCAAACGACGGTCAGTGGAAGGTACGCACCTTCTATAAAAAACAAGGTGTTAAAGAAAAACACGTTGGCGACGATAGTGTTTATGGTTTCAAAAAGTGAATTGATTGCAGCTTCAAAGTTCATTGGTTCCTCGTAAAGTGTGATTGCTTACACTCTATGTGACCGAGGACTCGATTTCAAAATAAAAAAGCCAGCGGGTGCTGGCTTTTCTACGAATAATTCGACCAATAAAAGCTAAAATTATTTTACAAGTGATTTGAACTCTTGGCCCGGACGGAATTTTGGGTGCCAAGCAGCAGGAATCTTAATTTCGGCGCCAGTTTGTGGATTACGGCCTTTGCGAGCTTTTCTTTTCGCTTTTGTGAAAGTTCCAAAGCCAACGAGTTTTACTTCATCGCCTTTTTTTACTGTTTTGCGGATGATTTCTAGAGTTGCATCCAAAAGACGCTCTGCTTGAGCTTTTGTGCACTCTGATTCAGTGGCAACTTTTTCGATCAATTCTGCTTTATTCATAAAGACTCCTTTTTGTTGATACGACGTCGATCATGACGTTGAAGGATTAGATTCAAGCGCCACTCACAAAATGGGTCAAGGTAAATTCTAAATTTTTATTTGTAATCAAAATGAGGTGATTATTTTATGTGCAAAAAGACCCTACTTATCAGTAGGGCCCAAACACAAGGGGGGTGGTTTGTATCGATCTATTGGCGCAATTATCTAATGGTAACGTTACCGAAACGGCTGGAATAGCGTCGGTTATAATTATCATACCATATGTAGTACACATCAAAGTTATCTTCGCGCACATTACCAGAGCTATCCATCGTTGTTAAAAGTGCTAATGCACCTGCTTCGATGAGAAAGCGTCCATCGCTATATCTTGTCATTACACCCTCAAACGGAATCTCGTAACCATTCGACTGTGGGTTAACAACCCAAAGACCTTCCACTCGGTTGTTCTCTTTAAAAAGGAGTTCAACAAGGGCAGGTGCACTGGCTAAGTTGGTCATAGAACTGTTTCCAGAACTACAGTCAACGATCTGTCCACCACCAAAAACCCAGCGGAGCACATCAAGGTTACAACTTACATTGTAGTTGTACTGTTGGTTGTATTGATAACCGAACGCCGTGTTCAAAAAGTTTTGATACGTCGTTGTGTTATTGATCGTCACCGGACCAGACCAAATTTCGCCGTCAACTCCACCCGGATTGTAGCCATCGTCGTCATCAGTCACTGGCGGTGGTGGTGCTGCAGCTGAGCTGCTTTTTTTGCTACAAGCAGTTACGCTGAGCCCTAAAGCTATGAGTATCAGTAAAAAGTATTTCATGGTTTCCCCCTTAAAAATTTTAATCTCCTACCAATCACTACTTCATCTTTCGTGCCAAGCTTTCGTGTAATAAAAACCCTGTATGCCAGGTCTGTAATGCAATTTAACGCACTCTCAGAGGGGGATTTGCAGGTTTCAATAAAAGGAAGCCTAGAGAATTAAGGGGGTTGCGTCGACAACTGTCAAAAATAAAGACAGGAGCCCTTTTGTGTCTTTTTAAAACGATTCTACAAGGAGAGTTTGAGTTTAAACCTTTGTCTCAGAATGAGACGTCTTGAGGTAATAGAGACTGAGGGCGATAAAGATGAGGCTTAAGAGTGAAGAGAGGCTGAGGGTTTCAAGGGTGGGGCCTCTGGGGTCTCCACGAAACAGCTCAATAACGATTCGATTTATCGAATGAACAGTGAGCCACGTGGCAAAAAGGCGACCGGCAACGGCTTTACTCCAGGTGCTTTTCTCGATTTTTAGTATTCCAACAAACAGTAGGAGCTCTAATACCACCGCATAGAGTTGAGTGGGATGGCGGCCATTGATGGCCCATGACAGATCGCAGAGTTTACCGTAACAACAGCCAGTTAAAAAACAAGCGATTCTACCGGTGGCATAACTCAATGATACTATTGGGGTAAAAAAATCAAGCCAATGGGGAAACGACTGTTTCTTCCACAGCAAACAAAGCCAGCCGCCGATAAAACCAAAAATAAGGCCGCCGTAATAAACAAAGCCGCCCTGCCAAAACGAAAAGATGCGGAGAGGGTTGTCTATATAATACTGAGGTTCTTCAAAAAACACATGCAGCAGGCGAGCACCAACGGCTCCCGACAGCGTTACAACGAAGAACAGATCCATGGCCGTCGCTCCAGAGTATTGCATTTTACGTGAGCGGTGGCTGATCCAAAAAACCACGAAGGTCAGTATGAAGCTGATAAATACAAAATAGATAGAGGAGGAAAGACTAACCGCGAGCATTTTTCTTTTTTAAAGCCCGCGTATTTAAAAACTCCAAAAGCAACATCACACAGATGCCAGTGACAATGCTGATGTCGGCCACGTTGAAGGCCGGGTAGTGAGCTTTGTAAAAGTAATGGAAGTCGAGAAAGTCCACCACGAAGCCGTATTTGAGGCGATCAATATAATTCCCAATAGCGCCGGCGAAGATGGAGGAAAGCGCGACCACAGATACCAAATCAGAAATGGGCGTGGCGCGTAACATAAAAAGAATAATCACGGCCGCAATGGGGGGCACGCTTAAAAAAAACGTCTCACGAAAAGTTTCGCCCATAGACGCAAAAAGCCCAAAGGCCGCGCCGTAGTTGCGCACGTACATAATGTTGAAAAAATTCTGAATCACTGAAACGCTTTCGCCTTCCAAAAAATGCGTGTGGATATAAAGCTTAGACCATTGATCCAGACTTATAATAAAACCAGAGAGCGCGGCAAGGATGAGATACTTTTTCATTTCATAGCTCCAGTGCATTTAGGACAAAGCGCCGGGTGGTCGGCATGGGTTCCGAGAGTTTCGCTGTAATACCAGCAGCGTGGGCACTTGTCTCCGGGAGCCGCTGCCACTTTTATATCTAGCAGTCCTTCGTGCAAATTCACTTTGGATACAATAAAAAACTCACAAAGAAAGTCAGCATATTTTTTTAACAAACTAATCTCATCTCCCTGGGCGGTGATATGCACCTGTGCTTCAAGGCTTGCGCCAATTTTTTTATCTCGTCGCATTTCTTCGAGCAAACGCGAAACAGACGCTCGAATCGTAAATAACTTTTCAAATTCATCGCGCAGAGTAGGTTGCGCCCAAGAGGCGTTGGCCTGTGGGAAGGGCAACAAAAACACGCTGTCTTTTTTATTCTCTGCTCTAGACTCGTCGGGTAAGAAGTCATGTACCTCTTCAGCTAAAAACGAGGTGATCGGCGCCATCATACTCATGAGTGAAGTGGTTATATAATGAAGGACAGTTTGCGCGGATCGGCGCTCTGGACCCGTTGTTTTCCAGGTATAAAGACGATCTTTAAGAATATCTAAATAGTGCGCCGAGAGTTCCACCGTGAAGTAATTGTTCAACGCATGGTACACCTTATAGTACTCGTAATTTTCGTAGGCAGCACTCACAGTTTCGATGAGCGAATTCAGGCGATCCAAGGCCCAGCGATCGAGAGGCAGCAAGTGCTCAACTGCGATTTGATCTTTCTTAAAATCAAAATCGCCAAGATTTCCCAACAAAAAGCGAAAGGTATTTCTGAAGCGTCGATAGGATTCGGTCACTCGTTTAAAGCTTTCGGCGCTGTAGTTGATATCTTGGCCGTAATCCTGGGATGACGTCCACAGGCGAAGAAGCTCGGCGCCACTCTGATCGATCAACTTGATCGGATCCACTACATTGCCAAGACTTTTACTCATTTTTCGTCCATGCTCATCGTTGACGAAGTTGTGCGTGAGCAGAGCTTTGAACGGCGCTTTTCCCGTGGAGGCGATGGAAGAGATCAAACTTGTTTGAAACCACCCACGGTGCTGATCGCTGCCTTCCAAATAAAGATCCGAAGGAAAATTAAGACCCGTGCGGCGTTTTTGCACGGCCGCGTGGCAAGTTCCGCTATCAAACCAAACATCTAAAATATCTGTACCCTTGGACCAATTTTTTGATGAGCATTTTGGACACGACACATCTTTGCCGAGCAGCTCTTCGACGGAGCTTTCAAAATACGCTTCAATTCCGCCACCGGCTTCCATGCGATCAGCCACTTTTAAAAGAAGCTCTTCGGTCATGTGAACATGGTTGCAATCAGCACAAAAGAATACTGGGATTGGCACACCCCAATTGCGCTGCCGACTGATACACCAGTCGGGACGAGCTGCAATCATCGAGGTTAAGCGTTTTACACCCCAGTCGGGAATAAACTGAATTGTCTCAATGGCGTCCATGGCCATTTTGCGAACATTGTATTTTTCGTCGTCCATGCGAATAAACCACTGCGAAGTAGCGCGAAAAATCAAAGGCGTTTTGCTGCGCCAGCAGTGTGGATAACTGTGTTCGATCTGTTTAAAAGCAATCAAGCGATCGAGCGATGTTAAACGTTCCACAATTTGCGGATTGGCTTTAAACACATGCACGCCGGCGTACTCGGGAACTTCACTGGTGAATTCGGCTTTCTCGTTAACGGGGCTCAAAACCTGCAGTCCATATTGCAAACCAACGATATAATCATCCTGACCATGTCCAGGAGCCGTGTGCACAAGGCCCGTTCCCGCTTCAAGACTCACGTGGTCGCCAAGAATCAGTAACGAATCTCTTTCGTAAAACGGATGGCGCGCTTTTTCATATTCAAAATCAGCACCCTTAAAAGTTTTGCCGGTGTCCTCGAGGGTTTTTCCGGTTTCTTTTTCGAATGACGCTTTCATTTCCTTAGCCAAAAGCCAGTATTGATTTTCGTGTTTAAAAAAAGTGTATTCAAAATCTTTATTGAAGGCGATTCCCAAGTTGCTTGGCAGTGTCCAGGGAGTGGTTGTCCAGATCACACAAAAAACGTCTTTATCAAAAGTTCCAAATTTTTTAGCATTCGGAACAAAAGGAAACTTCACATATACAGAAGGACTTTTGTGAGGGGCATATTCGATTTCGGCTTCTGCAAGAGCGGTTTGTAAAGCATAGCACCAGTACACTGGCTTTAGACCGCGGTAAAGAATGCCATTTTTTAAAATTCGCGAGAGTTCGCGAACTTCTTCGGCCTCGTAGTCAGCATTTAAAGTGAGATAAGGGTTTTCCCAATCGGCCAGAATTCCCAAGCGTTCAAACTGCGTTCGTTGATGAGCCACCCATTTTAAAGCTTCTTGGCGACACAGCTCGCGAATTTGCAGCGGCGTGTGTTGTCGCTTTTCCCCGCTCTTTTTATCCTGATCTCCCAGATCTTTAATCACTTTGTGTTCGATGGGGAGACCGTGGCAGTCCCAACCGGGAATAAACACGGCCTGCTTGCCGCTGAGGTTTCGATATTTCAGAGTGATGTCTTTGAGGCACTTGTTGAGAGTGTGCCCCATGTGAATACCGCCGTTGGCGTAAGGTGGGCCATCGGGCATCGTGAATAAAGGACGGCCAGCGCGCTCGGCAATCATTTTTTCGTAGATTTTATTTTGCTGCCAGCGGGCGATCCATTGCGGTTCGCGCTGAGCAAGATCGGCCTTCATTGGAAAATCGGTTTTTGGAAGATTTACGGAGTCTTTGTAGAGGGCTTCTTGAGACATTTCCCCAAGTTATAAGGTCTCAGGGGGATGGTCAATAAGGACCTCGTGCTTTGTTAAATTTGGCGCTCGTAAGTCACTGCAATTTTCACTTGTGGCACGGACGAGTCATCCAAACGAATCGAAAAAGACTTCAT
>JANOYW010000022.1:0-73366 GCA_031429075.1 Bdellovibrionales bacterium | reverse complement strand
AGTGTATTAAGCAGCTAATCTGCTTAATACACTGAGTCCAGAAACAGGACCTGGCACCATTAGAGCTCGAGGAGGCCAAGCCAGAAGGGCTGGTCTTCGTTATCGTTGGCCAAGCTCAGTGTGATATTATCGAGAGTCATTTCGTCGGGTTTTATTTGCAGAGTACTAAACGGCACGTAACTTCGAGCCACCATCAACAGACGATCGCCTTCCCGGTGCATCAGATTTCCATGCTCTATGCTCGAGTGCTGGGACAAGCCGTAAAGCTGCTTCGGAAGAGGTGGCAAAGTTTCGGTGGTGCTGTGATCAAAGCTCAAGTCCACGGGGTGATGCAAAGGGAGAATCTGCGATGAGCGCAGAACGGCTAAAAACGGCGCGCCGATTTTAAACCAAGATATTTTATTTTCGTCTTTGAGGACACATAAAATTTCAAGTCCCGAGGTTAATGTTTCGGAGTTAAATTCCTCACGAAGATCTTCGTGCAACGACAAAAGCACAAGCCGCAAACGGTTTTCTTTTTCGCTCAAGGTATCTGACGGCATAGAAAAAACAGTGTGATCAGGATCTACGCTAAAGTCTTGAAGTTCGCTGGTCACGCGTTCGATAAAGACCTGAGCGATGCGTCGCGGTCCCCACGGTGTCGTTACGATAAATAATTTTTTGTCGTCCGAGATAAAGATTTCGGGTCGTGGGCGAAAAAGTTTGCCGCCGTAGGAGCGCTCGCTAAATTCCATGTTACAGTCCGTACTGCTGAAGTTTGCGCTTCGCTTTAAGATAATATTCGCCGGTTGGGATATCTTTTGCCACAATCTCTTGCCATTTGGCTTTGCAAATTTCGAAATTGCCAAAGCGCTCTTCGATCACACTCTCTTCATAGAGAGGGCGCATCTTCACTTCAAGAGAGCGTCGCGTTTGTTCGATAAAGTTAGCGATCGAATAATCATAGGGATCCACACGCTTTGCCTGTTCGGCAGCTAAAACAGCATCGCGCAGGTTTCCACTGTTGAGCAGCGTATTGGCTTTGCCCATCAAGGATCTTTTTTGCGTTTCGATGTGATTTTCGATAGAAGCCACATGTCTCTGCGATGCCGGTTTTAACTGGTCGGGATCGGGTAGACTGGCGTTAATGTGGGCCGAAAACGCCGTGATGGCTTCGTGGAAATCTTTGTTTTGCAAAAGATTTTTAGCGCGGTAAAACAGATCACGGCCTTTTTGCGCATTGTCGTTAAATTCTTTCAGTTTTCTTTCCGCTTCGAGAGCTTGATTCAAACGTAATTCAATTTCGGCAACGATTGAAAGAGCATCGGAATTTTCCGGGTCGAGCTGCAGAGCTCCTGTGAGACAACCTTTCACCGCGGTAACGTCCACCGAATCGCGATAGCGATCGCGACAGTCCGCGACGATATTTTGTACTTTAATTCGGGTTTCTTCCTGCTCACGTCGTTGTTGGGCGATAAATTCTTTTTGGCGAAGAGTCTCTTGGGCTTCCACAAGTTTTGTTTCCAGCTCCCGAGAATCTTTATAAAAGGGCAGAGTCTTATGTACGTAAGCTAATTGTGTGAGTGCATTTTGGATGCGACCTTCTTGATAGTAATTTTGCGCAGAATTGTAGCTATCGGCCACAAACTTTTTTTCCTCGGGAGAGAGGGATTCAAAGGTTTTTACGCCGGTGGCAGCCACGTCTCTCTGTGGCGTGGCGCTATTTTGCTGAAAAAGTGCATAGCCAATTATGAGCAAAGCGACAGCTCCAAGCAAAGCGGTTCGCAGATGATTCTTTTTAGCTTGAGGAGGAGTAACTCTTTGTACAGACCCTGTGACCTGAGCGAGATCTTTGGTTTCGAGACGAATTATTGGCTTGTGTGAATCCCCTGCTAAATCCCACTCTTGAGAACTCAAAATTAACGGACCACTGTAGGCTTGAAGAGGAAGGTCTTTCAGTTTTTCCGAAAACGAAAGATCGCGCATTTCAAAAATCATAGTGAGTTGGTTGACGGTGATAATGTCGCCGCTTTTAATCTCGCGCGGCTCATGGTGCGGGAGCTCCTGACCATTTAGCAAAGTGCCGTTGGCACTTTGTAGATCTCTGATATAAAATTGCTCACCGACTTTTTCTAAGCTGAAATGTTGACGACTGGCTTTTTTATCGTCCAATTGAATTTGTGCGATGTTGTCGCGACCGGCCACCCACTTGTTACCCTTGAGTCGCAAGGATTCGGAATGGCTCTCATGCATAAATTTAATGTATGGCTCGTGGGCCAAATGCACTTCGCCGGTGGGTTCTTCGTTACCATGAAACGACAACTCTGCATCGTAGGCAGGAACTTCAGACTGGCCGTTTTGTAGAGGTTCGCGAATTTTCTCATCCACTTCACCGTTTGCGGGAGCGTTGGCATCCAGTCCCACCGGAGGTTGGACTTCTTCTTTTTTAAATGAAGGTTCTTCGTTGAGCATTTGTAATTCAAACTCGTAAGGAGACACGTAGAAATGCGCAATTCCATCAACAAACGATAAGGTGTTATGAGTTTTTCCCTCGTAGGAAACCGGGAGATGGGTCGAAAGGGATTTTACGACCCAGGCGTTATCGGTAAATTCAATTGAAACATGCTGACGAGAGATTCCCGGATCAGACGATAGGAGGACATCGGCGTTTTCACGGCGACCTATAATATAGGTTTTGCCAGGCTCTAATTCGAGCTCTGCAAAATTCACTTGATGTCGTCTAACCTTAAGTCGGGCCATTATACACCCTCCTGTATTGACAGACGGCATTCTTTGATTTGTTCTTTAGCCAATTGATACTTTTTATTTGTGGGCTGATTTAGAATCTGGAGAACATGAGCAAATTCAGCGATACACATTTTGTACATCGACTTGTCTTTGTATTTTAAACCTAGGTCCATATGATAATCGACTTCGTTGAGTCGTTTTTTTTCGGCCAATTTATAGTATCGTCGAGCCATTACATGACTTCGGTCTGTGGCAAGAGCCGTCTGAAAGGCTTCGATGGCGCGATTGTAGCGGGCATTTTGGAAGTCTCGTAAACCGCGAATATAGTGTTTTTGCGCAGAACGTTTGTTGTAAAGCTCGAGCTCTGTGAGTTGGCTTGTGTTTTTTGAGATTTCTTCTTGGCGCTTTTGTACGGCCGCGATACTTTCATTGATAGTGTCGGCAGTGGCGATTTTTGGTGGAGGTTTCGGGGCGTCTTCTGGCATGAGCCAAAGTCCGAGACCCACGACCAATCCAATACCAACGATGATCGATAGCCGTTTGGATTGCGCATCCATCGACGCCGGTTGATTTTGTGGGAGCGCCGCCTCAGGAATATAAGACGTCGACGACAAAGAGGCAGGTGTCTGTTTAGGGGCGCTCAACGACGGCACGGTGGTAAGGCCGTCCGACTGAATCTCGATGGAGATATGAGTGTCGCCGCAAGTAAGAATATCCCCGTTTTGCAGGAGGTGCTCTCCCTCGATGGGGCGCTGATTAACGAGGGTGGTTTGTTTTCCGCTCAGATCTTCGACGGTGAGGCCTTCCATCTTATAGTCGAGACGACACTGTTGACGACTGACTCGCGCATCCATCAAGGGGACTTGGCAGGAAAGAGCATCTCGACCAATAATGGCGCCCGGGGGAAGGATGCGATACACATCTCCCTTATTGGGGCCCGCCAGGAGACGCAAGGTCACCTGGAATGCCGAAAATGGTGAGGAACTCAGAGCCTGCGAACTCATCAGCTCGATTCCTCCTCAACAATTTGCATCACTGTAAACAAAATGTAGTTGGGTTTATTATTGTTAATAATCGCTTTTGCAGCAATTTCGTATTTTTCGGAACCCTGAGAAGGGAGTTCGTTGGTGTGGGCACTGTTTGGATTCTGCACGCAGGTGGCGACCAAATCCTTTAGAGATTCATAGAGTGATTTGTCGGTGAGTTCGGTGATCGACATTTGTAAAACCCGTCCTCCATCAAAGAGGGGGTGGCCCTCGAGAGCAGGATTCAAAGCGATAAACTGTTGTGTCTGTGGATCAAGGGCAAACGCAGGCACAGGAAACATTTTTACCACTTCGTAGGCTTCTACAGATTTATCCGACTGAGCCGCCACCTTGTCAGTGCTCGAGAAATCTGCATTGATTCGCGACAGCGCACTATTGATATTGGCGATTAATTTTTGAAAAATTGGCAGTTGGAAATTGATTTGAATATTGCTGCTGCCTTCGCTCAGCGAACGATCGATTTCGCGATTTAAATTTTTGAGTGGATAAACAATGAGTCGATATTGGATAGCAAAAATAACAGCACCGATCATACAAGCGATCAAAAAGATTTGAATAAATAAGCTGAGGGTTCTGCCAAAATCCACGGCCAAAGGGTCGACGTTATAAATGACAATGGCGTAAGCCTTAACGGTGGAATCGCCAATCTCCGCATTAAAAAACTTCATGGGCACGCTGGCTGCGACCTGGGAATCATTGATCAAATCCACCTGTTCGCTATGACTATTGCGCAAACTAATGACGAACGGATCGGTGAGGAATTGTCCCATCTGATTTGCCGGGGCAAGAATAGCTCCACTTTGTCCAGAAATAATCATCACCTTATCGACACCTGACTCGCGCGCAATGAAATCTGTTGTCAACGAAAGCTCGGAGTCATCGGCCAGTGCCTTGCGATTCATTTGAGCTAGGTTGCGAGCCATTGTAAGGGCACGGCGTTTACTTTCGGTGAGCACAGTTTCGCGGGTGAGTTTGGCCAAAGGAAAGATCGCTAGAAACGTGGTGAGAAATATAAAAGCGATGGTGAAACCCGCGAGAATGTGTTTGAAATCAAATTTTTCTGCGGCTTTGTAGATGGGTGGCATGGCCACTTCATCCACATACTGCTCGGTTCGCTCGCGAATGATTTCTAAAAGCTTAGGTTGTTCAAAGACTGGTGCCATGGTCGGCTGTTGAGCCGCGGCGGGATCGTGCATCATCAGCGATTGGGGATCGTGCTGTAACTGCAGAGCAGAACTTCCGTGGGCTGGGAAATTTGCTCGTGTATTAGCCAGGGTCCGCGAAGGCATGGATTTGTTTAATTTTTGATCGGCAAATACCACGTTGTCGGGAAGTTGGAATATAGTAAATATAGTTTGGTGAATTAAAACTTTATCACCAGTTTTAAGTCCGTGATTTTGTACTTGGATCCCGTTAACAAAAGTGCCGTTGCTCGATTTTAAATCCGAAATGATAACTTTATCGTTAGTCACAAAGATCTGCGCGTGGTTTTTAGAGACACCATTGTCAGCCAGACGAATATTCGCTTTTACAGAACGACCAAGAATATTGTTCCCCTTTAAAAGAGGAAATATCTTTCCCGACTGTGCTCCATTGAGAATTTTAATGGCCCACATGTACTGTGTCTCCTATTTTTAACCCCTTAAGTTCGGCAAAACCAGCGGGTAATTCCACAACGTCGGTTGCAGACCACACAGGCTTTCCAAGACGCCATGGCTTAAGTCGATGGTCAATTTTACGAATTCCACCTTGTCGATCGACGTAAACCACATCGATGGGGATGGACATAAAAAATGTATGAATCCAATAGCAGCCGGGGATATACAAGCCCTCTTGATCCAATTGCTTGGTGCCAATTAAGCCCACCACACGCGTTGCAAAACTGTTGGCTACGCGCATTTTAGGAAGTAAAACTTGCTGACTGGCTTTGAGGACTAACTTCATCCCTTGCCTCCATACAAAAATTGCAGCGCCACTGGTGCAAACACCACGATGAATACGGCGGGCAAAATAAACATGATCAGAGGAATAAGCATCGCCTGCGAAGCTCGCGCGCCAGCTTTTTCGGCACGTACAAAGCGTTCCAAACGCATTTGTGCTGAGTGCTCTTTTAAAACTTCGCCCACGCTGGCGCCCGTAGCATCGGCATCGGTGAGCACGTTGACGAAACTTGTGGCTTCGGAAACATCGAGGCGATAAGCCATGTCCTTGAGAGCTTTTTCGCGGGTGCTACCAAGGCGAATATCACGCAAAACTTTTTCGAGCTCTTGAGCGAGAACGCTTTCGGGAGCTTTGGTGGTGATTTTTTGAATGGCGCCAAAAAAGTCGGCACCAGCTTGCGTGGATAATGCGAGTAGCTCAATAAAAAACGGAAGATCAATCACCACGGATTTCATACGTTTGTTTTTTTCGGCCCGGGCGTGGAAGTCTGGAAGCATGTAGCCGATGGGAGAGAGCATAACTAAAATGGCTGTAGGATAGCCCAACTGCAGTGCAAAATTTAACAGCACAATGAGAACGGGAAAGAGCACTCCCCAAAAAAGTTTCAGACCAATAAATTCATCTACCGAAATCTCTTCTTCCATTCCAGCTGTAACGATTTTGTAGTCGATGTCTTTGCGCATTTTCTCGCTCTTAAAACGAAGTGCGTATTTGATTGTAAACTGATGCACCAGGGGGCGAGAAATATTGATCAGCGGCGACTTTGATTTTTTAGGTTCGTCGCCAGTTGCCCAGGAAAGAGATTTGCTTTCTTGGCTAGCAGTAAACAAAGAGTACACAATCCAAAACGTGGCAGTGCCCGCTAAAAATAATCCTAAATAAAGTAACAAATCCATAGCCATAAAATTCTTTTGTGATTAAGCTACGTACATGCTGAGGTTTGTGCTTGCCTCAAAATCACCGCGTCGCCAGTTTTTTCTGCAAAAACGCGGGTACGTTTTTCACACCCTTCCAGTAGAAATATCGGAATTTCTTGATAAAAACCTAAGGGTTGAATTGGCTGTTGAGGATCTGGCGAAACGCAAAGCCCAGGCTTTGGTCGAGAGCCCAGAAGGCCTTAAAATGCATCCCAGCGTTGTGCTGTCTGCCGACACCATTGTTGTCTATAGAGATGAGATATTAGGCAAGCCCAAGGACCAGCAGGACGCCTTCGAAACCCTGCAAAAACTTTCGGGCAACACTCACCGGGTGATCACTGGATATTGTCTATGGAATACCCAGACCAGCGAAATTGTTTTGGGTCATGGCACTTCGCAAGTGGAGTTTCGCGATCTTAACAAAGAAGAAATATGGGATTACGTAAAAAGCGGTGACCCCATGGATAAAGCGGGTTCTTATGGAATTCAGAGTTTAGCTCGGCAGTTGATTCGAAATCAGCATCGCGAGTTGGATAAAGCAGAGGGTGTGGAGCTGGGTTCCACCTTTCGATATCAAGGTGAAGATTTTGTAAAAAACTTCACCGGCACGCTCGAAAATATTGCGGGTTTGCCCATCGATGAGATCGAAGAGAAAATTAAGTTGAGCGGATGGCAATTGCCAAAGAAGGGATGACGAATGGTTCACATACGAGGACGAAAAGTAGGAATCATTGGTGCAGGAAACATGGGTCAAGCCATCATCAAGGGTTTGGTGGAGTCGCAAAAAATTGAGGTGACAAATTTGTTTGTCACCAATCGCTCAGTAGGAAAAATTGAAAAAATCAAAAAGCTCTACAACGTGGATTCATTTGCAACAAACGAAGAGCTTGTGGATCACTGCGACGTGGTCATTATCGCAGTAAAACCGCAAGACATGCAGGAAGCGCTTGATCAGTGCCGAAATTCTTTTGGCACTCATCATGTTGTTATCAGTTTAGCGGCGGGTATGGATTTTATCAGTTTGCGAAAAATCGTTCCAGTGGGTCACCTCACACGTGTGATGATGAACACTCCCGTGTTAATTCGCCAGGGTGTGATAGGCTACTGTTCAGAGAATGGCCTGTATGAAACTTTGATCGAAGATTTGTTTTCGTCCCTGGGGAGCGTGTTTAAATTAGAAGGCGGCGATCCCTTCGAAGCCTTCACCGTGGCGAGTTCCAGCGGTACGGGATTTATTTTTGAATTAATGAATTACTGGCAGGATTGGATTGAAGAGCATGGCCTCGAACCCGAAATCGCCCGCAGCATCATCGTGCAAACTTTTTTGGGAACGGCTGCCTTAGCACAAGTTTCCACAGAAAACTTAGAGGAGCTGCAAAACAAAGTCATTTCTCGCAAGGGTATGACCGCAGCAGGCCTAGAGTCCATGCGTTCCCTTGAAATCGAAGGTCTCTTGCGCATGAGTTTTGGCAAAGCCGCCCAACGCTACCGCGAACTGGGCAATGGTCGCTAGCTCCATATCCGACAAATGTATTGAAACAGTAAACCCTTTGTAATTAGTTTTACTAATTCATATTTGTCGGGTCGAATCAAGATCATGAAAATAAAAATAAATTATAAAAATATTTTAAGGGGCACGATGAAAAGCAAAGCTTTTATCTTGATTGTATTAACCACAATCGCGGGCGCGGCGTATCAAAACTGCTCTCAGCCAATGTCTTCGGGATCGTTTTCGAATCTCTCGCAAGAAGAGGTCTCGGCGGATTTTGAACCAGTGTCTACCGTTTATGACGTTCAAGCCGCATCCGATGAGCCAGCATTACAAATGTACATGGCCAGAAAAGCAGAAAGCCCCGAAAGCGGCGTTTTCCTCGTCGCAAAAAGTAGTGAGGGATCGGTTTCTGTAAGTACGGCGAATTTTAACGAATACACGCAGTTTATTCACAAGGTTTTCGGCGTTCAACCGGACTCCGGTGGAATGAGCTATATATATATGTTGAGCGACGATTACAGCACTGTAGCCAGTGTTTCCATGAAAGATGGAGTTATGCAGCTTGAGTGGGAAGTTATTCTCCCCTCACCGGTAGATCCTGCAATTTTTCAAATGAGCACATTGGGTTATAATTCCATGCCTGATAGTTTGCTGATATTTACCTCTTTGATCTCATCGATCTACACGAGCAATCCAACGGTGAGCACAATTACTGTCCCGCCGCCTACCTCCACAACAACGAGTTCAACATCGACGGGCTCAGGGACGGGTGCCACCTCAAGTACTAGAAAAAGCACAGGGACTGGTTCGTCCACGGCGAGCAGCGCTTCTAGAACGTCCACTGGATCATCGGGTTCGGGTATGACTGGTTCTGCAACATCTGCAAGCAGTGCCGCGAGAACTTCTAGTGGTACAGGCACAACAGCTGCTACTACTTCAACAGGATCTACGGGCTCTGGTGCGACGACCTCTGCGGGATCTACAGGTTCAACAACCGCAGCGAGTAGTGCAGCAAGAACATCAACCGGTACTGCATCGACGAGTAGCGGATCAAGTACGAGCGGAATCTACACAGGTTCGGGTTCAGCTGCAGCGGCAGCAACAGGTGCGACAAAATCAACGGGTAGCGGATCAAGTTCCACCGGAATTTACACAGGCTCGGGTTCAGCTGCAGCGGCGGCGAGTAGCGCAGCAAAAACAACAGGTAGCACAACCGGTTCTACGACAAGCGCCACTAAGAGCACAGGAACTTACGGATCGACTGCTGCGAGCAATGCTGCAAAGACAACAGGTAGCGGATCAAGTTCCACCGGAATCTACACAGGCTCGGGTTCAGCCGCAGCGGCGGCGAGTAGCGCAGCAAAAACAACAGGTAGCACAACCGGTTCTACGACAAGCGCCACTAAGAGCACAGGAACGTACGGATCAACTGCTGCGAGCAATGCTGCGAAGACAACGGGTAGCACAACCGGTTCTACGACAAGTGCAACTAAGAGCACAGGAACATACGGATCAACTGCTGCGAGCAATGCTGCGAAAACAACAGGTAGCACAACCGGTTCTACGACAAGCGCCACTAAGAGCACAGGAACATACGGATCGACGGCAGCGAGTAGCGCGGCTAAAACTTCGAGCGGCAGCTCAGGTTCTGGTTCCACATCAAGCGCCACCAAGAGCACAGGAACATACGGATCGACAGCAGCAAGTAGCGCGGCTAAAACTTCGAGCGGCAGCTCGGGCTCTGGCTCCACATCAAGCTCTGGGAAAACTTCGACAGGCAGCTCAAGCTCAGGAACTTACGGATCAACAGCAGCGAGTAGCTCATCTAAAACTTCCAGCGGTAGCTCGGGCTCTGGATCAACTTCAAGCTCTGGCAAAACTAGCTCAAGCTCAGGAACTTACGGATCAACAGCAGCGAGCAACTCATCCAAAACCTCTAGCGGAAGTTCAAGCTCAGGCACTTATGGATCAACGGCAGCCAGCAACTCATCTAAAACTTCAAGCGGTAGCTCGGGTTCAGGATCCACTTCAAGCTCTGGCAAGAGTTCCTCAGGCGGTTCTGGTTCAAGCTCCGGATCAAGTTCTGGTACGAGTTCGAGCTCGGGCAAGAGTTCTACAGGAAGTAGTTCTTCATCAAGCTCTGGCAAGAGTTCCTCAGGTGGTTCTGGTTCAAGCTCCGGATCAAGTTCTGGTACGAGTTCGAGCTCTGGTAAGAGCTCCACGGGAAGTTCTTCATCCTCTGGTAAGAGTTCCACAGGGAGCAGTTCTTCATCAAGCTCTGGCAAGAGTTCGGGATCTTATGGCCCGCAGTAGCCCATTGATTAAGGCTTAGAAAATTGTTTTTGGTAGATAGTAGTTTATTTTTTTGACCAGAGATCTTTGCACTTCAGAAGTCAGCGCAAGGTTCTGGTCATTGTTCGACAGATAATGAATTCTTTCCAGCCGGAGAAGTTTCGTCGGCAAAACCAAAATCGACACTTTCCCGCTGAAGCTGATTGTTCCCAATGTTTCTTCCAGCCCTAATCCTTTCAATTCAGTCTGCTCTATAACATCTTTGGGAATTTGCAGTTCAAAAAACTCAACTTCGTAGATGCCATTTGGGTATCGTATTAAAAAAACATCCTTCATCAAACTTCGGGCTTCAGATGATAAGCGAAGTTCTTTAATTTTTATTGTTTGCTCAAGATTGTCGATGTCGCTCTCAAGATATTCAGCAAATAGAGTTCGCTTTGGAATGGAGATGTTAAATGTTTTTATGTTGTGCCTTCGGTTACCAGCAAAAGGTTCGGTGATGGACCGTACCATCGCGGACGAAGACATCAATACACAGAGCCATAGTAGCAGCACTAAAAACAACGTCAAAAAACAGACAATAATGTAGGCGGTTATTTTTTTGGACACGGCGGGCCTCCGCTTAAACATTCTAATTGGGATTTCCATTTTTCGGTCATCCCTTCTTCGCATTCGTGATTCCAAAGTTCGTCAACGATGGGCCCAGCATAGGTTCCGTCAGTCTTTAAATTGTAGCGAATGAACATGATTTTAAAAGCATCTAACTTTTTATTGCCAAGAGAATTTTGGTTTATTTTTTTACATAAAAATTTACCGTAATGAAGTCTCAGCGAGCCGTGATTTGCAACTAAACATTCGGTAAATTTTCCCCAGCGGTCATTGGGATTATTTTGTCGATTGATTAAAGGAAGCTGGGAGCGAAGTGGAAGAGCTCCTCCGTCAATGGTAAGATCCACGTAGTCACCAGAATTTAAAACCCCAGGAATCCATATCCATCCCGATCGAGGTAGGGTGACCGAAAACATTCCAAAAGCTTGTTGCAAGGTAGTTCCGTAAATAAAGGGACGGAGAGAGTCAGGAAATCTAAAGGGAAGCCCAGGGAGTGTCGTAATGTTCCACGAAACAACGGTGATCCAAAGCACAGAAAGCGCCCATGTTGTCGAGGTTTTAAGTTTTAAAGGATTGATCTTACCTGAGTGGAGACGAGTGATTCGCTGAAAGTAGCTGGCAAGACCAATCAAGAAAGTGTGAAGCTTAATTCCTAAAGATGAGTTCCACACACACGGAGGTAAAAAGGCGAGCCAAGCCGCCATGGGAACGATCACGAAGATTCCAACTTGAAATGTTAAAAAAATATTTATATGAAATGCAACGTACGAAAGAATCAAAGCAACCCGCCAAAAATGATTTTTCCATGGCATCCATAAAAGCAGTGGAAAAAAGATCTCGAAAAAAAGTGTAAGGTGATTGGATAGTCTTAAGAAACTATGAAACTGGAGAAGCAGTCGACTTAAGTGAGCATTTATATCCACAGCGCCAAAAGCTAAAAAAAGTGCTTCCCCACCAAGCCAGTGACGTTCTGCCAATTTAAAAAGACCCGCAAATACGTAAACAATGAGAAGTTGAGTTGAGAATCCGATGGAGGCTATGGAAAAATGCGGTCGCAGACGGTTGGATTTTGGACTATCTACGGAGTAAAACGAATCCACCGGAAGAAAAATTGACCACAAAAGAAGCATTTTTAGTAATTCGTCGCCACTTTGCAAAATCATCGGGTTGCGAGTTTGCAGAGAAGCCATAAGAACCCACGAGATGGTAGCGGCCCATTTGCTTTTGTAGCCAATAAAGAGCGAAAAAGCGGCAAGATAAGCCAAAATAAAAAGAATTAAAATGCCAACGTAGTGACCAAAAGTAAGGTGGAGGCTCCATTCCCAAATGCCAAACATATACTCAATCAATATGTTTCGAGGGAGTACCCCGTCGTCGGTATAATGGTCCGACATGTCCAAAATTCGATCGGTGAGATCATAAATAATCACCAGCGCTAGACCAAGCCGGAACAAGGCTAAAGAGCGTAGATCAAGTCCGTAAGTTGTACTTAGTCTGCTGGCAAAACGCTTTAATAAATTCACGATAAAAATAATGGTATTCGATACGATGTAAGGGATGCAAGGACTTAGGTCCTGAATTCGACCACGAAAACGATTTTTACTCACGAAAGTCGTGGGTTCGTTGGTATCGTAACCTATGAGGCAGCCTTTGGGCTGGCTCGGGTTTCGCGCATTAATCAAAACACGGAGGTTTTGAATGAGAATTGCCCCGATTGATATTACACACAAAACATTTTCTAAAAAAATGCTGGGTATCGATCCGCAGGAAGTTTACGATTTCTTGCGCGATGTTGCCGATCAAATGGAAGAGTTGGTTCGCGAACGCCAGCGCCTGAAAGACGAACTCGCAAAAAAAGACAGTTCACTTGTGGAGTACATCGAACGCGATCAAGCATTACGCGCAACGATTCAAGCAGCATCTAAGATGTCGGATCAGTTCCGCGCCGATGCCGAAAAAGAATCCCAACTGATAATCAGCGATGCTCGCCAACGTGCCGAGATGCTCATGAAAGATGCTCGGGACTCATTGAAAAAAATGTACTACGACATTGCAGATCTTAAAAAAGCCCGCCTTCAATACGAAACCACGTTGCGCTCATTGATGCAGGCCCATATCACCATGCTCGATCAAGGCAAAAAGATCTTCCCTGAGCCCGCGCTCGGAGACAAATTGGACTTCGTTGACACCGAAACTCAGACCGAAGCGCCGGACACCATGCGCCCAACAATGATAGGCCAAGCCTAGAGAAAATTTGACGCACATCTCAACCAAAAGGTACGGCGTACCGCAAGCGGAACGGCGTACCTTTTGGGGGCCACCTTTTGGTACCTTTTGGGCGGGGGATCGGCTATGACTAGCAGATCATGTCTGATAGCCAAAAATCCCATGCGAAGCTCATTGTATTTTTGATCGTATTTCTTGATCTTGTTGGGTTTGGAATTTTTATTACATTGAGTCCGTTTTTAGCTCGGCATTTTCAGGCCTCGGAGTTTGAAATTGGGCTGTTGATGGCCTCGTATTCGTTGATGCAGTTTATTTTTTCCCCGTTTTGGGGAAAACTCAGTGATCGTTGGGGACGGCGGCCTGTTCTTTTACTAAGCCTTGTTGGTGGGAGCTTGTCGTATCTCGGAACGGCCTTTGCGCCCACTCTCATCAGCATGTTTATTTATCGCTCACTTGCCGGCGCGTTTGCGGCGAATATTTCCACCGCCCACGCAGCCATGGCCGACCTCACCGACAAAAAAAATCGCACCAGCGCCATGGGGATGATCGGTGCAGCTTTCGGATTGGGCTTTATTATTGGGCCCTCGCTGGGCAGTCTGTTTGGCTATTTAGGACAAAAGATTAGCAACGACGCTCCCTTTGGAATTTTCTTTCCAGCGCTGATGGCGTTTGCGATAACAGCCTTAAATTTTGTTTGGGCCTATTTTTATTTGCCAGAAACTAAAAAATTCGAAGACGATCTCAAGCAGGAAATCGCAGCTCCTAAGAAGACCTCCTTTTTTATCGCTTATCTTATCGTTGTTTATTTTTTGGCAAATTTTGCCATGCCACTGATGGAAGTGATGCTGTTTCCGTTTGTGGCCGATCGTTTTGGTTGGGATTTTGTAAAATCGGGAATGGGCTTTGCTGTGGTCGGTTTGGTGATGGTTTTTACCCAAGGGTTTTTGGTTCGTCGGTTGATGCCAAAATGGGGGGAGCGCCGCTTGCTTGTGATGGGTATGGTTTTGATGGGAATAGCTTTTTATATGATTTCCATTTCCCACACGGTTACATTTTTAGCAGTAGCCATGGTTTTTGTGGCCATCGGTAACGGCTTTTCACGACCAGCACTGCTTGGAATCGTAAGTGTGGCCGCAAAAGATAATGAGCAGGGAAAAATCATGGGCGCCTCGCAAAGTGCGGCAAGCCTGGGTCGTATTCTTGGGCCGATTTTAGGTGGTTGGCTGTACACCCAGTACGGAATGGAAAGTCCATTTTTAGCCGCGAGCTTCGTGACAGTACTTGGATTTGTAGCCATTCTTTTTAAATATTCGCAACTTCCTGACCAAAGGGCTCAGGCCCCACAGCCTGACCCAACAAGGAGCGCTCAATGAGTGAAATGTTATCCGACCGTTACAATCCAACAGACGTAGAAGCAAAAACCTATACATGGTGGAAACAAAAAGGTTATTTCAAAGCGGACGACAAATCCACCAAAGTTCCTTTTAGTATTATTTTGCCTCCCCCCAATGTGACGGGTTTTTTGCATATGGGACACGCTTTGGATCACACAATCCAAGATGTGATGATTCGCTGGAAGCGCATGAGCGGTTTTAATACCTTGTGGTTGCCCGGTACGGATCACGCAGGGATTGCCACACAGGCGGTTGTTGAAAAACTTTTACATAAAGAAACAAAAAAAACGCGCCATGATTTTGGTCGCGAAGAATTTGTTAAAAAAATCTGGGAATGGAAAAATCAATACGGCGAACGCATTTATAATCAAATGGAACGCCTTGGTAACTCCGTGGATTGGGACCGCAAGGTTTTTACTTTGGACGAAGGAGTTTCGAAAGCTGTCCGCAAAGTTTTTGTAAAGCTTTACAAAAAAGGTTGGATTTACAAAGGCGAAAAAATCGTCAACTGGTCCCCACCACTGCAATCGGCGATTTCGGATCTCGAAGTCGTGCACAAAGAGATCAAAGGGAATCTATATCACTTGGCTTATCCTATTGAGGGAAGCACGGAAAAGATCGTCATCGCCACCACGCGACCCGAAACCATGCTTGGGGATTCTGCCATCTGTGTACATCCCGAGGACGAGAGATACAAAAACCTCATTGGCAAAAAAGTTCTGCTTCCTCTGACTGGTAGAAAAATTCCTATCATTGCCGATAGCTACGTGGACAAAGAGTTTGGCAGTGGCGCACTCAAAGTAACGCCTTCCCATGATTTTAACGATTACGAACTCGGCAAAAAACATAAACTTGAGTTCATAAACATTCTCAACAAAAACGGCACGCTCAACGAAAACGGCGGCGCTTACAAGGGTCTCTCCACTGTTGAAGCACGAAAAAAGATTGTTACCGATTTAGAAGAGCAGGGAATTTTAATCAAAGTCGAACCCCACACGCACGCCGTGGGTTTTTGCGATCGCACGGGCGCCATTGCCGAACCGTTTGTATCGGAACAGTGGTTTGTACGAACACAAAGCATGGCTACGCCGGCACGCCATGTGGTGGAAAACGGCAGCATCACTTTTGAACCTGAAATGTGGTCAAAAACCTATCTGCATTGGATGAGCATTATTCAAGACTGGTGTATTTCGCGCCAGCTTTGGTGGGGCCACCGCATTCCCGCGTGGTACTGCGAAACATGTTCTCATGTGACAGTGAGCGAAGCCGATGTCACTGAGTGCGAACAGTGCAAAGGTACAAAAATTCGCCAAGATGAAGACGTACTAGACACCTGGTTTAGTTCGGGCCTTTGGCCGTTTAGCACCATGGGCTGGCCAGAGAATACTGAAGCTTTAAAAACTTTCTATCCAACCAGTGTCCTTGTTACTGGTCACGATATTATCTTTTTTTGGGTCGCCCGCATGATTATGATGGGTCTTGAGCTCACAGGAGATATTCCTTTTCGCAAAGTTTATATTCACGGTTTAGTGCGCGATTCCGATGGCAAAAAAATGTCTAAGTCCCTCGGCAATTCCTTGGACCCTGTTGAGATGATTGATCAGTACGGAGCGGATGCCCTTCGCTTTACTCTGATGTCGCAAATTGCGTCGGGGAAAGATTTAAAATTTTCTATGGACCGCCTCGAAGGCTATCGCAACTTTATGAACAAGCTGTGGAACGCGGCTCGATTTATTTTACAAAATACCGATGGTGTTACCGAAAAAGACATCGGCCAGATTAAATCATCCAAAGATTTATCTACAGCCGACCGTTGGATAGTGTACCGCTCGGGCGAAGTGATGAAAGAAGTGGAAACGTTTCTTGGCGAAGATCGCTTTTCCGATGCAGCAAGCAGTCTTTACTCGTTTGTGTGGCACGAGTTCTGTGATTGGTATTTAGAATTTTCAAAACCAGTTCTTTACAAAGGCGAAGGCCCAACAAAATTGGCAACGCAAGTGGTATTGTTGCAAACACTCAATCGCATCACACGCTTGCTCCATCCGTTTACGCCGTTTATTACCGAAGAAATCTATCAAAAGCTGCCGTTTAAAAACAAAGCCTGCATTATCGATGAGTATCCAACTCAACAGGGTGACAAGGCGTGGTTGGCTTTTGGTTCTGCAGAATCCAGCTACGAAATGAAAGTAGTCATGGAAGTTATTTTAGCGGTGCGAAACATCCGCGGCGAAAATTTGATTAAGCCAAGCCAAAAGATGCAGGTGTGGACAGTGCCGCAAGACGAAGTCACACAAAAAATTCTTTTGCGCAACGAAGCCGAAATCATGCGCCTCGCAGGCCTAGACGTATTAAAGGTTGAGCCGCGCAGTTCATTATCAAAGTGTGCTGTGGCACCAGTGCGTTTTGCTGACACTCGCATCGACGTGGTAGTTCCTCTTGAAGGACTCGTGGACATCGACGAAGAGATCAAGCGCGTGCAAAAAATGATCGAGAAAACCAACAAAGATATTAATTTGCTTTCCGGAAAATTATCCAACGCCAACTTTGTGAAAAATGCGCCTGAGGACATCGTGCAAAAAGACACCGCATTGCTTACAGAGCTGCGATCGAAAATTGCTGGTTACGAAGAGGGCCTTACAAGGTTGAGAAGTTAAGTCGTCGAACAAAATCGAGTGGCGCTCGCTTCCGGGTCGAGAGCTTTACCAGGCTTCTCGTTTTTCGAGAGGCTTTTCTTTTCCTTGTTGAAACGGAATGCAGTTGCAGGTTTCGCAGCCTTCTGAATTAGTCTCACAGACCAAGCGGGCGCCGCTGAAAAAGCAGCCAACCGGTTTGTAGTCATAGCATTTGCCATTTTGTTTGTAGGTGGAGCAACTGATGGTGAGCACTAACAGAGCGAACCAGGACAAGGTATTTCTTTTGAATCGAATCATGCTAATAACCCTCTTCTTTGATCAGAGGGTATCAATTTTCGACTTGCAGGAAAGAGCCAATCGACTCGTTGGTTGAGTTAGCTTGCTCAACTATTTTTTTTGGGAGTTTTTCGCGAGCGGCCAGGAAATGTTACGCACTTTTACTGCCACTACGGCAGTAAAAGTGCGTTAGAAATATTACTTGGCAAAGTTCCAAGCATTTTTGAGGGCTTCGTCCAAAAGGCCTTGGGCTTCTGAATTGTTCACCATCAAGATTTGTACGGTTTCATAGTCCGTAGATGAAAGTTCTTTGGATGCGCCGAACTGTCCACAGGTTTTTCCTAAAAGCTTATAAGCGTAGCCCTGCTTTTCGTACGCAGAGACTTCGGCATAGGAGTTCTCAGAAAAGTAAACGGTGAATGAACCGTCCTCAATCGTTTGAGCAAGACATTTTGCTTCAACTTCCAAAGTCACACTTGTAACTTCGATTTTAACAAATTGAGTATTGCCAGCAACCACTTTGGCGTTGGCTGTTGTCATTAAGCAGATTGCAGAGAGAGTTAAAAATAATTGGTTCATACGATTCTCCTTTTTTATCCCAAGGCATGATTCCTTAGCTTATTTAGTTACGTTAATTTCCGTGGAGCAGCTAAAGCCCCACATGCCAGACGCATAGTCGCCGCCCGATACGGACCACTGTAAGGCTTCTACAGGCAACAGCACTCCACTTTTTTGTGGGAGCACCAAGCTTGAATCGGCTCCTGCATCCGCATCGCCAATGCTCATACCGACTTCTAAACGACCGTCTTTTGAAACAGTTAAACTAAGGTCCCCCAAATATTTATTTACGGGCAGCTGGTCGGTGTCGGTGGAGATGTCAATTTTATATGAAATATCACCATACTCGTCTTCTGAAACAGTCCAACCGTTGGACTTTGCCTCGCCTGAGTCCACCTCAGTAGACTCACCCGACACTGAACACTGGGCTTTCAAGTTCAGTGTCGCCGCTGAAGCTGCCGCGAGGGGGAGCGCGCTTACAATCAAAGTGAATAAAATATTTTTCATCATCAGGTCCTTATTTAGCTAAGTGGGCGTTTAAGCCCACCTGCAGTTCTAGTTTTTGCCCTTTAGTTTTTGCAACTGTCGAGCATTTTGCTCACCATGGCGCTGGAGCCACGGAGAGAAAAGGGAATGGTCACTGGCGCGCCAGGGACTGTGAATTCCACTTTTGCAGTGCTGTGAGCCTTTAAGTACGAAATCAACGAAGCCGTGTCGGAGTAGCGGGCGATCAACGCTTTTTCGTTGGCCACAGGGCTTTGCAATAATGGAAGCAAAATGGATTTACTGCTATCGGTTTTTAGCTGACCCTTTATAACTAGATCGGCGATGCGAGAATGGGTCGTCAAAATAAATGGCGAGGAGAACCCGCTCACAGCGTCACCCATTTTAACTACCATCAATTCCGAAATAACGCCCGACACGGAATCTAAAACCTGGGTCGAGGCAACGCATACGTTTCCGCCCCCAAGTGTTGTAGATGTGCCCTTAAATACAGACCAGTCTTTGGAAGTCGCAACCAGTTCTGTGGCCAACGTGCTATCAATAGAAATGGTGCCTTCAGGCAAAATTGTCGGAGCGACAACTGCCGCTGTAGTTAAAAATTCTTTAAGAACAACGTCGTGATTTTTCTCTTGAGCGATAACAGTAGCCTTTGAAACATCAAGCTGTTGTTGAGTGGTGGTCAAGTTTGTGCTGACCGTTGTAAGAGTCGCCTGAGTTTGGTTCACAGTAGCTTCTTGCTGAGTTTTTTGCTGTGTGAGCGCCTGAATCTTGTTCTGTGATTCGGCAATGTAGAAAGGGAGGTTTGCAAGTACATCAAGCTCGGCGTTGATACTGCTGTTCTTTGAAACCAAAGATGATTTTTGCGACTTCAGACTGTCCACTTCGTTTTTAATTTGGTTTTGCTGATTAAACGCCGATTGCAATTCGTTTTGTTTACCATTGAGTTGGATTCTAATAGTGCTTAATTTATTTTGCTCTTGGCTTACGTCTGACTCTGCATTGATCAGCTGAAGTTTTTTAGAATTCAAACGTGCTTGAGAAAAATCAATATCGCTTTTTAAATTTTGCTTTTGGTTTTTCTTCTGCTGAATTTCATCCTGGATTTGCGCTTGGATAACTGGATCAAGCTCTGCAGATTTTTTGAGCTCGAGGTTGTTGATCTGATTATTCAACCTTTGGATTTGCTCCTGTGCACGGTCGATGTCCCAATTGAGCTGACGAATTTCGTCTTCGAGATTGCGAACAGTATTTTGCGCAAAATTCACAACCTGCTGTTGGGTGTTGTATTTATTGATCAGAGAATTCTCTTCGTTTTGCAGTTGGGAAACTGTGAAGTTGATGTTTTGTAACTGATTAGAGGCGTTCGAGATTTGACCTTCAAGATTGTTTATTTTGCTTAAGTTTTGTTGTTTTTGCGATTTTAAATTTGCTTCGAGTTGTACTTTATTAAGCTCTTTGTCTTTCAGAGAAGTCAGAGTGTTTTGCTCGCTGTTTAGTTTTTTAGTCGTACTCGCAAGACTGGCTGTTTGTGTTTTGAGTTGAGCTTCTGTTTCTTTTTTTGCCTTTTTAAGGCTTTCAACTGGGCGGGCAAGCTTGTCCTCATTTTTAAAAAACTCAACGAGACCATCGGTGTAGGTTTTATTTTGCAACAAGTACTCTTGCTCGGTCACCGACCAGGCTGTGAAAGTTGCGAGAGTGATGATTGATAAAACTGTGAATTTTAAAACGTGTTGCATAATTCCCCTTGTTAATTTCCCGACTTAATTTCCAGTCGCTAGAATCTAGCGCTAATTAGCCACAGGCTTGCCTGTCAGCCGATGCGTTGGGTAAATCACGCCATGCTTAAAACGTCAACAGCAATGAGGCTTCCTGACAGAACACAAAAGATCAGAGCCTCCCAGAAGGCCCAGCGAGTGTAAGGAGTTTTCTTCAAGAGAACCGACGCAGCCAGGGCCGAGCAAAAGGTGAGTACGAAACCCGTGTGATGTAAAATTTTATCAAAATCAAAAGCCCAGATGATAAGAAGTGCAAGGGCGGTTTGTAGTAGCAACGACGCGTGGGGCGTTTGACCTTCGCGAACCGCAAAGTACCGGGGAAGTGCGCGATCCGCCGCCATCCTCGCGTAAACTCTGGGGCCGGTAATAAATAGAGCGGACGTTGTGGTCACGAGTCCAAAGGCGATCAACAGCGATAGCCACGGGGTCACTGAGGGGTTGAAGATTTGTTGCAAGTATCGAGCGACCACTTCGGACTGTCCTTGTAAAAGTTCTGGCTCGCCCGAAAAAAGCATTACAAAATTTAATCCAAGATAAAGAACGACAACACCGACGGTCCCCCAAAACGAGGCTCGATGAATTTGTTTGTTTTCGTTGAGAACTTCGCCGGCCACGTAGTACACGGCATTCCAACCAGAAAAAGCATAGGCGCACCAAAAAAATGACGAGGCGATAATCTTAGGTGAGAATTGCACGTTTGCAAAAGGAATGGGATTCCACGAGGCAAAATAACTGCATACAAGAATTAGCAAAAATAAGCCGATGAGTTTTCCTAGGACTAACAGATTATGAGTTTTTAAAAAAAAGTTTTCATAAAAATACTGCAAACCCGCAACGGCCAAAACCAAACCACTTGCGAGCACAAAGGGCGAGAGGGAATAGCTCGAGAATTTTTGCAGGTACAGCGCAAAGCCCAGAGCCGAAGCGGCAATAGGTGCCGAGAAGCCGGCGACCAGCGAGACGAAACCAGCAAAGCGTCCGATGGCGGTGTGATAGCCCTCTTTGAGAAAGTGGTACTCCCCTCCGGAGCCAGGGAAAAGGTCGTGAAGTTTTTGATAGCAGCGAACGCCGAGGAGGGCGTAAGCTGCCCCCAAACACCACACAAAGAATACGACGGTTGGATTTTTGAGATCAGCGAGCAAAAAACCTGTGGTGGTAAAAATCCCGGTGCCGATACAGTTAGCGATCACTAAAAGAGCTGCGGTGTAAAAAGCAAAACGTTTTTGTGTTTTCAAGGATTGAACCTTTTCATCAGTGTAGTTAACGTCGTCGTAGTTATCGTCGTCGTTTTAAGATTTTACGATGTCAGTTACGATACCAGTGTAGATATAAGCCACGCCCAGTGAAAGGGGCTTCACTGTCATCGACGAGTAACGGCCTGTGGCCATGGCTCGTTGAACAAACTCGTCGCCGCACGGGAATTGCTTGGCCGAATCGTTGAGATATTTATAAGCCTTGGTGTTTCCAGAGATCAAGCCTCCCAGGCGCGGCAAGATCCAGTCAGAGTAAACGCTATAAGCTTGTTTGATCACTGGCCACTGGATTTGGCCAAACTCCATAATCATCACACGACCACCGGGACGGACCACTCGCGCCAGTTCATCAAGAGCTCGCTGCAAATTATCCACGTTGCGAATACCAAAAGAAATGCAGCTGATATCAAACGATTTATCGGTGTAGGGCAGTTGAGTGACGTCGGCGGTTTCGAAGGTTACATCTAAATTTTTTGCTTTGGCTTTTTGCGGAGCCAGCGCCAAAATTTCTGCACAAAAATCAGTGCCAGTCACATGACCAGTGCTGCCCACTTGCTCTTTAAAGAGAATGGCCAAATCGCCCGTGCCAGTGGCACAGTCCAAAATGCGATCCCCTGGTTTTGCGCCGCTCATTTTAACGAGTTTCTTTTTCCAAAGCAGGTGAATGCCGAAAGACAAAACCGAATTGGCTTTATCGTAGCTCGGAGCAATTTCCGAAAACATTTGGCGAATTGTTGGAGCGTGTGGTTCTTTATACATGCGTGACCAGGGTCTTTCCGGCAGCTTCAACAAACGGCTTAATTTGTATCATAAGATTTTTAAACGCCGCAAAGTTTAAGGCTTGGAATCCATCAGAGAGCGCGCGACTTGGTTCGGGATGAACCTCCACCATGATGCCATTGGCTCCAGCAGCGATGGCCGCACAAGCCATAGGAGCGATGAGCTCTGGAGCGCCTGTTCCATGGGAGGGATCCACAATCACAGGATAGGATTCGTGGGCTTTTAAGTAAGCCACCGAAGCCAAATCCAAAGTGTTGCGCATTTTGGTTTCGAAGGTTCGAATGCCACGTTCGCACAGCAAAACGGATTGGTTTCCGCCTTGAACAATATATTGAGCCGCTTTGGTCCACTCGTCTAAAAGCGCTGAGAAACCGCGTTTTAAAAGAACTGGTTTGTTTTGTTTTCCTAAATCTTTCAAAAGTTCGTAATTATACATATTGCGCGAGCCGACCTGAAAGGCATCCAAAAAATCGATCATGGCTGGCAGCTGGCGCGGGTCGGTGATTTCCGACATTAGGGGCATGCGAAGTTCGTTTTTGATTTCGCGAATCCAGCTGAGGGCTTCCAAGCCTACGCCCTGAAAGCTTTCGGGGTTCGTGCGCATTTTAAAAATGCCACCGCGAAGTATGCAGGCACCAAATTCTTTAACGAACTGAGCGGTTTCTTTAAATTGCGCGGGGGATTCGATGGAGCATGGACCAGCTATTACATAAAAACCATTGGGTTTTAAGGAGATTGGACCCATTGAAATGGACGCAGGAGCTGCTGGTGTAGTCATTACGGCGAAAGATAACAGAGTGTGAAAGCGTTTACAAAACAGGCGATTCAGCTTTATGCGCCGCATTTAAACCCGATTCATATCTTGGCTTTCCTCGTCCAGGAGCCAGTGGTAAACCGATGGGGTGAGCTTTTCATTCAATTCCTGGCTAGAACAGGGCTCAATCATCGGCAAAGTTGGCAAGTGGGTCGAAGTCCACTGGGGCAAGCCTACGCCGGCACAGCGCGAAGCCTTGACCACCGGCCCGGCATTTTTTCATACGACTTTTTTTCGCGACGGTTCGGAACCTTGGCTGCAATACCCCAATTCACAAAAATTTTTGTGGAAAGACTGGAAAACCCTCGTCGTGGACGAATTGAAGCGCCAAGTGATCGACAAAGCGGCGGAGACCGCCGAGGTCGCCGAGAACAACTGGGAAGAGCCTTCCGAGGCCGCCTTTAAAAAAGTCTTTCAAGACATCAAAAAAGAAATCAAAAGTAAAAAAATCCAAAAAGCTGTGCCCATTGTGACAGCGCAAGCTGCAAAAACCATCCCTCCTTCCCTTGCAATATTACGGGCGCTAAAAATGTCGCCAGTGAACACCTACGTTTATGGGCACTGGCATAAAGAGCACGGCTTTTTTGGTTTTAGTCCCGAAGTTTTATTTTTGCGTGAAAACAAAAATGTCATCAAAACTATGGCCCTTGCCGGGACCCGTAAAAAAGAACACTACCTGCAAGATCCCGAAGATTTTTTACGCGACCCCAAAGAGTTGAAAGAGCATCAATATGTTGTCGACGACATCGTCAATAGACTGAAAGACTTTGGCAAAACCAAAGTCGGCAAAACCGCGTTCTTAGAGCTCAATTATCTCACACATCTTTACACGCCTTTGCAAGTCACAACTACCGCGGACATTTCGTTTGAGCAAATGATCGCGGCCTTGCACCCCACTCCCGCGCTGGGAATCGTCCCTCGGGAACAGATGGAGCTCCTTAAAAAGTGGCGTCACCAGAGCGACATTCTGGGCGCACCGTTTGGGATTCGTTGGAGTGCCACAGAATATCTGTGTCTTGTGGCTATTCGTAAAATCCAATGGGATAGCAAGCACTATTTTATCGGTAACGGTTGTGGAATTGTAGAAGAAAGCCAGTTTGCCGAAGAATGGCAAGAGCTGCGCGCAAAACGCGATTCGGTGAGAAAGACGTTTCAACTATGAAAAATTCCATAAACAATGCGAGCGTGGTGAAAAACTCACTGCAATGGTTATGGAGTGTCGGTGTTCGCGAAATCTGTTTGTGTCCGGGTGGAAGAAATTCGCCCTTTGTCGTCGCGCTCGAAAAGGATTCTGCCTTTGTGATTCACTCTGGTTTTGACGAGCGAGCTACGGGTTTTTACGCCCTCGGCCGTTCGCAAAACACACAGTCTCCTGTCGCCGTCATTGTGACTTCGGGCACAGCGGTTGCCGAACTTTTGCCAGCAGTGATGGAAGCTCATTACACTCGTACGCCACTGATTGTGATTTCGGCGGATCGTCCTCGGCGTATGCGCGGAACGGGGGCGCCGCAAACCGTGGATCAAGTCGGAATTTTTACCACCTATGTGGAGAACTGTGTGGACATGGAGGGTGAATTTGTCGAGCCCGCATGGCAGATGGACAGCTCCTTACATATGAATATTTGTTTTGACGAACCTCTCATCTCCAACGAAAACGCGCTCCTCAAGATCAACAAAGTTAATAGTGCAAAACCGACTTATAAAAATCCATCGGCTTCGTCGTTAGAGGCGGAAACTGCGTGGGTGAACTTTCGCAAAAAAAGTCAGCGAGCTGTAGTTTTTGTAAGTACGCTGACCGCGTCTGAAATTCCTGTCGTCCGCCAGTGGCTTGAACGCTGGCCGGGATGGATCTATGCCGAAGGCACCAGTGGACTTCGCGAAATGCAACACACGGGAATGATTTTATCAGGCGATAAACGAGTGCAACAAATGCTTGCTTCGGGAGCCGTAGACAGTGTGATTCGTTTCGGGGGCGTGCCCACGGCGCGAGCCTGGCGCAATTTAGAAAAATCAGACCTGCCGGTATTTTCTTTGTCACGAAGACCCTTTTCGGGTCTGTCGCGAGGAGAGTTTTTTTGCGTGAATCTTGAGGACACGTTGCCAAAACTCGCAACTCCTTTATTTGATGAAAAATTTTTTGCAGCAGCCAAGGAAAAAGATACGTTCTATTTGCAAAAACGACAGGCCCTTTTGGCGCGCTATCCACAAAGTGAGCCGGCCTTGGTGCATGCATTGTCCCAGCAGATCGCTGCCGACGTCGACTGCGGAACAGTTTATGTTGGAAACAGCCTTCCCATTCGCGAGTGGGACGGATTTGCTGTGCGCGATAAGAATATTTTTATACAAGCCAATCGGGGGGCCAACGGCATCGATGGTCAGCTCTCCACCGCTTTGGGCTTTTTACAGCCCAAAAAAAATCTTTGGGTGCTTTTGGGAGATCTCACCACTCTCTACGATGCCAATGCCCTGTGGTTTTGGCAAAAACAACCTTATCCCTTAAAACTTGTTGTGCTCAACAACAGTGGTGGTAAAATTTTTGAGCGCTTGTTTAATAAAAAAATATTTTATAACGAGCACAAAATTCATTTTTCAGATTGGGCCAAAATGTGGAGTTTACCAAGTGGAAGCTGCACGGAGCTTGAGCCCTCCGAAGAACAGACGCAAAATTTTTGGCTCGATGATGATCGCTTGTGGGAGATGAGATAATGAAATCAGTTCTTGTGCACGGTTTTTTAGGACTCCCTTCCGATTGGCAAGCCTTCACCGCCGACGAAAAAGTCGATTTGTGGAATGCTGTTTCTCCGCAAAAATATACAGCCCTTGCGCAAGCGGGGGAGCAGCTGGCGAAAACGATTTCTGGAGATCAACTCACCATCGTGGGATATTCTCTTGGTGGTCGAATTGCACTTCATTGGCCGCAAGATCAATGGTCTCGAATTAAACAGATGATCTTGGTATCGGTGCACGGAGGTTTAGATTCCAGCGCCGAAAAACAATCGCGCCTCACAGCGGATAAAAAATGGTCCGAGCAGTTTTTAAAAGACGACTGGGCGCCATTGATGAGGGCGTGGAATGCACAAGCGGTGTTTCAGTCCGACAGTGTGCGCCCACTGCGCTTCGAAAAAACTTACAGTCGTGAAATTTTGGCCGCTGCTTTGACCAACTGGTCCCTTGGACTGCAAGAAGAGCAAATGGATCAACTCAAAAAAGCCCCTTTCCCAGTGACCTATGTTTACGGCGAGAAAGACAGTAAATTTGCAAATTATGCCAAATCTCTGCGAAAACGAGGGCTCCCGTGGAATTTTATGCCCCTTGACGGCGGCCACAGCCTGCATCTCTCTCACTCTGCAGAGATCACAGCAATGATGCAAGGCGCATCACTGTCCAATCCGCTCGCACAGAGCTAAAACCACGCTCAGCACTCACACTCCTGGGAGGAACCGATGGCTGAGCACAAAGGCGCTGCAGAAACGTGGATTTCGATCAAAAAATATCAAGATATTTTATTTGAACGCACCGAAGACGGCGTAGCTAAAATTAGCATCAATCGACCCGAAGTTCACAACGCCTTTCGCCCCAGCACGGTTGTTGAATTGAAAGAGGCTTTCGATCTCGCCCGGGATGATGAAAAAATTGGTGTTGTGATTTTGACCGGAGTGGGTGGAAAAGCCTTTTGCTCTGGCGGCGATCAAAAAGTTCGCGGCGATGGCGGCTATGTGGGCGGCGACGGAGTTCCTCGCTTAAATGTTCTCGATTTGCAAAAACAGATTCGCAGTTTGCCAAAACCCGTTGTGGCTATGGTTGCCGGTTGGGCCATTGGCGGTGGCCATGTGTTGCACGTGGTGTGTGATCTGTCTATCGCTGCCGACAACGCTCGCTTTGGGCAAACGGGACCACGAGTTGGTTCCTTCGACGGCGGGTTAGGAAGCAGCTATCTTTCACGAATCGTGGGTCAGAAAAAGGCCCGGGAGATTTGGTTTTTATGCCGCCAGTACGATGCTGAACAGGCGCTTGAGATGGGATTGGTAAATAAAGTAGTTCCTTTGGCTGAACTCGAAACAGAAACATTGCAGTGGTGTCGTGAGATGCTTGAGCTTTCGCCCATGGCGTTGCGCTTTTTAAAAGCGTCACTCAATGCAGACTGCGACGGCCAAATTGGACTTATGGATTTAGCTGGAAACGCGACGCTTCTCTATTATCTTTCTGAAGAGGGCAAAGAAGGAAAACAAGCTTTTATCGAAAAGCGGAAGCCCGACTTTAGCAAATTCCCTCGTTATCCATAGGATTCTCGATGATTAAATCATGGCTGCTGGCGTTTCGTTTAAAAACTTTAACAGCGGCTTTGGTGCCAGTGCTGGTTGCCGTGGCGCTAGCCCAATTTTTAAAGTACGAAATCTCCTATGCCCTTGTTGCCTGTTTATTGGTTTCAGCCATGAGCATTCAAATTGCGACCAATCTTTTTAATGATGCCATCGATTTTTATAAAGGCGCCGATAAGATTCGCGTGGGACCTGTGCGCGTGACTCAATCGGGACTCATTGGCGAGCGCACCGTGTATGCCGTGGCCATTGGTTTTTGTGTCGTTGCTCTGGCTTTTGGAATTCCCTTGGTGCTCAAAGGCGGTTGGCCTCTACTAGCGATAGGAATTAGTTCTTTGCTTTTGGCTTATGGATACACAGGAGGACCTTTCCCGTTAGCTTACCTGGGGTTGGGTGATTTTTTTGTTATTCTGTATTTTGGTGTCATCGCTGTGGCCACGAGTTTTTTTGTTCTCACCGGGAGTTGGAATGGCGCCAGCGTTTGGCTGGGTCTGCAGGTGGGTCTCCTTTCCAGTGTGCTGATTGCGCTGAATAATTTGCGCGATCGACCGGAGGATGCCAAGGTTGGCAAACGAACCTTGGCGGTGCTATTTGGTGATCGTTTTGTGCAGGCAGAAATTTGTTTGTTTTTACTCAGCTCCTACGTTTTTGTTGCCGTGTGGTCGGTGATGTATAGTGATTTTCTATTTTTGCTGTATCTCGCAACTTTTCCCCTAGCTGTGAAACTTATAAAAAGCGTGATTGGCTTCCAAACTCGTGCAGAATTGATCGGTGCGCTGGGCAAAGCAGCCGCCTTGCATGTGTTGTTTGGAATCAGTTTTGTGCTTGCGAGTTTTATATGAAACTTTGGATTGCCCCTTACGGGGTGGATAAAAAGCCCAACGGTTTTTTAATTAAATTTCAAAGCCAGGATTTTCGTGCAGGGTATGCCGACTGTCGCCCGTGGCCAGTTTTTAACGACGCCAGTGTCGAAGAGCATATGGAACTTTTGAAAAATCGAAAACTCAATGCGCTCTTAAAACGCACTATTTTTTTTGCACATCTCGACGGTGTGGCTCGCGAAGAAAAGCGCAGCCTCTGGCCTAATCTCGTGCGATTGCGCAGCCATTTTACCCTCTTTGATTTAGCACAACTTTCCTCGGACGACTTTTTACAAAAGATTCGTGAGCAGGGCTTTCGCACCCTCAAGCTCAAGGTGGGTCGGGATCTCGCCAAAGAAATTCCTCTTTGTTTGCGTTTGGGCGAAAAAAATTGGTTTCGCCTTCGTTTGGATTTTAATGGCGTTGATGCAGAGCCATTTTTAAAAAAAATGAGCAGTTTGTTTTTATCGCAAATTGATTTGATCGAAGATCCCGGAGTATTTAACCAAACACACTGGTTACAGCTTGAATCTAGGTACGGCATTAAAACAGCGCTGGACCAGGCAACCAGTTTCGACACAAAGTCAGCGATAGAGGACAAAGCTCACTTCGCTAAAATTATTAAACCTGCTCGCGAAAACCAATTTGCCCGGGCCCAGGATGTGATCACCAATTCTCTCGATCACCCCATAGGGCAGGCATTTGCAGCGTTGCAGGCTCAACACAGTATTGAACGCCTTGGTCTACAAACGCGAGACTACGGATTGCAGTCCGCCCATCTGTTTGAACCAAATCCATATTTTGCTCAGATGTCGACGGGCACAGCTTATTTTCAAGCCATTCCAGGAGCGGGAATTGGTTTCGACGAATTACTAGAGAGAGAACCGTGGACAGCGATTTAATTTTACTCAATCCACGATTGCCACAAACGGAGTGCGAGCGCATCGAAAAGCATGTGCGTGACCACCACCGCGGAGACCATGTGTGGGTGATGAGCTCGGGCACCGAATCGCAAAGAGGTGGACGTTACAAAATGGTGGCGCTTTCCAAATTAGCTCTGGAAGCTGCCGCGCGTGGTGTGAACCAGTTTTTTTCCATCACCGAAAAGGATGTCATTTATAATACGCTTCCCAACTTTCATGTGGCGGGACTGTTGCAAACCTATCGCGCACAGCTCAGTGGCGCCAAGCTGGTTCAGTCTCCCGAACTGGCCTGGGACGTGAACGAGTTTTGTCAAAAATTGCAATCCACTGACAGCACTGTAACCTCCTTGGTTCCCGCACAAATCTACGATTTGGTGCAGGTACAAAAAAAAGCACCCTCGAGTCTTCGTTGCGTTTTTGCGGGTGGTGGACCAATCACGGACTTTCTTTTCCAGCAGGCCCTAGCGCTGGGGTGGCCGCTCGTAAGAACTTATGGGATGACGGAGACTTCGGCCATGATTGCCTACAAAGAGAAATCTTCGAAGGTTTTGCGTCGCTTGCCGCATTTGGAAAAATGGGAGAGCGGCAGTGATCAGAAAATAAAATTTTACGGCCCAAGTTTGCTGACAGGCTATTTACTCATCGACATTGACTCTTGCCAGTGGGTGGACCCCAAACAGCATGGGTGGTTTATAAGTGATGATCGCGGAGCGATTGAGAATGACGAACTTGTCCTTTTGGGGCGCGAATCCGAGCTTGTTAAAGTCAAGGGTGAATCGGTTTCTCTCGTTGAACTGAACGACCGCTGGCAGCGCTTTTGTCAGGAGAAGCAGTTTTCAGTAAACAGTGTCATTGTCTGTCTGCCCCACGAACGAGATGGCGGTGAAATTGTCTTAGTGACTGATGATTGTGTGCTAATTGAGCAGATTGATGATTTTCAAAAAAAGCTACTTCCCTTTCAAAAAATACAAAAAGTCTTTGCAAAGATCTTGATTCCTCGAACAGAGTTAGGAAAAATAAAAACCGCAGATTTGATTCACAGTTTGGGGAGTGCGTCCACGTTGTTAAAGTGATGGCTCACCCAAGGCAACTTGAGGTTTTATGAAATTAGTTATTCGCTTTAATGGCTTGGTGTTGCAAACGGTGGAGTTGGAATCCGGCGACTACGAAATTGGTCGAGATCCTGAAAATCAAATCCAAGTGAACCATCCTTCCCTGCATCGCAAGCATGGAAAAATTTCTTCGATACAAAATAAGTGGGTCTATCAAGACTACACCACACAAAAGATTCAAACCATTGACGACGAGGGTGCCATCGCACTCTCGTCGCAAATTGATCTGGCCACCGAAACCTATTCCATATCCGAGAAAACCGGAGATGTGGATGTGCGTGGTCTGCGCCAACAAAGATCGCACAAAATCATGCTGGGCTTGGTGGTCGTTGCCGCCGTTTTTGTGGTCTCGATCTTTGCGTATCTGTTTTTGAAAAATCAGTCCAAACACGCTGATCCAAACCGATTGCTCGCTGACGTCCGATCGAAAGTTGTGGAGTTTGAAAAAATAAAAGACTTAGCCGCCATCGAGGATTATAAAAAGTACGGCGGTTTTAGCGACACTGATTTTCGTGAAAACATGGGCTACTGCACAGGATTTTTTGTGGCGCCCAACGTGGTGTTAACGGCCAGCCATTGTTTGTGGGGCAGCGATTTTTTAGACTTGCAAACGGCATTCGAAATTCGCACCGCCGACGGCAAAAAGTTTCAACCCAAGCAGATTTTGGGTTTCGATCCGGTGAGGGATTTTCTTTTTTTAAAAATTGAGGGTGCAGAGTCTTACGGACATTTGGAGTTTGCCGATGATTTTAAAATTGGACAGACGGTCTATACCCTGGGTAATGCCCATGGGCAAGGAATCGCCATCCGCGAAGGTATCATGGCCAATGAAACCCAAGATCTCAACGATCCAACGATCAAATACATTCGCTACTCGGCAGGTGCAAGCCCCGGCAACAGTGGAGGTCCTTTGCTGGACTCCCAAGGTCGCATCGTAGCTTTGGTATTTGCAGCTACAGGTGCAGAAAACTATAATTTGGGGACATCCTGCCACGATTTAAAATTGGGCTTTAAAAAATTCGTTGAAAACACCGAACCTAAAGAAATCAAAATCAAAGTAAAAAAGTTATTCAATTTCAATTTGAATTCGTTTTTACAAAAACAGATTTTGCCGTTTTTGGCAGAATACAGTGAATACCCCGAGGTGAACGAGCTGATTGATCAAATCGAACTAAAGTTTGAGGCACCTATTCCCTTTGAACTCGTCGGCGAAAAGATTCTCACCGAAGTTCAACAAAAGTCGTCCTTGGCTTTAAAGAGTGTCGAGGAGGCCTTGCTGACTAAAAAGCAGGTTATACTTGATTGGCGTTCGTTTTTGAGCGAAAAAACGCCAGCGATTTTTCCTTCGCAGTTCGATAGCAGCCAAAACAGTTTTTACAAATACAACGGCCGACTTTATATGAAGGTAGCGGGCTTTTTAGACAGTCCAAACCGCAAAGATTTTCGCGCTTACGTTGAAGTGTTTGAAAAAGAAAAGAAATTTGATTTCCAGGCCTATGGGATGAACATTGAGTTTGTGCCTGTTACAGAGGCCACCGCTAAAGATATTCAATACGTTTTAAAAAACACAGCAAAAAATAAATTGTCGGTGGATGATTTGGCCCACGGAAGTTTATACAACCAGCTTTTGCTCAATACGAAAGTGACAGATCCCGATATTACCGGCAAATTTTTAAAAAACTTTTTTGGTGAGGAGGGAGCCCTCTCAGGTACCTATTCCGCATTTATTCGGCCTCAGTCTTATAAAACCTTTACGCTGAATAATTTTGATAAGCCTATGGAACAGAGTCAGGTGGAAGACGGCCTCGGCCGACGATGGCACCGCTGGAATTTTAAAATCTTCGATCAAATCTATTTTTATATCTACTGCTTACCAGTGCCCGAAGGCTCGCACTGTGCGGCTCGTATTTTCCCGGTGGAAAATAATGATCGCCGGCAATTTGTTGAGGCTAATTTTCGCGAACACATTTTAGGACACTTTTTAGAAAACCCCTATTTTTGGGAGCCGCAGGAGCTCGTTACCTTTTTGCAGCAGCCAGAAAATCAAAAACTAACCAGCTTAAGAGGCATCGAGCTAAACAAAACCAATTCAAAGTACTCACTCAAACTAAAAACCTTTGATCTCGAGCTGACTTTGCCCAGCACGATGAAGTCGCTACGGGTGCTCACCGGTCTTTACCAAGGCAAGGATCAGCAGACTGTTTGGGCGGGCTTCGGTGCGGAATGGATTAACGGGACCTCGCAAATGTGTGGATTGTTGCTCGAGCCAGCAAACTCTCAATCGTTATTTGTACTTAATTTTTTGCGCGACACGCTGAAACGACAAAAACTCAAGGAAGAAGCTAAAAAAGACGAAATCCCACGGTATTGGACTAAAAACATAACAACGCCCAAGGGAGATGTGGTGCAACTGGTTGGCTATTGCGCTCCCATCAAAGAGAATCCCATCGAAATTAGCACGTATTTTGTGGATCTTAAGCGCGCAAAACCCTTTACAGGGAATTACAAAGCTTTAAAATAGGGACTATGAAAAAAGCAATATTCTTAGTTTTAGTTGGTGTTTTTTTAAATCGCTGTGAATCAGCGGGGACAGGTGTTCCCGTGGATATCCCAGACGTGATCATCGACTGCCAAAACGCAAAGTGCTCAGCCACCTCCACGGGAAGCTATGAAGTGACAATCAACATCACTAGTTCGGGTTGTGCCGATGACCAGATTCCTTTGGCACCGGTGGTGGCGGGTACGGCGAACATCACTTGCACGAATAGTTTCGGTTGCTCGGGAACGGTGACCTCGTGGAGGGATAATAACTCAAGCCCTACCAGCCAAATTCCTTCGAGCACCTACAGTATTTGCGGCACCATTGATCTCGATCGGTCCCTCACCAAAAACCCCGGTGATGCCTACGCCGACGAATCACGACTTGTGTCGACCTCTTCAATCACGCTTTCCGACTGGGATGCACAAAACGAACGGACCACTCGGCGTGCTTCGTTCCCTTAAAAACACAATCATGGCCATAATTTTAGTGAGCGAATATCTCATCTTTGGGGGACTTCGTTATTATTTTTATCGCGATCGTCTGGCATGGCGAAAAATAGCCATTCAAAAAGTTTCTGCAAAATGCAAAAGTCTGCTGAAGGGGTTTGGTTTTCAAGTTGAATATCGTCTGTCGCGACCCGATCTGTTTGCCGGCGGCAAAACATATTTTATGGTCTGTAACCACATGTCGTACATGGATATTCTTTTTTTAAGCGCGGGGGAGCCTGCGGTTTTTGTTACGTCGGTCGAAATGAAACAGACGCCGTTTTTAGGCGAATGCTCGTCGTTTGGTGGCAGTTATTTTGTCGAACGGCGCGATCGCAGTCGCATTCCAAAAGAGATTAAAGAGTTAGCGCAGCTGTTACAAGACGGCTTCAACGTGTTTGTGTTTCCCGAGGCCACAAGCCACGATGGGCTTTCACTTTTGCCATTTAAAAAAGCCATGTTCACTGCGGCCATTGCGGCGGGGGTCGATGTATTGCCGGTTTGTCTTCGTTACGAAGAACTCAACGGCGAATCGTTTAGTCGAAAAAATAATAGTCTTTTGTGCTGGTACGGAAAAATGCCTTTTGTTACACACTTTTTTAAGATGGCGTCTCTTAAATCAGCCAAGGTGACCGTAGAATACTTGGAGCCCATTCCTGCCCAGCAATTCCCTGACCGTGCGCAGTTGAGTGATCGAGCCTATCAGCAGATTAGTCATTGTTACTTTTCGAATCGCCCCAAGGAATTTTTAACCAGCATTCAGGAGCTGTCATGAAGAATTTTTTAGCTTTTATTTTATTGTTATCGGTCGCAAGCTGCATGACTTTGCCTGAACCACCGAAAGGCCATCAGCAGGATCCGCGACTGTCGCAGAGCCACTTGGAAATGACTTTTGAAGATCTAAGTCAAGTGGGCCATTATCTAAGCAAGGCTTTCGATAAAACAGAAAACTCGTGTTCAATTGCGCAAAACAAGATCGCAACGTCGCCACAAATTTATCGCTCGCTGGTTGACGAAAAGTATTCTGAGGTTCAGGAAGACTATCTAAAGCGATCTCTGAAAGAGAAAGTTGCGTTTTGGAATCCCAGCTGCGCAGCTACCTGCAGTTGTGATATTTACGTAGGATTTTCTGAATACCTGCAGTCTTTTAATTTCTTTCTTTCGGCCACGGAGCTAAAAGCTGTGGAAAAATTAAAAATCTTGCAGGAGAGCGAAAAAGCACAAACGCTCGCTTGCATGCAGCAAGCTCCATGGGTTTGTGAAAGTCGCGTTTTAAAAGAAGTGTTGAAACGATCAAATTAAGAGGTGTGCGACCACACCTCTGCTTAACATCAGATTAAAATCCAAAACCAACAAGAACTTTTCCGTAAAGACCAGAGATATCAAGGTCTGGCGATCCAGCGCTTTCAACGTCACCAAAAAACTTGCCGACCTCTGCACCAATTTGAATAAGACCTAAACTTACGCCGCCTTCAACACCAACAGAATAATTCAAAGATGGATCGTAGTCATCCACGGTCACACCAGCGGTTGTGGTTTTAAAATCATTACTTAAACCAACAGTACCAATCAGGCCAAAGTAAGTAACAAAATCAATAAAGCGATAATTGATAATCGCTGCAATACGCTCAAGTTCCGCTTCTGTTCCAGAGCCGATATCAAACTTCATTTTTTCGTAACGAAGCCCAAAGCCCATATCCGTGAGAACCGGTGGTTCAAAAATAACATCAAGATTGTAGCCTTTCATGTCATCGACCGAAACTCCATTGAAGGTGTCTTCGTCCATTGTTGTAGTGCCGTAGCCTGCGCGAATTTCAAACAGAGCCTGGCTCGACAAGGGAGCAAGCAATAGTAAGCAAAAAAATATTTTTTTCATAAGTACCTCCTGTGAGCACATGTTGAATGGCTCAGATCAATTTAGAGATATTGTCTTCAATTTCCTGCGGGCTGACAAGCTCCATGCAGTTAAAGTGCTTACAAGCACTTCCAAGGCAGCGAAAACGCCCGGGACAGGGCACCGAGGGTGTCCACGTATTTGTATTTGGGCCACGCGGGCCCCAGCGTTCTGCTTTTTGCACATTAACCGGGCTATAAATGCCGCGAGTGGGTACACCCAGTGCTGCGGCTAAATGCAGAACTCCCGTGCTCGGCGCAAAAACGGCCTTCGCGTTTTGCAACACGCCCAAAAGTTGCTGCGGATTCAGTCGCTCGTTAAACCACAAAATATTTTCCCGCTTAGGCAAAGTCTCTTCGAGAGGTTCTAAGATAGAGCGATCAGTGGCTGTGCCAGTAATGATCACCGGAATTTTTTGTGACATCGCAAGGATGAGATTTCGGTAATGGGCAATGGGCCAATTCAGGGCCGAGCCCGCCATGCCCGGATGAATGACAATGTAGCTTTGGGGCAGTGGCGACTTAAAGGCGGGGCCCACCATTTTTAAATACGCGGTCTGAGCCGCAAACCGCGGGGTTAATGTTTTTTGCACCAGAAGATGATTGTAATCGAGCTCATGGTGTTCGCAACGACTGCGTTTTTGACGAAGTCCGTAATTGAGAAATAAAAACGAGTGCCAAGAGCTTAAAACGCCCACACGCTCAGGAACTCCGGAAAGCCACAGAGCAAAGGTGACCCACCACGGAGACTGAAAAGACACGCTGATCTGCGGGGCGAATTCGCGAACTTTTTTAATAAACAATAAAAACTGCGACCAGGAAAACTCTTTTTTCCAACCAACAAATCGTCGCGGTGGTATTGCGTTCTCCGCTACGAACTCCAGACCGGTAGAAATAAACCAGAGTTTTTCGGACTCTCTAAACAGTGGGTTTTGATCCGACGGCAGAGTGAGAACAAGATCACCAATGCGGTCCATGCGTACAAAAAGAATTCGTTTTGGTGGGGCTATCATGAATCCGTATCATTATGCAAAAACGGCAATAAAGACAACAAATGCTTAGTGCTTCTTAGTGTTTCTTTTTAGTGTTTAACGTCTTTTTTAGTCAGCATGTCTTGGATTTCCACATTGCGCTCTTCTTCATCACCGTCTTCGGTTTCTGCGGTGTCGAGAGTTGAGAACGTTCGGATCAATGCATGCTTGGCTTCAGTCAAAGCCGTGAAAACGTTTTCGTTTGTGCCTTCAACTTCCACATCACCAGCTTCGTGGGAAGCTTGCATGCGAACGAGGAACAGCTGCTCGGGCGTGTAGGTCATTTTGATGCCCACTTCACAATCACCAACGAAGGGCTGAATATCATTCAACTGCTGGTATATAAATGCCTTTAATTCAGCCTCATTAACGTTGAGCTTATTCAGATTCATTGCAAACATAAGCCCTCCTTTTGTAGAATCCAAATTCCCTGTAAAGGGCCACTGGAGAGGGTCTCAAAATGACAACCCACATTAATATTCTAACATAAAAGTGGATCTTTTTTCCAATCCGTCAAGGTCGAGTCCAAGGCTGCATTTTAAGCAAGATTAACGACTCATTTTGAGTCATACGTCCTGTCTGTTGACCCCTTTGGCTTTGTCACCTAAAACTGTACTGTTTATGCAAACCCAAGAAAATACCCAAGATTCACTTCGTCTTGAAACAACGTGGAAACGCGCTCTTGGCGACGAGTTTGAACAAGGCTACATGCAAGAGTTGCGTGAGTTTTTAAAAAAAGAAATTCAGCAAAAAAAAATCATCTATCCAAAGCCCCAGGAATACTTTGCCGCCTTAGAACACACGCCTCTGGATCGTGTTCGCGTGGTCATTTTAGGGCAGGACCCTTATCATGGGCCAGGTCAGGCTCACGGCCTATGCTTTTCGGTGCAAAAAGGCGTAAAACCTCCGCCGTCACTGAAAAATATTTTCAAGGAAATTCACAGTGATCTCGCATTACCACTCCCGCAACACGGGTGCCTAACCAAATGGGCAGATCAAGGCGTGTTGTTACTCAACAGCGTGCTCACCGTGGAGGATGGCCAGGCGGCTTCCCATCGCAACAAAGGCTGGGAGCGGCTCACAGACCGTGTGATCCGCGAGCTGAACAACCAGCAAGGGCCCCTTGTGTTTTTGCTTTGGGGCAGCTACGCACAAAGCAAAGCACAATTGGTAGATCGCAAGAAACATTTGGTTTTGGAATCCGTTCATCCTTCGCCACTTTCTGCGCACCGCGGATTTTTAGGGTGTAAGCATTTTTCGAAAACCAATCAATTTTTACAAGAAAAAGGCTTTGCTCCCATCGATTGGAGTTTGGATTGATTATGACTTCCGCCAACTCGTTTTCCAGCCAACTTAAACTCAGTGAACAGTTTCCTTTTGAAATTTTCGATGTTGAAAAAGATTTGATCATTATCGACACCACAGTGGATCAACACTTTCCCGACATTGGAAAAAAGTTTCGTTACGTCTATCGCGTGCAGGCCGGAGAGTCGCTAAAGAATTTGTCCACCTTCGCAGCCCATGTTGAAAATGTTTTGGAGCTGTGGACAGAGCCCTTGAGTCGACAGAGTCGTATCATTTCCTGCGGTGGTGGTTCGGTGGGAGATTTTAGTGGTTTTTTAGCGTCGATTTTAAAACGCGGCTTGCGCCTCACTCAGTGTCCAACCACGTGGCTTTCGGCCATTGATTCGGCCCATGGCGGAAAAACCGCACTCAATGTGCGAGCTGTTAAAAATCAAGTGGGTACTTTTTATCCCGCCGAAAACGTAGTGCTGGTTAAAGATCTGTTGTTTACGCAAAATGATGAACGGGCTCGCGAAGGTTTGAGCGAAATGCTTAAGATGGCGCTCATCTGTCAGCCCACGTTTTTACAAGATTTAAAACTGGAGAAGGGGCTCTCCATGATGATCTGGCAGAATTTGCAAAAGGCCATTCAGGCAAAAAATCAAATCGTCGAGCAGGATCCTTTTGAAACTCAGGGCCTACGAAAAATTTTAAATTTTGGCCACACATTGGGTCACGTGATCGAGTCCCACTACCAGGTTTCGCACGGTGAAAGTGTTCTTCAGGGACTTTACTTTGCAGTGGATTGGAGTGCAAAGATCGGTTTGTTGCCGGAATCTCGACGGGAAATGATTTTTAAAAAATTCACCGAGCTCGGTTTACGAAGTTGGTTGGATAGATCAAACTTTAAACCCATGCCGGCGCAGGAAGTTCTTCGTTTAGCGATGCAAGATAAAAAAATGAACGCTCAAGCAAAAATAGATTTTATCTTTTTAAGCGATTTGGGTGAAGCCAAGGTGATTCCTGTTTCTCTGCGTGATCTTGTTTTTGAGGCACAACGGCAGGGATGGGCTGAGGATGTTTAGTTTTTTGGGAGAGCTGCCGTCTTCTAAATCCTTAGTGAATCGTGCGTTGATTATTAAGTCTTACAACTCAGAGGTAAAAGTCACTTTTTCTACAGACTCGATGGATGTGCAGGTTTTGCAAAAAGCTTTGTCTGCTTTCCGGCGTGGTCAAACGGAGTTCCACTGCGCCGATGCAGGAACCAGCTTTCGTTTTTTAGTTTTGCGACTTTCGCGCCAACCGGGTCGGTGGATCGTTAAAGGCTCACGGCGGCTTTTGTCGCGCCCTCACGAAGCTTTGGTTCAGACATTAAACGCCTTTGGTGTAGACGTCGAAGTGAGCCCCGAGCAGTGGGTGATCTACTCTAAGGGATGGCAAACTCAGCCGCTCATCTCCGTTTCCGCTGAACAGTCGAGCCAGTTTGCCTCAAGCGTTTTATTAAACTCGTGGGCGCTGCCTTTTGACTTGGAACTACAACTTTCTGAGAAGCAAGTTTCCATGGGTTACCTGCAAATGACGTTGGAGCTGATGAAGCAATTTGGATTTCATTACACTCCAACGACCCGGGGCTTTCGTATTCCCGCCGAGCAAACTCCCAAGGCAATGGATTATGTCAGTGAACAGGACGTGAGTTCGTGTTTTGCATTGGCTGCGTGTGCATTGCAGGGAGGAGAGGTTCGCCTGCAAAACTTTCCATTTGAATCTCTCCAGCCCGATATTGTTTTTTTAGAAATACTTAAAAAAATGGGTGCCCGTGTTCAGCGTGAGCAGGGGGAGCTGCGAGTGAGTGCAACGCCTCGTTTGGAGCCGGTCGAGGTTTCGCTGATGAACACGCCAGATCTGTTTCCTGTACTTGCGGTGTTATGTGCTCGCGCGCAAGGAGAATCCAAGCTCTCCGATCTGCTTCATTTGTCAGTGAAAGAATCCGATCGGCTGCAAAACACCATTCATCTTCTTGAGCGCCTCGGACGTAAAACGACCCTGCAAGGGACAACGCTGTTGATTGAGGGAGAGAGTGCTCCGTTTGAAGGGCATGGCATCTTTGATCCCGATCAAGACCATCGCATGGCCATGGCGGCGCAGGTGGCAAATCTCTACGGAACAAAGTTTGAAATTTTAAATCCCGAGGTGGTGGAAAAGAGCTATCCGCAGTTTTGGCAACATCTTGCGGGAGTCGCCTCATGCTGACCATTTTGGTGGGCCATCGCGGTGTGGGAAAAAGTTCTTTGCTGAAAAGGATTTCACGCTATTTGCCCCAAGCCGAATATTATTGCCTGGACTCCGAAATTGAAAAATCCCATGGTTCCATTGCGCAAACTTTTTCTCAGAAAAGCGAAAGCGTCTTTCGTAGTATTGAAGAGCAGGTATTTCAGCAGCTTGTTAAAAAATTGGCCAACACTCAGGTGCCAGTTTATATAGCTGTGGGCGGCGGCTTTAAAAGTGAAATTCCCTCGGGCGCCAAAGTTCTTTGGCTGCAAAGAGACTGGGATGTTTCGAAAAATATTTTTTTCGATCGACCCAGTTTAAATCCCAATCCAAAAGATCTTCGCATTCCCACCGATATTTTTCGTTCTCGCAATGAACGTTGGGAACAGCAGGGCTACGATGTGCTGACCCTTCCCGAGGGGGTCTATGCATCGCATCCTGGAGAGGCCGAGCACTTTCGCGGAGCACCTGCGAAGGGAGCCATCACACTTTTGCCTCTGCATTTTCAAGGCGAGCGTTTGCAATATATTAAAAATTTACAGCCACAGTTTATAGAACTCCGCGATGATCTGTTATCGGCTGCACAAATCGAAAAAGCTCTATCTATTTTTGAGCGCAACCAGCTTCTATTAAGTTTTCGTAACGATGAGCTCGAAAAAGAATCTTCTGGCTATGTAAACCGTGTAGCGTTAGTTGATTGGCCCGTGGAGCGGGGAGTTCCCGCTTTTAAGATGACGGCGGAGCAAAAAATGTCGTCTTTGCACAGCGAAGAAGAAAACTATTTCGATGCCTTGGAGTTTGTGGAAGGCTTTGCCGACGGCAAAATCAAATGGTCGCCATTTGTTAAAAACTTTTTGCAGCTTCGTTTGGGCCATGAGTGGCAAAAACGCGATCCCCTTCGTCGCCTATTTTTTCCGCGTTCGGAAAACGGGCGCTGGTATTGGTACAGACATTTGCAAAAACGACAGCCACTTCAATTTTTTAGAATCGATTTTGGTTCGTCCCTTGATCAGCCGACTCTTCTGCAATGGCTGCAACCCTCCTCGGAACGTTTTGCGGCAGTTCTTGGGCAACCGGTGCTTCAGAGCTGGTCGCCGAGTTACCACGCTGAGTTTTTTGCAAAAAGAAAGACGTCTCTTTACAGCATCGAAGTGGATGAACGAGACCTTATTGACGGAGGGTTTGAATTTTTGTGTGAGCTCGGTCTTTTTGCGGCCGCAGTGACAAGTCCATTAAAGCCGTGGGCGGGTCGGCTTATAAGCGGACTGGCAGAAGGACTGGCGGGCGCCATTAGGCCACTGAACACTCTCAGTAAAAATTTACTGACGACCACGTGGGAAGGCGCAAGCACCGATGAAGTGGGTTTTCAGGAGTTAATCGAAAAAAATTCGTTGAATCTGCAAGCGATGAATGTGGCCATCTGGGGTGGCGGGGGAGTGCTCCCTGCTCTAAACTTACCCAGAGCCGTGGCCTACTCCGCTCGCACGGGTTTCCCTCGCGAAGGTGAACCTTTGCTCAAACAAATTGACGCCTTGGTGTGGGCAGCAGGAATGCAAATAGCCGACACTCTTCCGAAAGAGTGGAAGCCGAAGTTTGTGATCGATCTCAATTACCGAGCTGACTCGCCCGCACGGACTTACGCCTTCGCGGTGGGTGCAAAATACATTTCGGGCGATGACATGTTTTTTAAACAAGCCATTGAGCAGCAAAAAATCTGGAGCTCCTATGAGTAATACTTTTGGTCGACTCTTTCGTTTTACAACCTTTGGTGAAAGCCACGGCACGGCCATGGGTGTGGTGGTGGATGGATGCCCGGCGGGAATTGAATTGTCGCTGGAAGATATCCAAAAGGAATTGGATCGTCGCCGTCCAGGGCAAACAGATGCGGCGTCCAATGAAGTGCTCGTCTCGGCTCGCAACGAAGACGACAAAGTAGAAATTCTTTCGGGTGTTTTTGATCAAAAAACTTTGGGAACGCCCATCGCCTGCGTAGTGCAAAATAAAAATCAGCGCTCGCAGGACTATGACGAAATCAAAACATCTCCGCGAACCGGCCATGCCGATGATGTTTGGCAAACAAAGTTTGGCCACGCAGACCTGCGCGGCGGCGGCCGCTCCTCGGGGCGCGAAACTCTGTCTCGGGTGATTGCCGGAGCCATTGCCAAGAAATTTCTTCTGCAACAGTATCCTAACTTAAAAGTGATGGGCTTTGTAAAATCCATAGGCGAAATGGAACTCGATGAGCAAGAGCTACTCCAACTTCGCGCCGGATGGCTTACGCAAAATCATATAGCGGATACTTATGCAGCTCGCTTCCCCACTAAGCGTTTCTCCATCGCGGATGTTTTATTGGACGCGAAAAAAAATGGCGAAAGCTACGGTGGAGTGGTGGAACTGTGGATCGAGGGAGTGCCCGCAAGTTTAGGCGAACCGGTTTTTTACAAACTTAAAAACGTATTGGCCTCTGCCATGATGAGCATTGGTGCCACCTGCGGTTTTGAGTTTGGCGATGGTTTTGTAATGAGTCGGCAAAAAGGAACTGTGGTCCACGCAGCAGAGCGCTTATCGCCCTATGGTGGCATTCGCGGTGGTATCTCCACTGGAGAGCCCATCGTGTTTCGTACGGCCTTTAAACCCACATCGAGCATTCTAGATGTGGCCAAGCGCGGTCGCCATGATCCATGCATTGTACCGCGAGCCGTACCCGTAGTCGAAGCCATGACTTGGGCTGTGCTCGCCGATATGACGCTGCTTTATTCAATCTCACGGATTTCGAATTGATCGATATCGACGACGTTTGCAGACCCCGTACTGATCCAAAAGTCGAAATGAAAAGAAGTTCCTTGGGCAACAAAACGGGTCTCATATAACTTGAAGGTGGAACTCTTAATCTCAAGAAATGTTCCAGGGGAGTCCAGTCCCACGGGAAGAGTTGAATTAGGGTCAGTGGCTATGCGCCTTGCCCAAAAAGAAATTGCGTATTCCACACCAGGTTTGAAGGTAGGAATTTTATCGGTTGGCAAATACATCCATTCACCTTTTGCACCCTCTAATCTAAACCCCAAGTTTCCCGAATAAGCTGCGTCAGCCGTCGGTAAAATTTTTGAGTTATCATTGTAGAGAAAAGTATTTAGATCGTCTTCAAAATCTTCAGTAAAAATAAGTTGGCCCTGGCTTAGACTCGTACTTGAATCATTTGATCCAGGATTTGATTTGCCACAGTTTTGAAAAGCCAATAGTGCTGTTGATACCAAGCTAACAGCGACAATACCTTTTAATTTGTTTCCCCAAAATAGAGAGCCAATTGATTTTGACATTAGTTTCCCCCAATTTAAATATCTATAAAGGATATCAGACTTTTGGGCGATGGATAGTTTTTTGCGTGGCACGATCTCTCTTTGAGACAGAAGTGCTGCTCACTACTCTTGCATCATTTTGGCGGCTTCAAACAACAACCATTGTTTCCAGGATGTGTCGTCGGATTGTTCCAAGTAAGGAAACGCACTCTTTAAACTTTTTGTTGAATCTCCTTGGTAGGGAGAAGTGACACCTGATTCGAAGCTTAAGAGGTCAGCCTGATAGCCATTTATGTAGAGGGCGTACAAGGTCGCCATGATATCGTCGGTCAGTTTTCGACCACCACAGCTTTTAACTTCTAATCCCATGAGCAGTTGTCTTTCGATATTGAGATATTGATTGCCAAAATCTAAACAGCTGGAGTCTAAGTTAATCACCAAAAAATCATCCATTAAAACATCCGTCAAAATATCTAAACCCTCTTTGGTCCACGACGAAGAGGAGTCGAGGGCGTCGTAGGCTGAAATGTTTTCAACCAGTCTTTGTTTAAATTTTGGGTTTATGATGGACGGACTCTCAAAGGGAGTTAATTTGTTGTACTCACGCTTTAGTGGGTTATCCCCCGAAACGTCGTGCAAGCTCAAATTAGTAATTTCGGGGCGACCCACGCGATCCAAAGTTTCGTAAACTCCACCGCGCTCGGTGTAGCTCTGAGCTCCCAGTGCTAACATTTCACTTTGTAGGCCTATGCTTTTAAGATTGAGCTCTATGGCGATGCTCATCACATTGATTGTTGCCATGGCGTTACTGCCCGAGCCCGGAGACTGTGATTTAAATTTCTTACGATTGGTCACACCCAAAAAAGTTTCAGCAGAGATAAAAAATGCATCGGCTCTGGGGCCTGCCGTAAGTTTAATTATATCGTTTTCTAAAATATCGCCAACGAGGCCAGAAACCGAACTTAATTTTGCGCCGTCTTTGTTTAAGACACAGGTAACTCCTGCAGAATCCGTGTTACCCACACGAGTGTGATGCCGAGGATCTTTAAATTTACAATTCAGATTCAGTTCCTCTATCACAGAGGTTTTAAATCCTGGTTTTAAAGGAGCTTTATTAAGATCGGCTGATCTAATAAAAAGGTCGTAACTCACTTTGCTTGAGAAATGGCCTTCGGGGCTGACACCGGGATACATATTTAAAATAACCGTGAGGCTGTCAGCTTTATTTGGCGTTTTAAAAGCATAGAGATCGGTTAAATCAGCTTGGCCATCTTCGATGGTTGCCGCACCATCAATATGATCACTGGCCATACAAACGGAGGCAAATAACCAGGTCATTGTAAAAGCTTGAAATATTTTAAACATGTGCGGACTCCTTGATTGCCGTTAGAGTTTGCAAAGTAAAGGCCACGAGTCAATCAATCTGCAGCGGACTGTTTGCGTAGCAAAGCTCTGACGAAGCAAAAAATTGTCACTTTTCATTAAAAGTGGCGGTGCAAGACGCCGATATTTAACCAGAAATTCACCAAGCGCAGATTTGCGGTCCCTCTTTGAGGACCGCGCGGAATTTGAAAAGTTTCTTTTGCCAAGCAGGCGCAGGTAGATAAAAATTAGGGTCACTGGCGGCGTTTTCGGTGGTGCGCGCTTGACCGCTGTAGATTATTTCGAGGGCCGCGTTTTGGCGACCCTGTTCGCGCATAATATCCAGCATCCGCGAAAACTCCACGCGCGGTATCAGTTGACCAGGCTGGGGCATTTTACGATAAAAACCACGAATATCTTCACTCACACTGACAATTTCAACGAGGTCATCTTGATAGGAAAAAATCTTGAATGGATTGGCGTACAGCAAAAGATGGTTGGAGGTTGCACCTTCGGTTTGAATATTGCTGAACATCGAAAACGTGCCGGCCGTTCGCAAGCCAAGGTAATTGGAAAATCCGTAGACAAATAAGAGTAGTGCCGCAAATTTTAAAACCAAAGGGTGAGGCAAAGTGATTCGTGTTAGATCCAGCTTTGGTAAAATAGTCTTAAAAACAAAGGGCGCAAAAATGACGGCGAAGGCAACACCTTCAAAAAAACTATATTCTTCGTTTTGTGGATGCCAGCGAAAAAAACCCAAACCGATGACCAAAGCAACACAGCTCCAGCCAAGGGTCTGCAAATGTTTTTCCAACGAAGCTTTATTGGTCGAAGCCTGGGGATTTACAAAACTCCAACTGAGCACCAGAGCCAAGCTTGAAAAATCAATAAAACCGAGCGGCGCCAGCAGAAAATGTAAACCACATTGAAATAGCACTCCAAAGTAACGCAAGCGGGGAACGAACAAAAAAAGTGGAATAATAGCCTCTGTAAAAAAACCAATAAGTGGAAGAAGGCGACGAAGGTACACTTTATAGGAATCGAAAAAACTTGGCAATAGATCTAGGTATTCCCCCATTTTGTCGTTGGCGCAGCTCACTTCGGGATTAAAAAAATCCAAATTGAATTTATGAAAAGCTGCGAAAAAATAAGTGATCAATGCAAAAAGCCGTAAGGTTTTAATCAGCGGCGTTAGGGAATCGTCTTTGGCACTTTTAAGTTTGTAAAAGGTGACTGTACTTAGCAGTAAAAAAAGAAAAAACGAAAGGTTCGAATGGTTGGCCAGATTTGGAAAAACCAGCGTGTACCTGTACAAAATTGGCAGGGAAGCCAGTCCGAAAACAAGGTTGCGATAGCGTTTTAAAACTAAAAATGCGGCGACTACAAAAACAGAGTACACCGCAACATCGCGGTGGTCCCACGACTCCGTCTGATGAAACATATAGGCGATGAGTAAAAAGCCCTGAAAAAACGCTAAGTGCATTCTTCAAGGTTATTTCAAAAGGCCTATCTCGCGCAAACGTTGTTTCAAAAAATCCTCGGCCAAAATGTCTGGGTACTGTGCACCACTTCCCACGCAAGAGGGCAGACACGACAGCACAGCCTCGGGATGGGGATGCATAAAGAATGGCATTGAATAGCGACTGCTCTTGGCGTCGGGGGGATTAACGACTCTGTGAGTGGTGGACGGAATCACGTTGTTAGTGATCCGCGCCAACATGTCTCCCGAGTCAACGACGATCGCATTGGGTTTAGATTCAATCGCCAGCCATGTCCCATCGCGATCCATAAGCTCAAGTCCCGACGCCGAGGCCGAAACTAAAAGCGTAATCAAGTTGATATCTTCGTGGGCAGCCGCGCGAATGGAGCGCGGATCGCGATCTGGTGGCAGAGGCGGGTAATGCAGCAAGCGAAGAATGGAATTTCCATCCACAGTCATGTTTTTAAAAAAAGTTTTTTCAAGTTCTAGTGGAAGTGTTAACGCCTCTAAAATCGTATCGCCACACATTTCAAGGGCTTTGTAGATTTCGGAAAACACATTGCCAAATTGTGGGACCTCTTGGGGCCAAATATTTTTTGGATACTGAGTATTGTAGCGATGATTCTCGGCGAGGTTTCGCCCCACATGCCAAAACTCTTTAAGGTCTGCCACCGGGCTGTCTTTGGCGTGCTCTTGTCCGAAGGGAGTATAGCCACGCTGAAAGCCATTGTCGCGAAGGGCGTAGGTTTCCTTTGCCGTGCGTGGGAGAGCAAAAAATTCTTCACTGAGAGTGTAGGCTTTCTGTAAAAGCGAATCTGTTAAAGGGTGATCCACCAGAACAATAAAGCCGTAATCTTTGAGCCCGCGAAAGAGTTCGTCGATGAAGCGTGTTTTATCGGTGGCTGATCCCTGCGTGTAAGACGCAAGACTGAGTTCTGGAACCTTAGAAAGTGCACTCATATTTTCCCCCATGGTGAAATCACCAGGCTGCTTATACTTCGTGCAGAGCCACATTCCAAGACATGACTCCATGCATTTGGCTGACACCTTTCCGCTGATTCCTTTATCCTTATTTGGTGAAATACAGTTTATATCAACTCGCATTGCCCACCGTCCCAGCTGACTTCGTTCTTTTTAACCTGCAGGTGGAAAGCAAGGTCCTTGCCGCCAATCTTTTGCAGGAGTCACCCCGCAAACATCATTACGTTTTGCAGTCGCGCAAACAAAAGCCAACCATGGTGGTGTTTCATCTGTCGGGTTATTTTGGCAATGGCACACAGAGCTTTAATCCCAAGACACTAGAAGAGAATTTTCCGCAACAAATGATGAACTTATCTCGTCGAGGAAAGATTCCCAGCGCTTTGCATGTGTTTGTGGACGGAATGACGGCGTGGGGTGGTGGACAGTTTATTAACAGTGAGTTGTTTGGTCGCCACAGCGATCATTTGCAGCAGGAGCTTGTTCCGCTGATTAAATCTGTGTTTCCTCTGGATCGCAAAGCACCGTGGATTGTGATGGGTGCCTCCAGTGGCGGGTACGGAGCCCTTCACCATGTGAGTTTGCCAAAAAGTCCCTTTCAAGCAGCCATCGCTATTGCACCGGATGCGGATTTTGCAACGTCGCTGCTGCCAGATTTTTACAAGTTGTCTCCTCATTTAAAGTCACTTTCCAGCATCGCTCAGGTGCAAAAAGCTTTGCAAAGTGGGGAGCTGCAAAAAAAGAAAAATTTCTTTCAAATCATAAATGCGTTAGCCATGACGGGCTGTTATTCGCGCTTAGGGGCGAACAAAAAACTTCAATTCCCAATCGATTTAAATAGCGGCGACGTGAACACCTCGGTTTGGGCGCACTGGAAACAAAAGGATCCCATTTATTTTTTAAATCAAAGGTCCTCGCTGCTTCGCAAAAAAACAGTCTATCTTGAGGTGGGCGAGTACGATGATTTTTGTTTGTACTTCGGAGCGCGAAAAATCCGTGACGTGCTCAAGCGTAAGAAGGTTAAAACCATCTACACCGAATTTCCGGGAACTCACTTCGGCCTCAACGAGCGCAAGCTCAAGGCTCTGCAATGGCTAAAGGGAAGGCGAGTGTGAGCCATACACTCGGCTTTAGGACGGTCAGACTCGTGCGTCGATTTTTGTGACCAAGCTGAATATATTTTTTTAGGCAAACACCGTTAAATAGGTCATGAGAATCACGATCTGTATTTCAATTATAATCCATGGGTTACTTTTTTTTATTTTTAGTAAAAATAGAAAAGAACTCACAGCAACCAAACCCTTTCGAATGGAGTGGCAAACAATGACGGGCTCCGAGGGCTTTGCGAAAGCGCCCGCAGGGAGTCCTTCGAAAAACAAATACAAACTGTCGAGGAAAAATCAACTGATGCAAAATCAATCTTCGAGATTTGCAATGTCCCTTCAAGCCGCTTTGCGAACCGATTGGTCAGGCCTTGCAAAACATCATGCCGAGAACCAAGAGCTTTCACAAGAATTGGGAGACGTGGAGATCGCGGCGAATGGCGTGCAAGTGCATCTCGAAAAAGCCATGCGCGACGATCGCGATTTACCGCTCCTTTGGAAGCAGATTCGTGTGTTTTTACGTTACAGAGCGGAGCACGCCTTGGCACGAATCGCCGGTGATGTGCATCTGCGGATACGAGTGGATCGTTATGGCAAGCTGTTGCGAATTTTCGAAGAGAGCGCTACGGGGCGCGAAGAATTATTGGGGTGGACAATTCTTTGTTTGTTAGACGCCTTTCGCGAACCTTTCCTGAGGCACCCGCTGGAGAGCACAAGAACCTTGGACCTGCGTGTGCAATACACCATGGGAAGGCAAGTTCTTCCCTCGCAAGCAAGGTCAGCGCGGATGTTATTTGTCGTTGAGGGAGATCTTTATACGGGAAGTGATATCGAACACGGGGAGCCAATACCCAAAGGGCATTTGCAACCCCCAGATCATCCGATGCGGATTCCGTCCGAGATTAAACTGTTCTCGATGTCCACAAAACAAATCGCCGATACGTTCCGCGATAAGACTCTTAAAAATCACAATGAGTGGAGTTACTACGCTCAACGCGAATACTACCGCGAGCAATGCCATCGGCATTTAAATCAGCCTGCCTGTAAAAAACTTGGGCAGTTAACGAGACAGGTAAACCCATAAAACGCTTCGTTTTGTCTCATATTGGTATGGAATAGATCCAAAATTGTACATCTTTTTCAAATGCATTTATTCTCAAATTAGGACTTTATGAAATGGGGGGAACATGAATAAAGTAAAAATTGTTTGGGCATTGCCCATGCTTTCAATAATCGTATTATTTCAAAACTGTTCGGGATCGAGTTTTGTACCAACAGAGTCACAAGATCCGATTGTGTATCCGAGTGAAGACGAGGTGGACGGGTTAGCATATTGCTCTGCGGTGCCGGCAACCTTGGGACCTGAGAGTTTGGAATATATCGAGAATTGTCGATCCGCCGAGGAAATTAAAAAAGTTGCCGAAGAGGTGAACTGCGATAAAATCCCTGCAACCTTGGGACCTGAGAGTTTGATCTACTTAAACGCCTGTGAGAAATCTCCAGAGGTAAAAAAGATCGCAGAGGAAACTCGTTGCGACCGCATTCCTGTATCAATGGGCCCTGAAAGTCTCATTTATCTGGCAAAATGTAGAAAATCGGACGAGCTCAAGAAGATTGTTCGAGAGACTCGTTGCGATCGGATTCCGGTATCGATGGGACCAGAAAGCCTTATTTATTTAGCAAAATGTAAAAAATCAGAAGAGATTAAAAAGATTGCGAGAAGAATTCGTTGTGATCGAATTCCTGCCTCGACAGGCCCTGAAAGCCTCATTTATTTTGAAAAATGTAGAGGTTCAGAAGAAGAAAAAACGTAACAGTTCCAAGAGCCCTGTTGTTCGACAGGGCTTTTAGTTTAACCTTAAATGCCGCCCGCTCCACCTTCGGAGCGCGAGTCGTAGGCGCCTTCCAAAATACCGTCGTCGCGCAAATGAATGCCATTCACTTTCGTGGTCCACGATACTTGGGTTTTGTGTCCCATTTTTTCTAACGCGTTTTGCGTATCGCGTGAAAACTGATACTCATCCACAAATAAAGTATCTGGCAAAAATTGGTGGTGAATGCGCGGTGTTTGAATGGCGCGGTCCATATTATATCCATTGGCTACAACCCTGTACCATGATTGAAATACGCCGGTGATAATTCGCGGTCCACCGGCGCCGCCAACACCCACGACCGTTTTATTATTTTTTGTAATAATTGTTGGACTCATCGAGCTGAGTGGACGCTTCCCGGCGCGCACATCGTTGGCTTTTCCTTGAATGAGTCCGTACATATTGGGTTTGTCGATGATGGTGGTAAAATCGTCCATTTCGTTATTGAGCGCAATGCCATACTTGTCGCTGACCATGGCTGAACCATAGGTGCCGTTGAGAGTGATGGTCATCACCACGGTGTTGCCATCGGCATCCATCACAGTAAAGTTTGTGGTCTCGGTGCTTTCTTTCGCTAGGAGCTCGTCAGTTAAGGGCTTCAGTTGCACCGTCTTTTTCGAGCTGATTAGACTTGCCAGATTTTTAAGGTAAGAATCGCTTGTGAGCTCGATCACGGGATTCTTGTTAAAGTCAGGATCACCTAAGAGACTGCGCCCACGAAAAACAAATTTAAAAATTTCCGCGAGCAAATGGGATTCTTCTGCGGACGCTGGAGCTTTTTTTGTCATTTCGGTTTTTTCGATCAATCCCAAAATGCCCGAGGTCAAAACGCCACTGCTGGAGGGCGGTGGCATCATGTACACTGTGTGTCCCATAAAATCTTTTTTGATGGGAGTGAGCCAGCGCACTTTGTAATTTTGCAAATCTTGAATTGCAATAACGCCGCCTGGTTTTTTAAGTGTGGCAACAATGTCTTTTCCGATATCGCCGCCGTAGAAGGATTTGATCCCTTCATCGCGTAATTTTTTTAAAGCTTTTGCTAACTGTGGTTGACGAAGAATTTCTCCAGCTTTGTAGGATTGACCTTTTTTAAAAAAATATTTTTTCCCAGAAGCATTAAAATCATTTTTTGTTTCCTCAGTGTCGCGCACCCAATCGCCACTGATGGGGAAGCCTTGTTCGGCCAAACGAATGGGATCTTCGAAAAGCTGTTTCCATTTTAGTTTTCCATATTTTTTATGCAGTTCCCACAAGCCCATGGGAATGCCTGGGGTGGCAACGGCGAGGGGGCCAACGATGGAGGCCTTTTCGGGGCGATCCTTGTAAAAACCGGGGTGAGTGAGAATGGGCGCCGTCTCGCGAAAATCCACAGCAACCGGTTCGGCGTTGTTCATGCGAACCATGGCAAAACCGCCTCCACCCAACGAAGCAAAATAGGGACTCGTCACCGAAAGTGTGAGCTCCACAACCACAGCCACATCAACAACGTTCCCGCCCATCTTGGCAATTTTCTGCCCCACAGGAATCGCAAGTTGCGTGGGCGCCGCCACCATCATCTTGTGACCCTCAACCGGAATCCCCAACGCTAAGTTTGCAGAAAACAAAAGGAATAAAAACAGATACGCAAGTTTCATAAGTTGCTCCAAAGGTTTCGATGCTATCGCTTAAACTTAAGCTAAACTCTTAAGTTGAATATATCGAGGTCTTTGGTCAACTTCTGCTTGCTGATGGTGTAAGAATTTGATACCCCGTACGGATGCAACTCGACGAGTCAATAACTAGGTCAAGGTTTGGAGCGCGTCCTCCTTATTTTATAAATCCTTATATTCAGCGCATGGAACTTCAAGACGACTGGGTTTTTTCCGAAGACGTGGCAAAAGAGACGCGCGGGCAGTGGGCGCAAAAAATTACGAGTGAAGCAAGTGCCGTGCACGTTGAAATTGGCACGGGAAATGGCTTTCATTTCGCGGAGTATGCAAAAACTCGTGCCGAAGTCGCATTTTTGGGGTTTGAAATTAAGTATAAGACTCTCGTTCAGAGTATCGAAAGAGCTCGCGACTTCGGCGCCGTCCGTGCACGTATGATCAAAGCCGACGCTCGAAAACTGAGTGATTATTTCGGCCCGCAAGAAGTGGAAAAAGTGATCGTGCATTTTCCCGATCCCTGGCCTAAGCGAAGGCAGCAAAAAAATCGCCTGCTCAATAAAGCTTTTTTTCGAGAATTAGAAGTGGTTTTAAAAACGGGTGGCGAGTTTGAATTTAAAACGGACCACTACGGCTATTTTTTATTTGCCGCCCGGAACGCTGCGGAATCGCAACTCACAATCATTCATTACACCGAAGATCTTCACCATTCCTTTGTAGCCGGTGAAAACTTTGTGACGGCTTTTGAAGCCCTTTTTTTAAAAAAGGGCCAGAGCATTTTTTCTTTTAAATTACGTAAGGAAATTTAATTTTATCTCACAACACAGCGGTCATAAACTACATCCGTGCGCAAAGTTCGAATGAATTCATCTGTGTTTTTGGCTGAATTTTTAAGATAAACGCCAAAAAAGCTGCGAACTTGATCATAAAATAAATTCCAGTACGGACGCTGTCCATTGGTCATTGAGGAAAGAATGCCCTGTTTAAGATTTGTTGTTTGCCAGTGCTCATCTACTAGATAAGTTTGAAACTGAATTTTGAAATCAAATCCATACTGAATGCCGACAAAGAAAGGGAAGCTCTGGGCATGTGATTTGCTAAGATTTGGGCGGCGAGCGAGCTCGATATCACAATGTAGGTTTCCTTGAAAAAATCCATCAACAACGATTTCTTGGTGCGCAGGGAGTTCGATAAGCCATTCATTTTCCGTGGTACTTATTAGATAGGGAGTGTTCTGCAGCGACCAACTCAAAGGCGAATTCCTCTGAGTACCGATATAGCCCACAGCTCCGAGGCCGGAATAAACAGGAACGAAGGTCATGTGGTTGTTGAGAAGTTCATTCACCCGGACTTTGATTCCAAAGTTATTCGGATTGCTCACTCGCAAAGTGATGACGTGTCGTGGGTTGAGCTCCAGGGTTGGACTGGAAAATTGATGGAGCTCTGTGCGAATCAACAACTCTTGTGGAGCAAACACCAACTGAAAGGGAGAAGATAAATAGATAGTTTCACCCTCTTTAACCAACATCCGACAGAGCTGTGTGGCCTTTTTCCAGGTGGACATATCTGTAACACTGGAATTTATTAAGTCGTTCCAAAAACCTGCTAGGCTTGCGATTTTTTGAAAGTCCTCGCACAGCAAATTCTGCCGATCGCCACGGGGAATCGCCTGTAATTTTATATTTTCGAACAACAAGGGCGCGGTGGAGTCGCTGAAAGCTGGGATATTGTTGAAAATTGCAGAATTTTTAATCGCGATATCCTCCAGAGGGTAGATTGCCTGGGAGGAAAAAGAGTCGGTGAGAGTGAGCACCAGTCGACAGCCGAGGGGATTTTGGCTGATCGATAACAAAGCCTCCGGGGACAAAACTTCTAAGACGGGAATGGAAAAGCGATTTCGAAAATACACGTCGTTGGTTAACTCGCCTGGAGCCGTATCTGTGTGACACCACGATTGCACCCGCACGGTGATGGGATTTTTATCAAAATCTTGCTGGCGAAGCATATCAATGGACAGCTCGCCTCCCAATTCCAATTCGCGAATGTCTTGCGCCCATTGCATTTTTCGTTGCGAATCCAACGCGCCGACATTTTGGCCGGCCACCGGAGCCGGTTGATAGGTGGCTGGTTTGTCCTGAGAGCAGGATACCAATCCTAAAACCAAGATAAACCACGTACAGATACTATATTTTATTTTTAAAGCCATAAAGCCTCCTTGTGCAGGGCCTTATCGCAAGATCGAGGCCAAGGAAATAGAGCAAATCAGGAGCCTCGAAGAGGCGACTATTTACTGACTGACCTACCAGTAGGTGGAGGTGATGGTGAGATCGCCCAGAGGGTAGCACTGACAGCTGATGCGCTGTTGGGGTGAAAGTAAATACTTATCGATGAGTTTTTGCTCCAAGGGTTCTATGGGGCTGACGTTTTCTAAGCCCTCAGCCACGGTCAATCGGCACTTTCCGCACACGCCATCCCCTAAGCACGAAGACGCTACGGGAATGTCGTGCTTTCGCAAAGTTTGAAAAACGGTCTCCGACGGTGATCCTTCCAGAGATTTGTTCAGTTGAGGCAAAGTGAGTTTCATGAGAAGAGTGTATCTCAGGAATAGGGCATGAAAAAAGAAAAGATTTTTATAATTGGCGCGCGACGAGGCTTAGGCAAAGAAATCCTGGGGCAATGGCGTGCGAATTTCCCCAACGATGCTTTGGCCGGGTCCTCACGGCGTGAATTTACTTGCGAGGGTGTGCAAACCTCGATGTTTGATTTGTCTTTGCCGCAGCAAATGGAAGAGCTGTTGTTAAGCCTCAGTAAATTTGCACCAACCAAAGTTTTTTATGTTGCCGGAGGTGGTCCCCATGGGGACTTTGCCGAAAAGGAGTGGAAAGACCATCTTTGGGCCTTGCAGGTGAGTTTATTAAGCCCCCTTCGGGTGCTGCATTTTTGCCTGAATTTGCCTTCGGTTCAGCAGATCGTGGTGGTTGGATCGGCCATTGCGGAAGATCAGCCGGACCCGGGTGCGGCGAGTTATGCCGCCGCCAAACACGGACTCAAAGGCTGCATAAGTTCTTTGCAGGGCGAGGTTCGCAAGGATGTTCGGTTGTTTAGCCCCGGTTATATGAGCACAGACATGCTGCCACCCCAGGCGCAGGCGAAAATTGAGCAAAACGGGTCCATTGACAGTGCTGACTTGGTGGCCAAATTATTTATTGAATGGGCGCAAAATCCCCAGGCGTCATGGCACTGGGAGGATGGACCGCGCTCTTAGGTTCTGTTAACGTTTCCTACTTCGAGGTGAAAAATGAGTCAGGTTGAAAATGTGATAATTATTGGTTCTGGGCCCGCTGGTTTAACGGCCGCGATCTACAATGCGCGCGCGCTTCTCAAACCCTTTATGATCGAGGGCGAAGAAGTGGGTGGTCAGTTAATGACAACCACCGAAGTTGAAAATTGGCCAGGTTTTGAACATGGAATTATGGGGCCTGAATTGATGGCCGTTATTAAAAAACAGGCGGAGCGTTTTGGCACACGCTTTCTTTCTCGCAATGTGACGAAAGTGGATTTTTCGTCGCGACCGTTTAAAATGTGGGTGGGCGATGAGTTATTTCAATCGCGCGCGGTGATTATTTCGACGGGTGCCAGTGCAAAGTATTTAGGATTGGATTCTGAACGCAAGTTTTTGGGCCGCGGCGTTTCTGCCTGCGCCACTTGCGATGGAGCCTTCTTTCGCAATCAAGAAGTGGCGATAGTGGGCGGTGGCGACACTGCAATGGAAGAAGCGACCTTTCTGACACGTTTCGCGAGCAAAGTTTATATCGTGCACAGACGCGATAGTTTTCGCGCTTCAAAAATCATGGTTGAGAAAGCTTTAAAAAATCCAAAGATCGAAGTCCTTTGGAATTCAGCCATCGAAGACATTATGGGCGATAAAATCGTTGAATCCATAAAAATTAGAAACCTCGAAAAAAATGAAGTTTACGAGAAAAAGCTGCAAGGTGTATTTATCGCCATTGGCCACAAGCCCAACACGGATTTGTTTAAAGGGCAGCTCGAAATGAACGAAGTTGGATATTTAAAAACAAAACCCGGTACGACTTACACGTCGGTGGAAGGCGTATTTGCTGCGGGCGATGTGGCAGACCACGTTTACCGCCAAGCGATCACAGCCTCAGGTACCGGCTGCATGGCAGCCATGGACAGCGAACGCTGGTTAGAAATGCAAGGACACTAGCGTGAAAAAAAAATCCTTTGATACAAAAATTCTCGTGGATAAAATCGAAAAGATCACCAAAGAGCGCTTGCTCAGCGAAAGCATCGTCAGCCTCGATGAGTTCCGCAAACTCAAAAACAAAAAAGAAAACAAATGTATTTTAATCATCGAAGACGACGAAACCATGCGCGCGGCGATGAAGCGCCTGTTCGAGGGCGAAGGCTACAACGTGAAGACCGCCGCCGACGGCACACAGCTGTCATCTGTCCTCGATGATTCGCCCATCGACTTAATTATTCTCGACATCGGCTTGCCGTGGATTAACGGATACGAGCTTGCAAAACTCCTCAAAGAGCACGAAGAGCTTAAATCGCTCCCGTTGATTTTTGTCTCTGGAAAAACCAGCGAGCTCGATGTAAAGCGCGGCTTCGAAGTGGGCGCCGACGAGTACATCAAAAAGCCCTTCGACGTGGATCACATGAAAAAAGTGGTGCAGCAGCTGTTAAAGGTGAACCCTTAGAGAGCCGCCACTGCTAGCTACCTAATCGCGTGGCGATTTGATTAAGTCTAGGGCTTCTTTAAGTAGTTGAGGGGTGAGGCGGCGCGACACCTGTCCATGCTCCCAAAAACATTCTTTATGGTGACCTAAAATTTGATTTTCTTTCGAGGGAGATCTGTCCAGCGTGAATCCTTGCGTGAGCCCAATAAGTCCACAGTCATAAGCAGTAATGCCGGCATCATTGGACCATTCGTTTTTTAGACAGTTTTCAGCAACATTCTTCACCATTTCAAAATTTCTATTTTCACAAGTTTCACCAAAATAATTTTCAACTTTTAAAAACAATGAAATAGCGAGACATTCTTTTAGCGCTAATTTCCTGTCGGATTGGTTCTCAAATTTCTTCAACCAATTCGTCATTAGCTTTAAGTCCCTGTTTAAATACCCGTCGTCATAGTAATTCCCTCCTAGAGCGAAATCGTTCGATTCCTGATTTACGGACTCTGCAATTAAGCTAGAAAGTTTTGCACCAGACGGTTTGCCTTCTAAATAATGTTTTACAAATTGGTGATCAAGGTGACCAGGGTTTTCGTTTTCGGTGTTAAAAGGTAATGCGTATGGAATCATCCTAATTACACCATCAGACCTAAGAGTCACGTAACCACCGTTGCCCGCCACGCGGTGGTCCGGGTTGGCCACCGAAACAATTTTTATTTGGTCGTGTGGATCTTTAGCTAAATTTTCATTTAAAAAATCAAAAGATTTATTCGCATAAAAATTGCCTTGTGAATGCGCAACAATCACAACGGCCATATTTTTGTTAAGGAAGTCTTCATAGAGCTGAATGTGGCTCCGCAAATCGGAATCCTTTACATAAGATTCTACATTTATTTTCTTAAGTCTTTCTAACGTTCTTTCACGAGTCGAGTCATTGTCTGACATTCGAGAAAGGTTGGACCAAACAAAACGACTCCTTGAAGATATCTTTTGTTCGTAGACCTGAAGAAGCTGCTCAATAATGGATTCATTATTGTTGTACGCCAGGTCGTACTTAACAAACGATTTTCCAAATTTCTCTTGAAGTCTAGCTTTCGAATACCGAGCATCAGCCTTTGAATTGAACATTCCATTAGAAAACACAAGAACTGACTCTCGACTGGAACAATCTCCACTAGCTAAGACGGAACTATTCCAGAAAAGTAAAATAATAAGTGTGATTTTATTCCAATTCAAATTCACACGGTGGTCCTTGTTTTTGCTCGTCCCAGCTTTCGAAAATGCCCCCGCTGCAATTGGCGTTAAACTTGTTATATGCGCGCGCACGACGAATCGTATTAACTATGGCGTCTTCGATATCTGAGATTTCGGGCTGACCTCCATATTTCTTATCAACTTTGTCGAGGCATTCGCCTGCTTTCTCGCCATCGTCCGGCATGAGTCTCTTCTTTATTTGAATACAGCGTTCCGGATGCGTTAGATCTTTTTGAATAACTTTAAAAAATTGCTCTAAAGCTTTTCGGTGGTATTCCGTCTTCGAATGGATTTTTATAAACGGCTCGACGTCGTCCCAAATACCATCACTATTAATGTCCTGAATATCCAAGTTGTTAATATTGAATTTGTTATTAATGAAGATAAAAATTAAAACGAATAATGCTATTGAGGGAAGCCCTACTAATACTAAGTAACGTTTTTTCATTTAAATCCTTTTTTATTTGGTCTATTGCAATCCATGTACCAGTCTATTGAAGTCCGTGAGCTTAGCAGATGGCGTTACATGCTTTTGTAGAGTCCACATTCTCAGATTTGGAATCGATTCCGAAGAGCGATGTCCAAAATGTAAAGGGCTAGCGATCGTTTGCTTTTCGCAGGCTCTCTAAAGCAAGCTGACTGGCGAGTATCAATCCAAACATGAGCACCGTGGCGGCAGTGAAGCCCCAACAGATGTCGCGCGTGAGTTCGTCTTTGGCGTCGTAGATCATCAGGCCCCACGACGGGGTGCCTGGGGCCACGCCCAGACCGAGAAAGCTCAAGACCACTTCGATTTTTACGACTGAAATAAAAATCAGTCCTGCCTGAACAATGATGAGGTGGGAGATGTTAGGCAGAATTTCTTGCCACAATATTTTCAACGTTGTTTGGCCTTGGGCTTGCGCCGCTAAAATATAATCCATTTTTTTAATTTTCATGGTTTCGGCACGGATGATTTTGCAGAGTGTGGTCCACGATGTGAGGCCTAAGGCTAAAAACACGTTGATCATCCCTTGGCCCAAAGCAAAGGCGAAGGCGGCAAGCAATAAAATGTAGGGGATCGAATCCAGCGTGGTGTAAAACCAAACCACCACTTCGTCGATCCAGCCGCCAAAAAATCCAGCCATGGAACCGAGAACCATGGCAATCAAAAGGGCAATGGCGGTTGAGCAAACTCCGACGAGCATGGCGTTCTTTGTAGCCTGCATAGATCTTTCTAAGATCGAGCGACCAAAAAAGTCAGTGCCCATCCAGTATTGGGCCGACGGGGACTGATAGGAAAGCTCGTTGTGCGTGAGTTCAAAGTTTGAAGCAAGCAAGCCCGACAGGCAACCCAAGGTGATCAATGCGTAAATAATTAAAACGGCGAGGGGTAGCCAAAAAGAAAGAGGTTTAGTTTTAATGCTCACAACGACTCCAATCTTGGATTCAGTGCAAGAGCGATGAGATCATTCACAAGATTAAAAAAAATGTAAAGCCCGGTGCCCAGGACAGTGGTGGCTTGAATCACTGGAAGATCGCTTTCTTGAATGGCTTTTAGAAGAAGGTGACCAATTCCGGGGATTCCAAAGTAAGCCTCTAGCAAAAGAGATCCGGTAATTAGCGAAGGCACCTGAGATGTCACAAGCGTTAAAATGGGTATGGAGGCATTTTTAAAAATATGAACACCAAAAACTGACAAGGGAGAGAGCCCTTTGGCGTAGGCAGTGCGAACATAGTCCTGTTGCAGTTCATTAAACAGAGCTGCTCGAAAGGTAAAGACCTTTGGTGCGAGTGTTGCCAATACGTATATTAAGCATGGAAGGGCGAGGTAGGACCAGCGAGCTGTCCAAGACGGATCCCAACCATAAACAGGAAACAAGTTCCACTGGAAAGCGAGCCACTGTTGTGCCACTAGGATAAAAACTACAAAACTAAAACTCATTAAGAGTGTACAAAAAACGTAAATTGTTTGATCCCAGTATGATTTTTTATAAGCCGCTACAAAAGCAAAACCGAGAGCGAGCAGCACTGAAAGCAGAAAAGCCGGAATGGTCAAACTCAAAGAGGCGCCAATGCTTGAAGACATCATGGTGCTGACCTTTTGTTTTGTGGCCCAACTCAGTCCCCAATCCAGGGTCAAAGAATTTTTTAAAAAGTTGGCGAATTGGAGAGGGAGTGATTGATCGAGCCCCAACTCGTGACGAGTTTGAACAAGGGTCTCGGGGCTTGCACTTTTACCAGCTAAAATAGCAGCAGGATCTCCGCCGACGATGTAAAACAAACAGAAGATAATTAAGACCACACTTAAAAATGTGATGAAGGCGCTGATAATGCGTCGAAAGAAAAATAGCGACATCCCCTGAGAGTAGCGAAAAAAATCAGCCGTGGACAGCGCTATTTGCAGAGTCTATAGTGTTCGTCATGCGTAGCCCCAATGATCTCATTGCTAATTATATTCAGTCACTCAAGGGCGAGTTGTCCCCTGAGCTTAAAAAAATCGGCGAACAGTTGGTACAAGATAAAAAATGGGGAATTAACATTGGCTCGGGCGAGGGGTATATTTTACAGTTTTTGATTCGCAGCTTTAAGGTCAAAAACATCCTCGAAATTGGCACTCAGTATGGGTACTCCACACAGTGGATGCTCGAAGCTCTTCCGCCTGAGGGCTCCATTTGTACTCTTGAAAAAGACGAAGCTCATCACGCCATGGCGAAGTCTCTGGTTTGCGATCCCCGGGTGACGTTTATGGTGGGAGACGCGGTAGAGATTTTACAGTCGTTCCATGATAAAGAATTCGACCTTATTTTTATTGATGCAAACAAAAAAGCCTATCCCGCCTATTTGGACTGGGCGCTGACGCATGTTGCATCGGGAGGTCTGATTGTCGGTGACAATACGTTCCTCTTTGGCCAGGTGTACGCCGAAGAACCCGATCCGCAGAAAAATGATCTACGAAAGGCTATGCACGAGTTTAACCAGCGACTGCTGAGCGACTCGCGGTTTTACAGCTGTTTACTCCCTACATCCGAGGGACTGACCATTGCCATCAAAAAATAACTATGCTTAAGTAAAGAGATGTCATCGGTGCTATCCATTCAAAAACTCAATATTCAATTTCAAAACCAAACTGGGTTGAACTCCGCCGTGCAAAATCTGGATCTCGAAATCCCCAAAGGCAAAGTTGTTGCCTTGGTAGGAGAGTCAGGGTCGGGCAAGAGTGTGACAAGCTTAAGCATTATGCGTTTGCTTTCGGGGTCGCATGTTCAAATTGGTGGCAAAATTATTTTTGAGAAAAAAAATATTTTAGCGCTTCCCGAAAAAGAAATGCGCACCATCCGCGGGCAAAAAATATCCATGATTTTTCAGGAACCCATGACGAGCCTCAATCCCGTTTTCCGCATTGGGTTTCAACTCATGGAAGGATTGCGGCTGCATAAAAAAATGTCGACTCGTGAAGCCCAGGAAAAGGCTGTGGAACTGCTCAATCAGGTGGGGTTGCCAAATCCAATACTCAAGATGAACTCCTACCCTCACGAACTGAGCGGGGGTCAAAGGCAGCGGGTGATGATCGCAATGGCCATCGCCTGCGAACCGCAATTGTTAATCGCCGACGAGCCCACCACAGCGCTGGATGTGACTATACAAAAGCAGATTCTCGATCTGTTGCAAAAGCTCCAGTCTGATTTGGGAATGTCCATGTTATTTATAACCCACGATCTGTCCATCGTTCGCAAAATGGCGGACGAGGTGAGTATTTTGCGCAAAGGTGTTTGTGTTGAAAAAGCAAAAACCGAAGAGATTTTTTCGTCACCACAGCATCCTTACACTAAGGGACTCCTCAACTGTCGACCACAAATGCATCCAAAGGCACGAAGACTTCCCACGGTGAGTGATTTTGTGGATTCTGCTGGAAAAGAAAAATCTTTTGATATGAGCAGCTTGGGTTTTAAAACCCCAAGTTCCACGCCGAGCGATGCCAATACCGCAATTTTAAAAGTAAAAAATTTGAGCAAACATTTTCCAGTGAAGACCTCTTTTTTTAAACGCACCAAAGAATGGGTGAAGGCGGTTGATGATGTGAGCTTCACCTTGCACAAAGGTCGCATTTTAGGACTGGTGGGAGAGTCGGGCTGTGGAAAAACCACGTTGGGCCGATCTCTGTTGCGTCTGATCGAACCCACCCATGGTGAGATTTTGTACCGCGATCAAGACCTACGCAAGCTCGAGGGCGAAACGCTCCGTAAGATTCGCCAAAAAGTTCAAATTGTTTTTCAAGATCCTTATTCTTCACTCAACCCGCGAATGACCATCGGAAGGGCCATCACCGAGCCCATGCGCGTACATCAAATTTATTCGTCAGATAAAGAGTGCTGGGCGCAAGCAGAAATTCTCATGCAGAAGGTGGGATTGCTACCGGAACACCTCAAACGCTACCCCCATGAGTTTTCGGGGGGACAGCGCCAGCGGATTTGCATCGCCCGCGCCTTAGCAGTGAAGCCGGAATTTATCGTTTGTGATGAATCGGTGTCTGCGCTCGACGTATCGGTGCAAGCTCAAATTTTAAATCTATTGCTCGACCTCAAAGACGAGTTTGGCCTGACCTATATTTTTATTTCTCATGATCTTTCCGTGATTCGTTTTGTGGCCGACGAAGTGATTGTGATGAACCAAGGCAAAATCGTCGAACAGGGAACAGTCGAAGAGGTTTACAACAACCCCCAGAACGACTACACCAAAAAACTCCTCAGCTCAGTTCTCTAAAGGTACGGAGCTTTAATGGTTTGCAACCTGTAGGAGGCGAGTATCGAAGTCGAAGGTTTGTGTAACATTTTGCACGAGTCTTTGCATAAAATTAAAGTTTTCAGCGATCGTTTGATTCGATACGTTTGAAACTTCCTGTTTTGTATCAACTCGGCCTAACATATTTTTAGCTTTTTCTTTCTGAGAGAGAATTTTTTGTGGAGACAGCATGAGGATTTCATTAAGCTCGATATTTAGCTTAGAAAGAGCTTTAAAAATATCGGTGTAAGGCGAAGAGATCAAGTTACAAGCATCGGCTTCGGCCTTAAGCGACGTCAAAGTAGCGAGAGGAACCACGTGATCTTCCTTGATCAACCGGGCAGACTCCTTGGCTTTACTGAGCAAAACTTCCAGTTGTTCCAAGTGGCCTACGGTTTTTTTCAAAATCACCGTTGCTTCTTTGGATGTTAAATTGTCTTCCGACACCAAGTGATTTGCCAACACGTCGATCTGCGCTTGCAAACCTCGAAAGTCCAAAAAGATAAGAGATTTATTTTTTTCGTTGAGTGTTTTATCAAGTTTTGTGCGCAAGTCTTCGTAGGTGATATCCGAAAATAATTCTGATGAAGGGCAAGCACTGGTTTGGAGAGTGACTGGTTCAAGAGCCTCACTCGAAGAGCCATTTGTTAGGATCATTAGAATCATCAAGAATGTGAGTACTTTCATTGGGCAACTCCTACAACGGTCCATTCAATCACCATCCCACTTATATCAAGATCTGTACCAAAATATGGGTCGCAAAATGTTGCCTAAAAGGCTGAAATGAGGACGGAATTTACAGACTAAGCAGCGGCCGATGACGTTTTTTGTCTCTAGAGCCTTTTAACTAAGTCATTTTTAAGCACTTTATCGCATTGTTCGAGACTAACGCTCTCGCCTTTTTGCACCGAACTCAGGATGTTACCAGGCAGCTGATTATGAGGTGCATTCAAGAGAAGGTGAAGAAGTTCGTGGGCGATAACGGTTTTTAGAAAGTAACTTTCCTTTGTTGTAGAACTGTGAAACCCAAGAGCCAGATAATCTACAAAAGCGGTATTGCGTGTCAGTGATTCAAAATTATGATCTTTGTAATATTCGGCATTGGCATAAACCGAACCATAACTGCCGTTGTTAAAAACAACGAGCGGTCGGTAATTGTTTTGCGGAAAATCCCGTGTGATCAAATAGTCTGTGCTTGGAGTGAAGTCGGCAAGCTGTGGATGATTGAGCTCAATCACGGTAATCGGTGCCAAAGCGAGATCGCATTGAGTAAAAATAATTTCAGCATTTCGGATAAACTCCGTTACAAACGGGATCGTCCAGGGGCTATTTTTATCAATCACCACAGTTAAAGGCAGACGATAGGTCCCCTGGGTCGACGATATGAGAGTGCTTATTTTTGCATTGTCCACAGCTGTTGAGTTCCAGATCTTTTCAGTCGCAAGAAAAAGCGAAGAGTCACTTCGCTGCGATGACACTTGGGCGTTGGCTAGATAGTTAAAAAATACGAAAAGACCCCAAAATAAAGTCACAAAACCCACCCAAATTCATCGACGCAATACCCCTCGAAAGAGGTTTGAGATTGCCTGTGCAAAGTTTCTTTTGCACAGGAAAATGACTGCCGCTCCAAAAATTGAAATGAATTCAATTAAATCTCCAAGTTTCTTAAGTTTTTTTCATCGATATGCGATTGCCCTGTCCATCTGGGTATGGGTTGTTACTTTGTGCAGTGCTTGCAAAAGTGTTTCTTCTTTTATTATTTTCAACTTTGGTCGTCCATGCGGACGAGGTTCAGGTACTCACTAAAACTGTCATTTCCGAGATCGACACATGGGGGTTGACCCGTCCGCAAAAGTTGGAGTTGGCCAGTGCCTGTGAGAGTCTTTATCTGGGGCGCGGACAGCACGGTTTAAACTACGATCCCAAAAGTCATCTCATTAGTTATTTGGGATTGGCGAAATATCCCAAGGAATTTCATTCTGTTTTTATTGCTCACGAGTACGGTCATGCAGTTTTTCGAGCGAGTTTAAAGCGTGTTTCTGTGGAACTTGATGACCATATGGAGCGCTCCCTTGAGTACCGTTCGCGTTTGCAGGCGGAATTGAGGAAGAGTGAATTCTGTTTTGAACCGGATAAGCTGTTAAGTCCTGACTTTTTAGCTTTTGAAAAGGGATTTTCAGACCTCGATTATTTTACATTCGCGGCTTTGAAGTTAGGTGCCTATGACGAACTTTTGGCAGATATTTTTGCGGTTCTTTATGCCGGTCGTGGCGATGCAATGTATTTGGCACTTGGGGGTACTGCCGTGGATTGGTCGCAAAAATACTTTGTTAAGTTACCAGTTGGCTATCGAGGTCGTGATTTTACGTATTCAATAACTATTGAGAAAGCGTCAGACGAAAAACGAAAAATGGTGTTCTATGACTTCTTAGGATCAATCTCCGACATGTATAATGTTTTGGATCCAGTGCGAAGTTATTTGTGGGACAAGTACCTGCGAAACTTACAGAGCCATCATTATGGTCCCTTTATTAAGGCGTATCTATCTGCTGTTGGCGAAGAATACAAATACTACAGTGAGCACAATGTTTGGGAGCAGCCCGTTCGAGAGATGAACGAAAGATTCATTGCCAATTTGGACAAACAGATGAGTTTTTTGTTAATAGTGTCGAATGAAGCTGAGCCATCTTGGAAGACCTTGCCAATGAATGTGGTCATCGAGTCGAGATCGTCGTGGACCACAGCCAGCGTGTCCCGCATGGTTCGTCGTGCGAATAATTTGCTGGCTCAGTGCCATATTTCTGTAGCAATAAAATTGCCATGGGAGATGTTTTTAGGAACTCTTGCCATGGACTACGAATCCATCGAGGTTGCTAACCAATTTTATAACGACTCCAAAACACCGATGCTTTTTTTAATTGAGACAAGGCAGTACAGCGGCAGTGCCGGTTGGGCACCTGGTAGTAATTATTTGTTTATCTCGAGCTACAGTCTCAGTGATGAATACAAAAAGTTGCGAAATCCAGAATATGAGATTCTTGCTCACGAATTGGGCCATATGCTGGGGGGCTTAAAGCATCTTTCCGATGGGCAAAATCTCATGGCAGGCTACATTGCCAATCAAACGGCGCAACTCACAAAAGAGCAATGCGGCAGCATGCGGGCCTCTGTGCATCTGAATGATGGCAACCTTTTTTAATTGATCCGATAGAATGACGTATTTTTGTATTCCGCGAGAAGCTTTTTAAGTAAAAGTTTTGTAATCGCGCCAACAGGAATTGCCAGAAATAAACCTAAAAAGCCCAGTAAGTTTCCAAAGACGATCAACGCAATAATCGCCTCGAACGACGACAGCCCAACGCTGTTGCCGACAATGCGGGGAGTGATAACGAAGCTTTCAAGTATTTGTACAATACCATAGGCGATCAAAATACCTACAAGCGGGGAGAGACCATCAAAGTCTGCGAGCGCCGTCACGAGAGCGCCGACAAGGCCAATGCTAAAGCCCACATAAGGAATAATGCTTAAAAAGCCGGTGATGACTCCAAGAATGATGGCAAACTTCACTCCCACGATAAGTAACGCCACACTGTAGAGTACGCTGAGGATGGCGCAAACCACAAGTTGACCGCGAATATAACCACTTAAAATTCGATTGGACTCAACGATAAAGAGATCGAGTTTTGGGCGCCACGAAAGAGGAACGAGGCTTTCAATAGAGTCGATAAGTCTTTCGTAATCGTTAATAACGTAAACAAAAAAGAGTGGAACTAAAAACACATTCAGCCAAATCACAATCACTGAGGCAGCATTGACTAAAGAATTTTTTAAAAACTCGCCAACGGACGTTAAAAGATTCCCAGAAATTTTTTCCGAATACTGACTGGCGAAATCAATCAACATTTGTTTGTTATAGGGAACGTGATAGCCGTAATTGGAAAAAAACGTATCTAACTTTTCGAGAGACACACTCACGTTTCTCGGTAACTCGAGAACAGCGGCATGGAGATCCGAAAAAAGCGGTGGAATAATTAAGAGTCCAAGCAAAATCAAACTCACAAAGACGATGGCCAGCACCACAAGCGATGACTGCGAGCGGTTGAGTCCTCGTTTTTCAATTTTTTTAACCAGAGGAATGGCGGCGTAGGCTAAGAACCAGGCGAACGTGAGAGGAACAAAAGCGGACCCCAAGCCGTAGAAAAAAATTGCGATGACCGTGCAAAGTAGAACAACAATGAAGGTGTCGTTTAAAGATATATTTTTAATCATTAGATACAACATTCTCCCAGTCGTGCGGGGAAGTCAAACGTCGCAGAAGTGGAGCTGTGATAAAAATGAGACATAATAAAAAGAAACCACTCAGGGCGAGAAGTGTTGTGTTCAGTCCCCACTGATCGATGGAAAAGCCCACGGCAGGTCCTAAAATTGCAAAGGCAAAACGAAAGAGAAAATTAAGAATAGAATTGGCGGTGGCGCGCAAAGCTGGATCCATGGATTGGTTGAGTAGGTCTCTCGAGATCACATTGTTAAGGCCGCGCGCGATATAAATAAGGAAGCCGCAGAGTACGCCGATGGCGCCACCAACGAGCGACATAAAAAAGTAAGCGCCTGTGCAAAGGATTCCGACCAAAAGTAAAGACTTTCCCATACCAAGGGATTTTTCTAAAGACCTTGAGAAAAGCCCAGTAACACCTATCGTTAGGTTGCACGAAGCCCAAAGAACTCCAAACCATACCAGTGGAATTTGCTGTTCCTGCCAATAGCGCTGCACAATCCAAACGGCGATGTAAGTGGCGAGTAGCCACACCACAAAATTAAAACTGAGCAACCGAAGAAACGAATGTTCGTGTAATAGCTGCCGCCACAGTTTTTTTATTTTTTTAATATCCAGGTGTGTTGGCTGATGCCTTTTAGGTTCGCGCAACGTGAGTGCCACAAGGAGAGGAAGCCACGCAAGAACCGCTTGAATGGCGATCAGTTCTTTGTAGGAAATAAAAGTGATAAGGGCGGAGCAAATGAGGGCCGCGCTAAATTCGCCGAGGGCTGAAGCCATCTGGTTGTGACTGAGAATCCGCGACGAAAGGTCCCTGGAATAGTTGAGGGGAAGAGATTCAAAAAGAATAGCAACGTCGGTACCGGAAATAAAACTCAGAGCAAGGCCCAAGGAAAACTCGTGGGCTAAAATTCCCCAAAAACCTGTGGCCTGTGTAAGTATCCAATAGGAAAGTCCCGATATCAAAGCACCGAGGCACAAACTTTTTTTGCGCCCAAAACGATCGCTGAAATAACCTGTGGGAATTTCGAAAAGAGCAGCGGTGAGTCCGAAGACGGCTTGCAGTTGAAAAAACTCATGGGTGCTAATGCCAAGCGAAGTGTAGTACGGATACAGGATGGGAAGAACCACGGCGAAAATCCAAAAAAACTGGAAGCCGTAGATTTTATGAATGTTCATCGAACGGGTCTTTCCCCAAAAATCAACGATCCAATACGGATCATAGTGGAGCCTTCTTCGATGGCCCATTCAAAGTCGTTGGACATGCCCATGGAAAGCTCGCGCATTTCAACGTTGGGAATATTTTGTTTTTTGAGTTCTAAAAAAAGCTGTTTTAAAACGCGGAAGTTCTTTCGAACGTCTTCTTCGATGGGTGAATTTTGCGGCACTGTCATAAGGCCCTTTACGCTGATATGACTCATTTGCGAGATGGCTCGGCAGAGATCAAAAACTTTATCGATGGCGCAGCCCGATTTTTGTGATTCTCCAGAGGTATTTACTTCGATGAGCACGTTTGTGGGTGTATTTTTTTGCTGGGCTCGTTTAGAGATTTCTTGAGCCAGGGAGAGACGATCCACACTGTGAATCAAATCGCAGCGACCGATAAGATCTTTAACTTTATTAGTTTGCAAGTGGCCGATAAAATGCCAACGAAACGGCGAGTTTTCCAGATCCTTTTGTTTGCTGACCAGTTCTTGAACGGTATTTTCTCCCAGAAGAAGATGGTCTTTAGGAAGTGACTGGAGTCGTTCCGCGCTCACTTTTTTGGAGGCGAGCAATAGCTGAACGTCGGCGTGACGGCGGCCGCTTCGTTCACAGGCCCTTTTGATTCGATCTTCTACTTCCTTGAATCGTTCTTGCATGGCCTCCAAACTACCTTATTCTTGAAAAGGAACCAAGTAAGTTGTAACTTAACCCCATGTTCATAGCCTCTCAAGATCCCCTTTCTGATATCCCCGCGTACTGCGAAAAACAAAACCTTACGGGCAGCCTTGCCAACGTCAGCGCTTTTTTAATGGCCCATACGGAAAATGTAAACTGGTTGGGATTTTACCTTTACGATGGAGCCAAATTAGTTTTGGGTCCATTCCAAGGGAAACCTGCTTGCACACAAATTGAGCTTGGAAAAGGTGTTTGCGGAACGGCCGCACTCGAACGTAAAACACTTCGTATCGACAATGTGGATGAATTTCCAGGACACATCGTTTGTGATTCGAATTCACGCTCGGAGCTGGTGGTGCCCATAGTTCAAAAAGGCCAATTGGTTGGTGTTTTAGATATTGATTCGCCAAGTCTGGCGCGTTTTAATCAGCAGGATGAACTTTTTTATCAAAAAGTTGTCGAGAGCCTTTTGCAGCATCTCGACTTTGGAGTTCGACCATTTGGAGTTCAAATATGAGCCTATTTACAGCTTTTATCACCGGTGCCAGCTCTGGTATTGGTTTAGAAACCGCAAGACAGCTTGCTCCCCATGCAAAGACTTTGATTCTCAATGGTCGCCGACGCGAGCGATTGGAGAAGCTAAAAGACGAGCTCTCTGCAAAATGCCAGGTACACATTGCCTGCTTTGATGTGAGCGACCGAAAGCAAGTGGATGAGTGGTTTGCACAAAACCAAAATGTTCTCGGCAATGTAAATGTGCTTTTGAACAACGCGGGCTTAGCAAAAGGCACAGACCCACTTCATAAAGGTAAGATCGAAGACTGGGATGAAATGATCGATACAAATATCCGCGGTCTGTTGTATGTCACTCGACAAATTTTGCCAGCCATGGTCACTCAGAAACAAGGACATGTGGTCAATATCGGTTCGGTGGCCGGGCGCTGGAGTTATCCAGGTGGTGCCGTCTACTGCGCCACGAAGTTTTCGGTGCGCGCTATTTCCGAATGTTTGCGCATGGATCTTTTGGGAACGGGCATTCGTGTCACCAACATTGAACCTGGCATGGTGGAGACAGAGTTTTCGGAAGTGCGTTTTCAGGATAAAGAAAAAGCCAAACAGGTTTATAAAAACATGCAGCCGTTGACGGCAAAAGATATTGCAGAGACAGTTGTGTGGAGTTTGCAGAGACCGGCGCATGTGAATATTCAAGAGCTGGTTATATTTCCCACGGATCAAGCCTCGATTCGTGATGTACATAGGACGTGATGATGGAATCCATGGATTTTTTAAAAACCTATACGCTATTGCCCAACTTTCGCGGCAAGAACTTTCTTGGACAAAAATTGTTAAAAGTTCTTCCCAAGAAATCATTTACGCAAACACAAAAAATGCTCACTGGGTTTCGTTTGCAATTGGATTTGCGAGATCGCATGCAAGCGGTGATGTTTATTAAGCGCTGTCACGAGCCAGAAACCGAAATGGTTTTTAAAGAAATGGCAAAATCAAGCAAAGTGTTTTTGGACGTGGGTGCTAATATTGGATACTTTAGTTTTTTAGTAAAACAAATGTCACCGCAGTCCAAGGTGTATTCCTTCGAGCCGCTTCCACAAAATATTTTGGCCTATCAAAAAAACCGCGAGTTAAACAATTTTTCGTTGATGTTTTTGCAAGAGGTTTGTGTTGCCGACAAAGCAGGGGACACTGAATTTTTAATTCCACCGTCCGAGGAAAGTGGTTGGGGGCGTATGGCCCATCGCGATCTGTTCTCGGGAGAAAAAATCAAACGCCAAGTTATAACACTGGATGAATTTTGCGAGCAAAACCAACTGACTGCTGTGGATTTTATGAAGATCGATGTGGAGGGGTATGAGTTTAAAGTATTGCAAGGAGCACAAAAACTGATTGAAACTCAGCGTCCGCGAATTTGCATCGAACTCAACGAGCCGTGTTTATTGGATACGGGTACCAGCGGAGAAGAGATCTTTCGTTTCTTTAAGGATCGAAATTATCAGATGCACGCCTTAGATACAAAAAAGGGGCTGTTTAAAGTTCAAGCCCCTGTTCCTTATTATAAATATCTCAATTACTTTGCTCTACCCAAGTAGGGCTTAGTACCACTCTGTGACGAGGCCTTTTGAGGTTTTGTTCATGGTCACCGAACCGGTTTTCAAATCAACAACGATGTCGCCGACAACTGATTTCATTTCATCAGAAAACAGACGGTAGCGAATCATTTTTAGATTCTCTACCGTTAGGCCTTTAGAATCATCTGTTGTTGTTACAAAGGCCACTGGGTCCATTTTATAAGTAATAGCTCCCACAGTGATGGAGCCAGTTTGTTGAAATGTAACGATGGAATTATGTTTGATGGTTGCCAATGTTAAATCAACAGCAGGTAGCTCCACAGCCACAGCCGGTTGATCCAGCGCCAAGATAACTTTAGCTGTTTTAGGTAAAGATAAGGCCATTGAACTTTGAGCGAAAACCAAGATAGCAGCGAAAACAATAGATAGTGATTTCATGAAACTCCCCCTTTGAGTTGCGTTAACGTATATCCAAAAAGAGACCAAGTACCTAGGAGAGATGCCCCGCGCAATCCGTTTTGGCAGCATAAAAACGGGGTAAAGTTCAAATTTTACTGCCGCTACGACACGCGCTGAGCGTTATGATCTACAAGTCCGTTTTGGGTTCGGCGAGTAAGAGCTTCTCGCATCACTCCATTCTACTTTTATCAAGCGCACAGAGCATGAACCACGCGAGCTATATTATCTAGAGTTGGGTTTCCGTCTTCAGAAACCATTCGATAAAGAGTTCTTTCTGGGATTCGTGTTTTCGCAGCGAACTGGCTTTTGTTGATGACATCCAAATGAGCCCCGAGAATTTCTTTAAAAGCCTCAGCATCACCATCTTGCAGGCACTCAATAAGTGCGCGTGCGACAAAGTTTCTGTCTTTTAGCTGCTCGGAGGGACTATAGGGAATCGGCACGGCATAGTTTTTACCTTGCTTTGTATTTTTGGGCGAGATGCCGGGCTTTTTTGATATCTTTTTTTTGGGCATTTTTCATTCCTCCAAGTAAAAGTAAAATTATATTTCCGTTAAAGTCTACTGATTGGGTGTAATACACTCTCCAACCATTGGCCCATCTTAACTCGAACAATTCATCACCCAGATATTTAGTGTCTCCAAAGTATCCATGGTTCTCAATGCGCTCAAGCCGGGCGTTCATTTGACCGCGACTTTTATCAGAAAGCCTTGTAAGCCACCTCTGAAATTCGATTGTTACAGATATTCGCACATAAACCTCAATATGCCATATATGGCATAAAATGTCAAATAGTGTTAACAAAGCGAGACGCATGCAAGTGTTGGAGAACTTCCAATCACATTAATTGTCGAATGAGTAACAATTGTCCGAAAGTAGACCGGGTTTAACGTTTGAGAAGTAAATGTTTTATTGGACAGCTTTTAGGCGTCACAGTAGCATTGCGGGTATGAAACATTTAATGCTCCAGATACTATGGTTTACATGTCTTGTTCCCTCCCTACAGGCTCGCGAAATTGCGCTCACATTCGACGATTGCCCGCGCAAGGTCAGCACCATGATGAGTGGCATGGAGCGAGCGCACAAGCTGACGTCCGAACTTAAAAAAGCCAACGTGCAACAGGTGGCTTTTTTCTGCAATTCACCAAGCCGAAGCACAGACGGGGTGGAGCGGCTCAATGTTTTTGCAAACGCCGGTCATTTGATTGCGAATCACAGCGTCAATCATGCAGATCTGCACAAGGTGCCTGTCGATGAATTTATCCAAGGAATTGATCTTGCGGATCAAGAGCTCAAACATTTTCCGAATTTTAAAAAGTGGTTTCGTTTTCCCTATTTACACGAAGGAAAAAATTCGAAAGATGTGGAGGCTGTAAGGGCGCATCTTAAAAAGATTGGCTATATGAATGGTTATGTGACTGTGGATTCGGAGGACTGGTTTACAAATGAGGTGTTGGTCCAGGGTGTTGATGCGGGCAAAAAATTTCACCAGCAAAGATTATGCGAAGCTTACACTGATATGATTGCGGACGATGCCGAGTTATTCGACGGGATGTCGGTCAAAGCCATTGGGCGTTCGGTTAAACATGTCCTGCTTTTGCATGAGACAGATCTCAACGCAATTTGCATTGGCGAAGTCGTGCGTGGTTTGCGCAAAAAACAGTGGAAAATTATTTCTCCCGATGAGGCCTATACTGATCCCATTGCTCAAATAGAGCCCGTTTCGACGACAATCTTGAATCAGGGCCGCGTGCATGCACTGGCCAAACAATTGGGCTACGGAGGCCCGTTCTTTTCCAAGTGGAACGAAGAAGAAAACATCGAAAAGGAATTTATTCGCCGTAAAATTTGGAAGTGACCTCGGCGTACTGCCGTAGCGACAGTAAAACCTAAAAGTTTTTTACCGTTCGGCAACTCACTCGCATAATAAATTGACTTCCTTCGGCTTTAAAATCCTCTCGGAGATCGTAGTAGGTGGGAAGTTCTTGGAAATCGCGTGAAGACACAGAGGCTTCTATCAAGGGATCCGAACCCGTTTGAGTTTTTCGCTCAAGATGTATGGAAGAGTTCTCCCCATCGAAGGGATCGTTCGCAAAGGCCGAGGTGCTCATTTTATTGTATACGTAGGTAAAGGCGTAATTTGCTCCTCTAATTTCGATACCAAACTCTTTGTAATTCGTCGTTTGCCCAACATTGCCAGCAAACTCTCTATCCAATATAAGTTTCCACCCGTTTAAATACTCGTGAAGCTCTAGCTTACAAAA
>JANOYW010000021.1:0-11799 GCA_031429075.1 Bdellovibrionales bacterium | reverse complement strand
CATCAAAAATCTCGCCCAGCTCCAGCGCCGACGCTATTGCCACATCGGGTGTTTGATGGGGATTTTTTTCAAGCTCGGCGCGATAGTCGGCACCTTTGCCAATTTTATATTTTTCGATTTTATTTTTGAGGGGCTCATTCGATTTTTTACTGGGAACCGACGGTGCCGCTTTCGTCGGAGCCGCCACACCTTCGGTTGAAGGAGCGGTCAAATGAACGACAGGCGAGATTGCTGGTGCCTGTTGCGGCTCATTGTTCGCTTTGTCGGAGGTGCTGTAATAAACAAAGCCTCCGACAAGTATAAAGGAGAGAGTAAAAAGGCTCGTCTTCTTTTTCATCCTAAAATGAATTCAATTCCGGCTCGGAATTGTAAAGTGCATTTTTTTGCGCAGAATCCAAACGCGATAACGCATCGTCGGCCATAAATTCGATGATGCGATACTCGACAGATCCATAGGGGTGGTTGTTTTGAGTCGCTTTTAAATAAAGAGCGCCCATGGCGTAGGGGCCCCAAAAACTATCGTCGCAGGCAGGGAGCCCCGCCATATCACCGGAGGTGCATTCACGATGGCTAAAGCCGCAATCAGCTTCTCCGTACCCGCTGGGGCAATCGGAATGGCGAGCTTCGTGCACGAGAATGCTGACGCGTCCCTCTCTCGGGCGCCCGTACTTTCTGCCCTTGTCTCCAATTTGTGTCGAATAATTTTTTGTTAAAAAAACCAGCCCGAGTCGAAACGAACCTGCATCGACTCGTCCCTCGGGGAGTTCCACTTTCAAATCGTACCCAGTTTCGAATTCTCGATGGGCCAAACCAGCTCCAGCATTCAGCCCAAGTAAAGTGCGTTTGGAAGGCTCATTTTCGTGGCCAAAAAGCCGTGCCACGGTCATCGTTCCTAAATAAGAAGCATTTTCGTAAAAAAGCACCGAAAAGTTTGCAGCTTCCGAAAGGCTGTAAACGTACTTAATCCGGTCTTCAATAAACAGGCTCACATCCGAGTTCGTTGTGCCACCGAAAGCTTTCGTCAAAGCACCATTCATCTGACCATCAACTGACTTACCAGACATCATTGATGACGTTGAAAGCCACTCCATGTCTTTTTTAAATAGTTCGCCACCCTTGGGTGCGGAGCTTCCGCCACCGCCGCTTCCACAAGCGGCTAAAATAATGCTGATGACACCAAGTGTGATTAAAGACGAATACTTCATAAGCCCCCCAATAAAGATAAAATTCTATATCTAGGTTTTGCAGCCGGTGCAAGGGGGCGTCACAAAATTGATCGAAAAGTAATATTAATACGGGGTTTGAAAAGACGGGTTCGCTTGGGAAGTGAGTGTTCCCAAAAGGTCTGCGTGGTTTCGGACATCAAAAGCAGACTGCCGTGGTGAAGTTCAAGATCAATTTTAAGGGTTTTATTCTTTATGTGCCGCAGAAAAAATGGCCGACTTTGCCCAAAGCTTAAAGAGGCAATGACCGGCTCTGGCCCCAGCTCTTTTTCGTTGTCTCGGTGCCAACCCATGCTGTCTTTTTGATCTCTGTACAAGTTGAGCAGTGCTGAGTTGAATTTATGTCCCGTGCGATTGAAGAGTTCGTCGCGCAAAAATAGCAACTCTTGAGTCCACGGTTGAGGTTCCAGGGTTAATCCTGAATAGGTGTATTTTTTTTGTGCATCACCATGCCACGATGTGTGGCGGGGTTGTAAAACCCGTTTGCCAAAAAGGGTAATAGAGTCGTGGCGCCAAGGTGTGTTAACGAGAAGCTGAGAGTAGAGATTGTCTGCCATCTGGGCGGTAAAAAATTTTTCGTACAGCTGAACAGAGCCGTCGCGAGGCAGAAGATTGTTCACAGGGCCCATATTAAAAAAATAAGGGGCGGAGTCAAGGCTTGACCACTCCAGTGATGAACGCAAGAATCATCTTAAAGGGGAGGCGAGTATGAGAATCACCGCTATGTTCATTTTGCTTTGCGGATTTTCCATGGCCGAGGCCTGTTTAGAAATTCCTAAAACAATCAACTTACAAAATTCACCGTTTCCATTCAGCTCCTTCAGTTTAACCTCGGATAGCTTCGAGTACGTCACCCCTGACGGAATGGTAAATACCCTCCGTTGCCAACAGCAGACGGGTGCCTATTCGTGGGGAATTGCCACCTCCATGAATGGGACTGTTACCGAATACGGCTACAGCGACATTCGCAGTGCCGGAACCATCATGGCTGATAGCAACGAAAAAACCAACCCAACACCTTTGGTTATCAGCGACAGTGCCGCCGGTGCCACGGCGCTGTTTTCCAAGCGGACGGGGCAGTCCGCCATCCAGCTCGCCTGCAATGTGGTGGGAAACATCATGACGATGAGTGTTGGCATTCGAGACAACAGTGGCAGAGCCATTGCCACTGTAAGAGCCGCTAAAATGGTGGGAACTCGTTCCATCGGATTTGATCAACCGCAATCCAATACTCCGGTTGTTGATTTTTCGTCGACCCAGCAGCAAACAGTTGATTTTGCCGGTTGCGGAGTCGATATGTTGCCGCCGTCGCCGGCATTAGCACCTGCAGGTTCGACAACCACGCCCATCGGTCAATAAGGAGCAAAGATGATGTTCATTTTAAATATTGTTTTTATTGCAGTGTCCGCTTTCGCAGGAATTTCTATAAAAACAGATCTTTCCTCTTACACTGTCTACAGCTACGATTCGTCGCGGATCATATTGCAATCTGTGGATAAAAAACAAAAATGGGTCTTAAATCGACGAAGTTGGTTTGCGGGTCAAGAGCCAACCATCGGAAAAAAAGTTTTCCTCGCAGGCGCCATTAAAAAACAACTTGTACCTCACCGCTAAATTTTGCTGATGCGTTTGCGATTTTTAGGTCAAATTTTAATCTTGGTCCTCAGTGTATACAGTCTTTTGCGGGCTGCATTTCTTTATCTCAACTTTAAAGTGTATGCTCATCACGAGCCGCTGTTGCTTGCCAAAAGTTTTCTGCACGGAATTCGTTTCGACGTCTCGACGATATTAATGCTCAATCTGTTTCTGTTTTTGTGTATCGCTCTTGTTCCGCAAAAAGTATTTATACAAACGAAGTACCAAAAGTTTTTGCGCGGTGTTTTTTTACTTTTTAACTTTCCCTTCATTCTCGCCAATCTCGCGGATGCTGAGTATTATAAATTTACCGGGCATCGGATGAATTTAGACATTCTGTTTTTTCGCAGTGAAGCTGTTCATCAGCTTGATCAATTTTTAATCAACTACTGGCATCTTTTTAGTCTCTCTTTGCTTGCTCTGCTTGCACTCTATGGTTTTTTTCCAAAACCGGTGCAGAGGAATCCGTCACTCCAATTACCGCCGTGGTCGCGGGCCTTGCACGTCGTTGCTCTCTTCTTCGTGAGCATTTTTGTCTTTCTGTTTGGTGTGCGTGGTGGCTTTCAACCAAAGCCACTTCAACCCATACATGCTTACTCTTCAGGAGCCTCGCCGGAACTTGGAGTTTTAACACTGAATTCATCGTTTACGCTTTTGAAAACTCGCCGGGGTGTCACTCTCAAGCCAGTCAATTTTTTTTCCTCCACCGAACAGGTTTTTGCGCAATTAAAACAACCAAAAATATCCACGCGAATGCCAGCCGCCGCGCAGAGTGCTTCGAAAAAACAGAATGTTGTCATTATTATTTTAGAAAGTTTTGGAGCGGAATTTTGGGGAAGTGCAAACGAGGGGCGGGGGTTTACTCCATTTTTAGATGAGTTGGCTCAACATGGAGCCTTATTTAAAAACAATTACGCCAACGGTCGCCGCTCTATTGATGCACTCCCAGCGGTTTTTTTTGGTGTTCCTTCGTTTGTGCCCACACCCATTGTTAAAACAAATTACTATGGCAATAAATGGAACGGTCTTGGCCATATTGCAAAACGTGCCGGTGTTTACGCTAGTTTTTTTCATGGGGCCCCAAAGGGAACAATGTATTTTGATGCCATTGCGGCCATGGCGGGCTTCGAAAATTACTATCCCCTCGAGAGTTACCCAAAGAAAGAGGATTTTGATGGGCACTGGGGAATTTACGACGAGCCGTTTTTACAGTTTGCAGTGACCAAAATTAACAAACAGCCGGCGCCATTTTTGTCGACGATTTTTACCATTAGCTCCCACCAGCCTTACCGAATTCCGCCGCAGTACGCGGGCGTTTTTCCGCGCGGTCGCATGCCGATTCATCAAAGCATCGGCTATGTGGATTATTCGCTAAAACGATTTTTCGAAGAAGCCCGAAAACAGCCATGGTACAAAAACACACTGTTTATTATTACTGGTGACCATTCGCAGATGTCCGAGTCGGAGAACAGCGAGACGCAAGTGGGCAGGCACCAAGTTCCTCTCTTGCTGTTTCATCCCTCTAAAGATTTATCGGCGATGAATACCCAGCGAGTCACACATCACTCCGATATTTTGCCCAGCATCCTGGATTTTTGGGGCATTAGTAATGAACCCTATCTTCTGTTTGGTCGGTCGGTATTTGATTCGGCTCAGGAGGGGGAGGCCGTCTTCTATACCTTTGGTGGTTATTGGCTGGTTCGTGAAAATTACTTTTTACATTTTTCAGATCAAGATCACAGAGGGACTCTCTACGCCATTTCGGATGCCCAGCAATTAAATCCTATAACCACTCAAGAAGGCGTTCGACATTCCATGGAAGGTCGGATGAAACTTTACATCCAGTATTACAACAACAGCTTGATTCAAAACAATCTCTACTCGTGGTTTGACTTGTGAAAGCGTGAGTCTTGAGACCATTGTCTCCAGGTTTCGCAATCGAGCTCGGGATTGGTAATACGCACGGGCTTGTGAAATTCAATTTTTGCACGAATCTTTTTAAGCCGCATCAAGCGGAGCAGATGTAATGGAAAAAAATCATCGTCGATATAGGCTAGGTCTCGCAAGGGTTCGTAGCTAATTCGAAAAGGCTGAACAAGCGCATCGGCTTGTTGTGCCACCTCAAAAATTCCTCGTCGCCAGATTTTGTTTTCATTTAAACCTGTGGTGCCCGACGGAAATACGGCAATTCGTTGCTGATCGGTGAGGGCTTGCAAAATGGATGTGCGTGCATCTTTCCGCGATTGATCTTTTTCTCTTTTAACAAAGATCGTTTTTGTTTTTCGAGCAGCGTGACCAAAGATGGGCCAGCTTGCCAATTCTTTTTTTGCAACGAATGATATGGCGGGAACGGTCGACATCAATAAAACAATGTCAAAATAACTGATGTGGTTGCCAACAAAAATCATGGGTCGTTGATGATGGATCTGGCCCTTGACCTGCAGAGAGACTTTAAACTTAGCCAGCGTTTTTTGCGCCCAGCCCCATTGTAAATCTTCGACAGACGACGTGGGCCAGTAGCTTTTTAAGACCGTGAAGCCCAGTTGAGTTATAAATCCAGTAGTGAGTGCAATGGACACGATCACCTCGTGGCTTTAGCCTGAAGGGTCTCTGGCGAAAGGTCACATCAAGATTTTGTTAGTATGTATTAACCAAAAGTAAACACACCGTGGCTAATTCTTGTCTTAAACTTACTTAAAAGCGGAGGTTCGTATGCTCAAATTGATCACCCACATCAAAGAAACAACTCAAGTGCGCTGGAATGGCTTAGGTAAGTTTAAGCCGATGATTTCCTTAAACCTAGAATTAGGCCCTTATCTTATAAAGACGGCGGATACGGTTGATGAATTGTTAAAAACTTTTCGTCTGCGTCACGAAGTTTTTCACCGAGAATTTCGCGAAATCATGCGCTATGGCCTAGATATCGACAAGCACGACCGCTCCTTTGATCATTTGCTGATTATACATAAAGCCACGCAGACTGTTGTTGGCACCTATCGCCTTCGTGCGTCCGAAGGACTGACCCAGGCGTATACGGCGCAAGAATTCAATATGAGTGACCTCAAAGATTTTCAAGGACCGTACTTGGAGCTGGGGCGCGCGTGTATCCATAAAGAGCATCGCAAAGGCGCTGTAATGGCGCTGCTGTTTCGTGGGATTGCAGAATATATGAATCAATCGCAGGCTAAAACTTTGTTTGGCTGCTCTAGCGTTAAAGTTCATCAAGCGCGTGAGGCGGCCTTGGTTTTTGAGTATCTCCGTCAGCAAGGGCATGTTCTTTCACAAACCTCGGTGGCTCCAACAGCCGAGTTTCATATGCCGCAGATGGAGTCTTGGATTCATATTTTCTCAGTGGGGTTAACGGATACGGAGCAGCTAGAAGCTGAAAAATTAATTCCGTCGTTAGTGAAGATGTATCTTAAAATGGGAGCCAATATCGTTTGCCAACCGGCCTACGACAAAGAATTTAAGTGTATTGATCTTTTGACAGTTTTGAAAACACAGGAATTAGAAGCGTCGCTCGCAAAACGGTTTCAGGTGATCAGCGGGCAAAAAACGTAAGCCAAAGATTACCAGTTGGCGTCTTCGATATCTTCAAGCAGTCCATAGATCCCCACCGCAACAAGGTGGGTGTCGTTGCTGAGGAGACTCGAGCAAATATGTCTTTGAGTTGCACAAACACTTTGTTTGCAATGATTTCGCGCACGGTTCAGGACGGGCTCCATCAACGCTTTCAAATCCCAAATTGTTCCCTCTGTGGCCTGAATGCAATTTTGTTTTCCACCTTTTAAGCCTAGGGCTTTACAGCGAGGATCGAGGTCGCTGCCAAGAATCAAGGGCTCTGCGCCTTCGATAATTTTCTCAAGTTGAGTTTTGCAATCGGCTTTTGCCTGCAGTGTCGGTAGTAAAAGACTTATTAAGATTAAAAGTTTCATAGAGTGCCCCCAAGCTGAGGGTATATTCATTTTCCATCGAACTCGCAACGGACACAGAAGAAGTTTTAGGGTGCTGTATAATTAGTATGAAAATTATACTTATTAGACCTTTTTGACAAATTCGGACTTTAAATTGATGGAGCCCACACCATCGATGCGGCAGCTTAAATTGTGGCCATCGACATCGTCTTGCAAACGAATGGATTTGACTTTGGTTCCAGATTTTAGAGTTGTTGATGAGCCTTTGATCTTGAGGTCTTTGGTGAGCACAACAGAATCGCCACTTTCGAGCGCGAGGCCATTGGCATCGCGCACAGTTGCGTCTTCGGGGGCATTTTCGGCAGGCGACGAAGATTGGCCCGGCACCCACTCGTAGGAACACATCGGACATATCATCAACGAGCCATCGGGATAAATGGCGTCGGAAGAACATTTGGGACAAATCACGAGAACCTCCAAAATACAGATTCAACGTAGTTTTATTTAAGTAAAATGGCAATCGGGACTGGCTCAGTTATCTCAGCGAGTTTATTCCTGGAACTTTCTGGCTAACGGAGCCACTTTGTGGAAAAGTTAATCCTGCGAAAAGGGCCGCTGCCCTTTTAAACCCGTTTCGTCTGATCTTCCTGATCAGCCGAGCTTTTATTCGATTCATTTGTTTTCGAGATTCAGATCATTAGTTTTCGAAATTCAATTCATCACTTTTCGAGATTCAGATCACTAGTTTTCAAAATTCAAATCATTAGTCATGGGGATAGCATTTTTAATGGTGAGTATTTATTTTTTGACGTTCCCCATCAGACCTTGACGGGGATTTTGAGTGTTTAATTCATCCTTAATAAGGATTTCCAAGAGTCCACACCACGCGGTCTCGATAGATTTGACTTCGCATCGGGGCGAAGCTGTAGGGAGCTTTAAACCGCCTTGTACGAGAAATGTTTTAAGGAGATTTAAATTTTAATTTCTTTAAAAATTCGAATTTTAAAACCGGTGTATATTGTTTTTTTTAGGAGCAAATATGGCCCGACAAATGAGTTTTTTTAAACCAGCGGTTAAAGAATTTGGTGGATCTCTTGCTGTAAAGGGAAAACGTAAAACTGAGCGAGTTTTAGATAGTCGTAAACCATTGCATTTTGTTTTGAAATCTAAAAAAAGCACAAATCTTTATTCTCATCGAATACTTCTTCGTAAACTTCTTCATTTTTATGCAAAAAGATTTGGTGTTAAAGTTTATAAGGAAAGTGTACAGAAAGATCATTTCCATTTTTGTATAAAAATCACCAACCACGCGCTTTATCGAGGGTTTATTCGTGCGCTCACAGGTGTTATTTCGCAAAAGCTAGGAAAAGGAATCTGGGCATTAATTCCTTATTCTCGGGTGGTTTCTTGGGGGCGGGAGTTTTTTGCGGTTTTGGATTACGTTCTTTTAAACGACTGCGAGGTTGGCGGCATCGTGCCTTATGCCATTCGAAGGTAAGAAAGAGACACTTGTCCTGTCGATCTTTTTTGCAGGTCTGTCATTATTTTAGGATTAAAGTACCTTAAGTCCACAGGGCGGGGCCTTCGTGGCTTGTAAATTGCTTAACAACAGCCCATGGCAATGATTATAAGCTGGCTCCTTGGATCGTTTTTTGTTTCTGCGCAGGCATCCAGCCAGATGAGTTGCATAAATCTTTTTACTCCACTAGCGGTTGTGCGTGGAGTGGAAGAGTTCGAAAAACAACCTCAGTTTTTTCGTTATCTAGATAGGACCCACAGTTTCACCTTCGAGGCCACTCTGAGCGATGCAGGCATCGTATTTTTCGAAGCGTATTTAAATCAGGGAAGTCGCCATATTCGCAGTGTGTATACTGGCCGAGAACTTTACGCACAAATGGTTGAACACTTTGGTTTAAAAAATATTATTGGTATTTCAGGGATCTGGATGGGGGGTACGAATCTCTCGCAATATTATACCTTTCGTGCGCAGGGAGATAGCGCGCAGCAGGCAGCGGCTAAAACCTGGTCGGGGAGGCTTGCTACAGAATATGGTTTTACAGAAGTTCACATTGTTGACGCTGGGGGAACAGTGCCTGGTCTGCCAAACATTAAAAATCAAGTCGAAGTCATTTTTTTAAGAAAGAATCAAACTTCACGATAAAATATAGGCTCCCAGTTTTGTATCTTGTGCGAGGATGAGTCAAATCAATGGTTGCAGTTCTGACGCTGGCTTGAGTATTGCTTCGTTTTGATTTGTGGTTCATATTTTGAACTGAAACTGAATTTTAAACCTGCGAGGCAAGAAGCCCCCGTGTGAGTGAGAGATCGGAGAATGAGTGAAGTTTGTGATTGCATCGCTTTGTTATTTTATTTGTGGAGTTGTAATGGCCATTGAAGAACCCGAGTTTCAAATTGTGTCGAAGACAGAAGATTACGAAGTTCGTCGTTACGGCGCTGTTTTGGTGGCCGAGACTAAGGTGGATGCGAGTTTTGAAGATGCAGGTAACAAAGCCTTTCGCATTTTAGCGGATTATATTTTTGGCGGAAATAAATCCAAAACAAAAATCGCCATGACCGCCCCAGTAAATCAAACAGCGAATCAAACTGTAAACCAATCAGCCTCCGCTGCCTCCGAAAAAATCGCGATGACGGCACTGGTGAGCCAAAGTAAAATTTCATCAGGCTATTTGGTGCAATTTACGATGCCAAAAACTTACACGTTAGAAACGTTACCCACACCCAATGACGCGCGTGTGGAACTTCGCTCCATTCCGGCGCGTACGGTGGCGGTGTATTCCTACTCGGGTTCGTGGTCCGAGGAGCGTTATCAAAATAAACTAGCAACGTTTTTAGAGGCCTTAAAAAAGAACGGCGTGCAGCCAGTGGGCGAGCCGGTGCTTGCGCGCTTTAACTCGCCCTTTCAGCTTTGGTTTTTACGCCGCAACGAAATTTGGTTGGAGATTTCTATTTAGGTTTCTTGGTAAAATCGGGTTGCACAGCATCAACACCCGGAACAGTGGCTTTTTGTTTTGTATCCAAAACAATTTTTCGAGGAATGTCGATGGTGATGGTGCAACCGTGGCCTGGTTTGTTGCGCACCGAAATTTTTCCTTGGCAAAGGTGGACCGCGCGCTGAGTAATGGTTAATCCAAGGCCCAAACCACTACGATCTTGACTGGACTGAATATAGGGTTCAAAAAGAGCGTCGATTTTGCCGGCTTCGATACCGCCGCACTCATCTTCGATTTCAATGAGAACTCGATCTGCAGTCGTTTTTGCTCGCAGCCAAATTTTTCCACCCGACTTTGTATACTTGATGGCGTTTTGTACTAAATTGGCAATGGCAGAAAGCATAAATTGGCGATCTGTTTCGATCTCGATTTTCCAATCCGCTTCGCAATTGAGAGTTTGATGCCTTTTATCGCTATCAACTTTTGCCGTGATCAAAATTTGATCCAGCAAATCCACCACGCGAAATTTTTCTACAAAAATATCCACATCGGCGCGCATCCGCACTTCGGAGAGGGAGCGATCAATCAGGTGTCGCATGCGCGCTAGGTTGGCTTCAAGAACCGCAGCGGTGCTGCCACCTGTGCCGACGAGCCCCGCTTTGATCATTTCCTGTGCCAATATGGCACTGGAGAGGGCGTTCCTGAGTTCGTGGGCCAAAAATCCCAAATGTTGAATTTCGCGGGCTTCACTGGATTCCACTCCGCGGAATTGAAATTCCGAAACGGCAGCAGCAATCGCCACATCAAGACAGCCATTGAGAATATTAAAATCGCTGGGGGACACCTTGGCGTCTTTAGTGGTGGCGAGCTCGGTGATGGCCTGGCACATGGCCCCATATGCGTGGACAACGTGAGAGACAGAATACCCTAAACGCCAAAATTCTTTACCATGATTTGCAGCAGCCACGAGGAGTGCCTCAGGGGGATTTGAACCTAGTTTTTTATCGAGAACTTTAATCAACTGATCATAAAACAAGGGAAGTCCCAAACTGAGTTTCTCCGAGCTAACGCGGAGGCCTGCGAGGTGCAAAGTTTTTTCTGCACTCAATGCGAGAATTTCTTTTCTGTTTTGTTCTAAAAAATTATGCAGGACCATGAGTATGACTACTTTCTGTACACCGAGTAGAGAATTCATTGTCTGCAATCTCGAGTTATAAAACTTTACATACATGATATATCACACCAATAATGAAAAACGTTCTGATAATCGACGACAGTATCGAGATGCAAATCCTCCTCAAGTTCCTGCTTGAGTCGAAGGGCTATCATGTGGAGTGCAGTTCCAACGGTGAGGAAGCTCTCAAACGATTAGGCTTGGATAAAGCGCTTCCCGATCTGATTTTGCTAGATCTGCAGATGCCGGTCATGGACGGATTAAGTTTTCTTAACATCCGAAAAAACAATCCATTACTCAAAAATATCCCTGTTGTTTTAATGTCTGGCGAAGACGATGAGCAACTTGCGGGTCCATCTAAAAACGTCACCGATGTTTTACAAAAACCCTTTAGCATCAAATCTTTGGTGCAAGTTGTGGAACACAATTTTAGGTTGCACTAATGCAAAATTCAGAGCGCGCTAATCCAAAACTTTAGCATTTTGCAGAATAATTTTTTGAAATTCAGCAGAGACGCGATGAAAATCGACCAGATCCACTTTTTTTACAAAGGTGGAGTCTTCGAAAAAACTCAAGGCCTTTTGCCACTTTGCTCCATTTCTTGCGGTGTTAATTTCATGGTTTAACGGATAACTTGATGATCAAGGTTTTAACAGCCAGAGGAAAAATGAGGGCCGCTTGATAGACCTCTTCGGCCACGTTTTGATTGTAAGTGTGAACAGTGAGATTTCTTTTCTTGAAAAGCAGATCGAAGTACTTGTGGTTCTTCCCATTTAACTGAATAAGGCAATGAGTCAAAATTAATAAGCATAAGTCCTTTTTTTCGATACGATTTGTTTTACGAGAACACATCTTAACGAAGGGAAAAGGACCATGCTCAGTGGTAGTTTAAAAACATTTTT
>JANOYW010000020.1:0-49097 GCA_031429075.1 Bdellovibrionales bacterium | reverse complement strand
TACACAAATGGGTTTACCGAGCGAATGAACGGGACCGGAAAGCTTGTCCAGAGGCGGGCCTTCGGCTATAAGAGTTTTAGAAACTATCGATTAAGGGTGCTAAGTGCTTGTCTTTATAAGAATTTTTGAGCGTACCTAAAGCGAAATGTAGAGAACCAATCTGTACTGATATCCGATATCGGAATGTGTTGGTGCGCGAAGGGGGACTCGAACCCCCACACCTTTCGGCTTACGCCCCTCAAACGTACGTGTCTACCAATTCCACCATCCGCGCATGAATGCTCTAACAATCTAACTACTTAGAGGGATGCGCAGTAAACTGAATTCCCAAACAATTGTCAATACCAGCTATAAAATCAATTTGTGCCCAAAAACTAACCAGCTCCTGTACATTCAATGTCTGTAGAGACGCTTTCTAGGAATGGAAAGCAGGGAATTTCAGGATGAAATCTCAGGGGTTGCACGGACGCGGAGTTATTTGTTGGGGGGGATCAGGTGAAGAGCCAGTCCCCATTTTTTTTACCTTCTTACAAGTCGACTAGACACAAATTCTCTTTAAAGTTATCACGTTGAAACCGTGAAAACCCGTGAACTTGATTTTACATATCCCGAAGATCTCATTGCCACATCTCCACAAAAAGTCAGCCGTGTGATGTGGGTGGATCTGGCGCGAAAAAAACCGCCCGAAGAAACCACATTGACGCAATTAACCTCGCGCATGAACGAAAATGATATTTTCGTGATCAACGAGACACTTGTTCTCAAGGCCCGCGTGCTCGCGCAATCAGGTTTAGAAATTTTATTTGTAAAAGATTTGGGTGAAGGGCTCTGGGAAGTTTTGTGTCCAGCGCGCCGCTGGTCCAAGCACGGCGAAGTTTTGCCCTGCGGAGAAAAGCTCGAACTTGTGCAAAATGGTCTGCCTCAGGTGGTGCGAACAAAAGCTCTCTTAGGGTTTTCGTACTTTGAAAAATATGGAGATCTGCCGCTTCCTCCTTACATCCAACAAAAGCGCGGCGAACGGCAAAGTCGCGAACGCGACATCACCGATTACCAAACGGCGTGGGCCAAAGTGGCGGGAAGTCTTGCCGCGCCCACCGCAAGTTTTCACTTTAAAGCGGCCGACATTGAGCGCATCAAAGCCCGCGGTGTGGAAGTAGCTCCTCTGTGTTTGCACGTGGGGCTCGGCACATTTTTGCCAGTGCATAGCGAGGATCTCAACGATCACAAAATGCATGCGGAGTCGGTGAGTATTCCCTTCTCCACATGCCAAAAAATTTTACGGGCGCAGGAAAACGGCGGTCGCGTGTGGGCCCTTGGCACAACAGCGACGCGATCACTTGAGGCTTGGGCCAATGGTCTTTTGCCAAAAACCGACCACGGCTTTGTGGGCGAGACCGATATTTTTATCAAACCCGGTTACGAATTTAAAGCGGTGGATGTTTTGCTCACAAACTTTCACCAACCCCAATCAACGCTCATGGCTTTGGTGTCGGCCTTTGCAGGCCTGGAGACTGTTTTGACTTGCTATCAATGGGCCATTGAGCGAGAGTTTCGCCTCTTTAGTTATGGAGATTTGTCAGTATGGACCAAGAAGTGATCAACCAAAAAGCCGCGCCACAAGCCGTGGGTCATTTTAAGATCGAAGGCACCGACGGCAACGCCCGCGCCGCACGTTTGCAAACCGCTCACGGCGAAATTCAAACCCCCGTGTTTATGGCGGTTGGCACTCGTGGCACGGTGAAGGCCATGGCGCCCGATGAACTGGAAACTTTGGGTTGTCAGGTTGTCCTTGGCAATACCTACCACTTGCATTTGCGCCCCGGCGAAGATGTGGTGAAGCACCTCGGCGGTTTGCATAAATTTATGGGGTGGAACAAACCCATTCTCACAGACAGCGGCGGGTTTCAGGTTTTCTCGCTTTCAAAACTTCGCAAAATCACCGAAGAAGGCGTGGAGTTTCGCAGTCACATCGACGGTAGTAAATATTTTATCAGCCCCGAAAAAAGCATGGAGATCCAGATGGATCTTGGCGCCGATATTATCATGGCGTTTGACGAGTGCCCGCCATGGCCGGCCACGCCCGAGCAAATTGAATCCTCCATGGCTCTAACGCTGCGCTGGTTGCAGCGCTGTGTGCAGCGCATGGATCGCAAAGAAAGTTTGCTGTTTGGCATCGCCCAGGGCGGTCTGTCCTACGACTCGCGCATGCGGAGTATTGAACAAATCACCTCGGTGGAACTTCCTGGCTACGCCATCGGTGGTTTTAGCGTGGGCGAACCCATCGAGATGATGCACGAGCTCGTCAAAAAAGTGGGACCGCAAATGCCACAAAATAAACCACGTTACTTGATGGGCGTTGGTACACCCATTGATTTGCTATTGAGCATCGATAGCGGCATCGACATGTTCGATTGCGTTTTGCCAACACGCGTTGCTCGCAACGGCACTATTTATACCTCCCAGGGAAAGTTGAGCATTAAACGCACGGAGTACAAAATGGATGGAAGTGCATTGGATCCTCTCTGTGATTGTTATACGTGCAAAAACTTCTCAAAGGGCTACTTGCGTCATTTATTTTTGACTGGTGAAATTTTAGGCTCTCGTCTCAACACCATTCACAATCTGGCATTTTATTTTCGCTTGATGCGCGGAGCCCGGGAGGCGATTTTACAAAAACGCTGGCCGGAATATCGCGACAAAATGCTCGCTGTTTTTATTTGATTCGCACCTTAAACAGTGGTTCTCTCTTGGGTTTTAGAGTTTATCCCAGGAGGGCTTATGAAGTGTCTCGCGTTTTTACTCACCACAGTCTTTGCAGTATCTGCCTTTGCTCAAAATTCAGGCGCTGAAAAACCAAGTTTTCTAATGCAAATGGTTCCGATGATGGCCATCCTCGGTGTCTTCTTTTTCTTTATCATTCGTCCAAAGGCAAAACAGCAAAAAGCTCTGCAAGAGTTTACGGCGCAATTAAAACGTGGTGATGAGGTTTTGACATCCAGTGGAATTTTCGGAACTATAGAAGGTCTGACAGAAAAGTTTGTAACGCTGGAAGTAGCACAAGGAGTAAGAATCCGCGTGCTCCGTAGTAGTGTGGCGATGTCGAGCAAAGAGGTATAAAATGATAGAGAGTTTGAGAGGCCGATTAATCACTTGTTTGGTAGTGACCCTGATCGGAATAGTTTGGATCGCGCCCAATTTTATGGATGTTTCCAAAATGTGGTGGCCAACCAAAGAAAAACTCAATTACGGTCTGGATATTCAGGGCGGTTTGCACTTGGGTTTAGGAATCGACGTTCCTGCTGCCATGAAAGAGCAAAGCGCTAAACAATCCGCAAGTTTGAAGAACGGTTTAAAAACCGATAAAAAAATCGATGCCACCGTTGAAATTTTAGATCCCAATCTTGTGCACTTGAAAATTCTTTTTCAAGGCCCAGCGGGTCCCGTGGAAGACTACATCGATCAAACCAACCGCGGCGCCATGCAAGTTCTCACTTCGGGAATGGGTTTTGTGGAAGTTCAGTACTACGAGGCTTATCTGACACAGTTTAAGAAAAATCTTGTGGAAAAAGCGCGCGAGGTGATCGCCAACCGTATAGATGAATTCGGCGTGGCCGAGCCAGTGATTACCGTTCAAGGTGATGATCGCATTTTGGTTCAACTACCTGGTGTAACCGACACCGAAAGCGCTAAGGCCTTGATCAACCGCACGGCGAAGCTCGAGTTTATGATCGTGGAAAAAGAAACCAGTGCGGAGCAGTTGCAAAAGTGGATCGATGAAGCTGAAAAGACCGCAAACTTTTCTTTAGGCAAAGAGGGTCTGCGGTACTCCGCGTATCTCGAAAAACTCAATACAACTCTCAAAGACAAGCTACCTAAAAATACGTTGGTGCGTTTTATGAAAGTGCCCACAGCGAAAACCTTGGAAATGGGAAAAATCCCGATGCTTCTTCGTTTGGATGCAATGATGGGTGGCGATACCTTAGATGGCGCGTACACAACCAACGACCCCAACGATAATTCCCCCCAGGTTGCGTTTAATTTTAACGACAAGGGAGCCAAAGAATTTGGCGAATTAACAACAGCCCACACCAAAGAATTGATGGCCATCGTCCTCGATGGAATTGTTCAGTCGGCGCCGCAAATTCGTGGACCGATCACCGGCGGCAACGGCGTTATCCAATTGGGCCAAGGAAATTTTCAGGAGATCCTCCAAGAAGCCAATCTTCTAAGTATGGTTCTTCGTTCGGGGGCATTGCCGGTAACTATGGAGCTCGTTGAAGAGCGTGCGGTGGGGCCTTCGCTCGGTGCCGATTCCATTGCTAAAGGAAAAAAGGCGACGCTCATCGGATCGCTCTTAGTGATTCTGTTTATTCTTGCCTACTATAAAGTCTTTGGTTTGATTGCAGATGTTGCCGTCATCGTGAACATGATCTTGTTGTTTGCAGTGCTCTCTTCGTTAAGAGCCACCATCACGCTTCCAGGGATTGCGGGCATTGCGCTCACAGTGGGGATGGCAATGGATGCCAACATTATTATTTTCGAAAAGGTGCGCGACGAAATCGCGCGAGGGGCTGGTCTTGTGGCTTCGGTGCGCGATGGTTTTGGTCGTGCCTTCTGGACGATTTTCGATTCCAACGTCACAACGGTGGCTTCGTGTTTGGTGCTTATGTACTACGGTTCTGGCCCCATTCGCGGTTTTGCAATTTCTCTGACCATTGGTCTTGCGGTATCGATGTTCACTGCTATTTTTATGACTCGCACGTTGATTGAGCTGTTTGTTGTCAAATTCAAATGGAAAATCAGAATCTAAGGAGAGAGGTAGTTTATGACGACAAAAAACTTTGCTGATTTTGGAAAATACGATTTTATGAAAATCGCACCGATTATGGGGGCGATCTCTGCGGTGACCTTTATCGTGGCTGTGATCATGATCAGCACCAAGGGCTTTCATTATGGAATTGATTTTGAAGGTGGCACGGAGCTGCAGGTTCAATTCGCAACAATCCCCGATGTGGCCAAGGTTCGCACCATTCTCGATGAGATCGGTGCAGAGGGTTCCACGGTTCAAACCTTTGGAACGGGCAACGAAATTTTGATTCGTATGGGCCAAGCGAAGGGTGCCACGTTTCAGGAAACCAACAAACTGAATCAGGCGCGAATCGATAAACTGACCACGGCTCTTAAAACACAAATGAATCTTCCAGAAAACGGAATCATGCGTGTGGATTCAGTGGGTCCCCAAGTTGGATCGGAACTTAAAAAACAAGCTCTCTTGTCCGTTCTTTACAGTTTACTTGTGATCTTATTGTATATCGGACTTCGTTTCGACTTTCGTTATTCTCCGGGCGCGGTGATTTGTCTTTTTCATGATACCATTGTGCTCCTGGGTATTTTTTCGATCCTGGGACGCGAAGTGAATATTCAGGTTTTAGCGGGGGTTTTAACTCTGATCGGTTACTCATTAAATGACACCATTGTGGTGTACGACAGTATCCGTGAAAACGAACCAACCTATAAAGATAAAGGTTTTAGCTTTGTGATCAACCGATCCCTCAACGAAATGCTAGTGCGAACTCTTTTAACTGGAACCACAACTCTTTTGAGTGCGTTTAGTTTATTTTGGTTTGGTTCGGGCGTGATCCAAGACATCGCCTTCACTTTATTAATTGGAGTGGTTTTAGGAACGTTCTCTTCAATTTATGTCGCAGCACCACTGATTCCGATCACCGACAAGCTGTTTAAAAAGTTTGCCTAATGGTTAAACTCACCTTTGGCGACGTGTTTTGAAATGGAAAGCACTTGGGCTCAGCGCGAGTCGGAGAAAATGCTTTCCGTGGAAGGCTTCGACGAGGTCGTAACTCAGTTTTTAGCCACGCGGGGGTTTAAAGACTCCCAGTCTGTGCACGATTTTCTGTTTTATAATTTAAAAAATCTAAAGGATCCATTGTCGCTTTTGGGAATGGACAAAGCCGTGGAGCGCTTAACCACCGCAAAAAAGACTCAAGAAGCTATCTGTGTGTACGGCGACTTTGATATGGACGGGACTCCGGCCCTGGCGCTGATGTATCGTGGGCTTAAGGGCTTGGGTTTTAAAAACATCTTCTATTGCCAGCCCGATCGTCACGCCGACGGTTACGGGTTTCATTTTCACCTCGCCGAAAAATTTATCCAACAAAACAACGTCAAAGTTTTTATCACAGTGGACGTGGGCATTACCGATGTTGAAAACATTAAAAAGGTACAGTCCCTGGGTGTGGACGTTATTTTAACCGATCACCATCAGGTGCTTGACGAAATCCCGCAAGCCTTTTGCATCGTGAACCCCAATCAGCCGGATTGCACCTCAGGTTTGGGCTTTTTGTGTGGAACAGGCGTAGGCTTTTACTTGATCATGGCTTTGCGCCGCCACCTGAAAGAACAAAATTTATTGGAAAACGATTTTGATATTAAATCGCTTTTGGACTGCTTTGCCATCGGAACCGTGGCCGACCTTGTTCCCCTGGTTAAAGAAAATCGCATTTTGGTTAAGCATGGCCTTAAAGTTTTAGAAAAAACATCCATGGTGGGGATTCGTATGTTGCTCGAAGCCTTAAAGATGAACGACAAAGTTCTGCGAGCACAGGATGTGGCCATTCGTTTTGTACCTAAACTCAACTCGTTAACTCGCTTGGATGTGGAGCTAAAGCCCATCGACATTTTTATGGTGGAAGACCCCGCCAAAGCAGCCCTCATGGTGCAAACGGTTCTCAAAAACAATGATCATCGCGTGGCTTTGCTCGACGAAGCCGAGGCTTTGCTCGAGACGATGATTTTGCAAAAATCCATTCGCGATTCTCAATCTGACGTTTTATTTTTTTGGTCTGAACATTTTCACAAAGGGCTTGTGGGTTTACTTGCCACGCAACTGGTAAATCGCTTTCAAAGACCTGCGTTTGTTGGCGCCTTGACTAAAAAAGGCGTCATCGTGGGCAGTGCGCGGGCGCCCAACGGCAGCTCTGTGAGTGTGTTAAAAGCACTGCAAGACTCCAGTGCTTACCTCAATAAATTTGGTGGCCACCTTGCGGCGGCGGGCTTTGAACTATCGCCGGAGAAGGTTGAAGACTTTGAAAGGGCCCTCATTCAATCACTCAGTCACAGTGTGGATCTCGCACTTACACAAAAATACGATTTAAAAATCGATTTTCACGGGATTCAAGGTTTTATGAAGTCGTGGGATAGCCTCGAGCCCTTTGGTCAAAATTTTTCAACTCCGGTGTTTCTTGTGGATGCTCTGAAAGTGCAAAAAGTGACGACGATGAAGGGCACGCATTTAAAAACCTCTTTTGCAGACCCAAAGGGTTTTCTGATGGAATGCGTTTGGTTTTTTCCGCAGAATCTCGATTATTTTGCCTCCAGCAAAGAAAAGACCTATTCGATTTTGTGTGAACCCCAATGGAATGAGTTTATGGGAAGCCGTCGAATACAGCTTTTGCTCAAAGACATTAAGGAAACTGTATGCGGCTAGTCCTCCTTTCGGCGGGACTTGATTCCACCGTTAACTTTCTAGAGTCTTTGCAAGACGGTGGCGTTAAACTGGCGCTGACTTTTTCCTATGGGCAAAAAGCTGCCGACAAAGAGATCTGGCACGCAAAAGCGATATGCCACAAGCACAACGTGCCCCACAGTGTTGTGGAGTTGCCATTTTTTAAAAGCTTTACGTCCTCGTCGTTGCTTCGCGCCGACAAAAATATTCCGCTGGGCTCCGAAGTGAATATTCAATCCTACGAAAAAAGTCTTATCACCGCCGAAAAGGTGTGGGTGCCTAATCGCAACGGTATTTTTTTAAACATCGCTGCGGGTTTTGCAGAAGGCTTGGGAGTACAAGAGATTGTTCCTGGCTTTAATTTAGAAGAAGCCACCACATTTCCTGATAATTCCGTAGAATTTCAGGAAGCGCTTGAACAAAGTTTTAAATTTTCGACGCAAAATAAAGTCCGCGTAAAATGTTACACCATTAAAATGAACAAAACCGAAATCCTTAAGCGAGGTTTAGAGCTTGGACTGGACATTGAGGATCTGTGGCCCTGCTATCAAGCTGGCGAAAAATGGTGCGGCAGTTGTGAGTCGTGTTTGCGCTTTCAAAATGCGTTGAAGCAAGCGGGAGTTATAAAATGAAGACAGTGTTTTTAAAGCAGAAAATAAAATACACCGGCGAGCAACTCAAACCGCTCACAAATTATTTACAACATGGTCTTCTCGGCAACTCTGTTGTCGCCTGGCTGGGGCCCTGTGCGGTGAGCACAGAACACATGATCGACGGCGAAGATCTCAGAGCAAAAGAGAGCATCGCTGCCGACGAGATGGTGCATTTTGTTTTCGAACTCTTCGACGTGAGTTTAAAAGCGGGTGTTTGTTTACAACGACTGATGGCAGAGATTGTAAAAACGTATTTGCAAAACAAATCGACGAATCCTATGGCACAAAAGCTGGTTCGCAAGGGCGATGATTTGTATTTTGAAAACAAAAAACTGAATATTTCCATCGCCACACAATCGGCAAACTCTTGTCTCATCCATTTTGCGGTGAACAGTCTTCGAACCGGGGCGCCGGTTTCGATTCTGAGTCTTGAGGAGCTGGCTGTGCCAGCAGACGTGTTTGCCCAAGAGCTATTGCCGTTGTTGCAGCAGGAAGTTGTAGATATCCTTGAAGCTAGTCAGAAAGTTCGTACGTTTTAGCGATCAGCGTATTTAAAAAACACCACGTTTAAGACGATTGAAATACAAAAAAATGTCCAAATAAAAATCAACACATCTTCTATTTTTAAAAGTTTATAGCTGTTCATTTTTTTGGTGAACAGTATTTTTTGCCGAAGTGGAGCATGGGGAATCAGATCGACCATTTGGACCATATAACTTTCTTTTGCAAGCGTTATGTGTTCGGGCTTCGTTTGTGGTTTACCGAATGACGTTTTTTGTAAAAGTTCACTGGCAATATTTTGCGGCAGGGTAGTGAACAGCGTCAGTGCTGTATTTTCCCCTTCGCTTTCTACGATGGTTATTCCCATGCCATAAACTTCGAAATACAGTGTTAGGTCCGATGGATTGATTTGCTGAGTGGCAAAAAATTGCCTCTCTTTTAGATTTAATAAATAATTGAAGTTGAGGTAGTCCGCATTTTTGTAAAAGCCAATGTCATCGGAGTTTTGTAATTGTTTTCTGTCGAAGGGGACTTTCGTTCGTAACCCCACCCAGTTTTTTACTGTCTCATCCTTGAGTTCAACTAAATTAAGAATTTTATTTTGCTTGGCCCAGTCATCAATTTTTATTGCGAAATCTAAGTGCGCGAGCTGATCGGTTATATTCTTGCGTTCTTTTGAGTCGAGAATTATTTTTTTTAAAACCGCCTGGGAACCGCTTTCTACCCAGTCTATTAAAAACGACTGATTGTATTTAGAAATGTAGCGAGTGACGAGAAAAGATGTCCCCACAAAGTAAATACAGTTTAAAAAAACAGCGAAGATAAGAAATTTTTTCCGATTCCACATTCTCTCAGGGTCCGCTTGATTTTATAAGGGGTCAAGCGCGGGCTTCGGCATTGACTTCGCGACCATTCTAAGCGAATCAATGGGATCGTTTTTCATTGGAGAAAGAGGCATTCATGACACCAAGAGTCAGAGAGATTTTGAGTTGGTATGGTTCGGACAATCCTGGTGTTCTTACGAACATGGCTCGGGTGCTAAATCATGGGCGTTTAGGTGGAACCGGCAAGATGGTTATTCTCCCCGTTGATCAAGGGTTCGAGCACGGCCCCGCACGAAGTTTTGCTAAAAATCCAGATGGCTATGATCCTCTTTATCACGCCGGCCTCGCTGTGGAATCAGGCTGCAACGCTTATGCAGCGCCGCTCGGTTTTATCGAAGCCGTTTCGCGAGACTTCGCAGGCGAAATTCCTCTGATTTTAAAAATTAACAATTCCGATACACTTTTTAAAACTCAAGGTCCCTGCTCTGCGCTGACGTCCAGTGTGGAAGATGCTCTGCGCTTAGGATGCGTGGGTATTGGCTTTACCATTTACCCCGGAAGTTCTTTACGCAAGGAAATGTACGAAGAGATCGCCGAGGCTTCGCGACTGGCAAAGAAAAACGGTCTGCTTGTGGTTGTTTGGGCCTACGCTCGCGGCGAACATTTAAGCAAAGATGGCGAAACCGGAATTGATGTGATTGCTTATTGCGCACAAATTGCTGCTCAACTTGGCGCCCATTTTATCAAAGTAAAACCGCCAACCGCCTTCATCGAACAGCCCGAGGCAAAAAAAGTTTACATGGAACAAAATATTCCCATTCAAAAACTCTCTGATCGCATTCGGCACGTTGTAGAATCCGCCTTTAACGGTCGCCGTGTGGTGATCTTTAGCGGTGGCGAAGCAAAGTCTTCCGAGGCCATTCTGGCCGAAGTGAAGGAGCTTGCAGAGGGCGGAGCCTTTGGCAGCATCATGGGCCGCAACGCCTTTCAACGACCAAAGGCCGAGGCCATTCAGTTACTGCATAAAGTGATGGATGCTTTTGTTGGACATTCACTATGAGCACGGATCTTGAGCAAAACGAAAACCCAATTCGGGCCGAGAAACGCCGTAAGTTGCATGAATTAAAAGCTCAGAATTACGATCCGTACCCGCACAACTTCGACCGCACCAGCACCATTGCTCCTATTAAAGAAAAATTCGCTGAGCTCGAGAGCGGCGAGAAAAAAGAGAGTTCGGTTTATCGCGTCGCTGGCCGCCTGATGACCAAACGGCCCATGGGGAAAGCGGCTTTTTTTAACATTCAAGATCAGTCGGGAAATATCCAGTGCTACCTCCGTCGCGACGAACTTTCAGAGCGTGACAAAGTGGCTTTTGACCTGATGGACCTTGGAGACATTATTGGAGTTGAAGGCTTTGTGTTTAAAACACAAAAAGGCGAGCTCTCACTTCATTGCACAAAGTTCGAAATGCTATGCAAAACCTTAGAGCCCTTGCCAGAAAAATTCCATGGCATTCAAGACATCGAAATTAAATACCGTCACCGTCACTTGGATTTAATCACCGATGTTGAGAGTCGTTTGGTTTTTGAAAAGCGCTCCAAAATTATTTCTGAAATCCGTCAGTTTTTAAATAAGCGTGGATTTTTAGAAGTTGAAACTCCCGTACTTCAACCCATCTATGGTGGAGCCTCCGCCTATCCCTTTTCAACCCATCATCGCGCTTTAGACATGAAGCTCTATCTCAAAATCAGTCCCGAGCTTTATTTAAAACGTTTGATCGTTGGCGGCTTTGAAAAAGTTTACGAAATTGGAAAAAACTTTCGCAATGAAGGAATTGATAGATCCCACAATCCCGAGTTTACGATGCTGGAGTGGTACGAGGCCTACACTGATTACACGTATCAGATGAAACAATTTGAAGACCTGGTTGCCCATTTGGCGCAGACCGTTTGCGGTTCTACAAAGCTCACTTATCAGGGCAAAGAGGTGGACTTTACAACCCCGTGGCGGCGTTTAAAAGTTTACGACGGTGTTCGCGAGTACGCGGACATTGATCCCGAAACAGCCACGGTGGAACAGCTTTTCCAAAAGGCAAAATCCCTTGGCAGTGACTACGAAGAAAAAGACAAGGCGTCTAAAGGCGAACTTGTGATGGAGATCTTTGAGCTGGCGGTTGAGAAGCACCTTTGGCATCCGACCATCATCATGGACTTCCCCATGGAAGTGTCACCGCTCACAAAAAAGCATCGCACTCAGGCTGGGCTGGTAGAACGCTTTGAGCCCTACTGCGCAGGCATGGAAATAGGCAACGCCTACACTGAGCTTAATGATCCAGAAGACCAATTGGCGCGCTTGCGGGATCAAGAAGCTCGCCGTTTGGTCGATGAAGAAGCGCAACCCATGGACAAGGATTTTATCCATGCCATCGATGTGGGTATGCCACCGACGGGCGGAGTGGGTCTTGGCGTGGAGCGTGTGGTGATGTTGTTAACCGATCGACCGAGCATTCGCGATATTTTATTTTTTCCAACGATGAAGCACAAAGACTGAGCCCATGCCGATGCCAATACGCTGTCGCTTGAATTACTTTTTTAGTTATCTTTTTTTGGCAGGCTTCGGTTTAGCCGGCTGTGTTCTTTCTCCGTCTAAGACCTCAGAGTCGGATCTCAGTGTGATCGATCGCGCGTACCAATTTGAAAAAGGCAGTCGACCGATTAAAATTACGACCGATACTGTTGTGCTTGATGTTCGTACCTTTTTTGACTACCAAATCTCCCGAGTTCCCAATGCCATTCATGTTGATCCCAAAGAATTTTCTTTACGCAAATTCCGCGGAGAGGATTTGCAAGATCAAGCGTTAAAATTGGCTCGACGTTTAGCTCTTTTGGGAGTGAATCCCTTTTCCCACGTTGTGGTTTTGGGCTATGGCGATCGCGGCAACGGCGAAGAGGGAACTGTAGCGCTTTCGTTATTGGTACTTGGTGTGGAGCGAATTCAAATGGGCTCCATGCGGGATTTTAAATTTTTGGCCACATCAAAAGTTTCGAAGGCACTGCAAAATCAACGCTACTGGGAGCCTCGCGTTGTCGGAACCATTCTTTGTCCGGCCCATGCAGGTGAAGATGCTGTTTTTGTCATCGACGTAAGTAAAAAAGCACCCATGTCCTCCGGTGGAGGGTGGCAAAAGATAGCCATTATTTACAAAAACTGGAAAGAGTTTGTAAAGAAAGAGGATTTTTCACCCAATTACGGTATAAAAACCACCTTGCAAAAAGACGAGATTGACGCGCTTGCAAGAGTGATGATTCGTGGGCCTCAAGCTCCAATCGTCGTGTTTTCAATGCTACAGATGGGGTACTCTCGCGTTTGCATGATGGATGAGTAAAGCCCTGTCATAAGAGGGGATCTTCATGAAGCTATTTTTCTGTGCAATTTTTCTTTTTTCGCAAATCACTTTGGCAAAGCCGTTTAGACCGACCAGCGAAGTTAAATTACCCGCTCAGGGTGAATACAAACTCAAAGCGCAAAAGTACCCCGATATTTTAGCCGACCGCCAAACAGAAATATGGGCGCAAGTTTATTACCCACAAAATCTAAGTAAACCAGCACCACTTGTTGTTTTGCTGCACGGAAATCATGGCACCTGCGGACACGGCTCTAGCCCTCGCGTTGATGACAGTTGCGCTTACACAAATTCAGGGAGTTGCCCTGCAGGCTACGTTGTTACTCCCAATCATTTGGGCTACGGCTACCTTGCAGAAAAATTAACCGACGAAGGCATGCTTGTGGTTTCGATCAATGCCAATCTCGGAATCACCTGCGGCCGTGGTGGCACAGACGACTTCGGTTTAAATTTAGCTCGCGGTCGTCTGGTGCTGAGTCATCTCCAGGCGCTGAGCAATTGGAATCAAAAAGGCGGAACACCCGCCAGTGTCGGCTTGGATCTCAAAGGCAAGATTGATTTTTCGCGAGTAGGGATGATGGGCCACTCGCGTGGTGGTGAGGGCGTGCGTGCTGCCTACAATCTTTATTACGATACTAATAGTCCATGGCCCGAGAAAATTGCAGCGCCAGTGAACATTCGCGCTATTTTTGAAATTGGGCCCGTTGATGGTCAGACAAGTCGAGTTCTCAACGCCTTCAATACGTCGTGGAATGTTCTACTTCCAATGTGTGATGGCGATGTATCGGATCTGCAGGGAATGAATCCCCTGGATCGCATGATGATGGAAAATAAGGAAGTTCGTGGGGCGTCCAAATCGGCCATTGTTGTCTGGGGAACAAACCATAATTTCTATAATACGGAGTGGATGCAGTCGGATTCCAAGGGTTGCAAAAACCACAATCCGCTGTGGACAAAAATTAAGGGAGAAGAGCTGCAGCGAAAAACAGCGGTGATGACCATGGTTCCGTTTTTTAAAGCAAAGCTGATGGATGATACAGCTCAATTTTTGGATATTTACGATCCTGTTTACGAAACGCCACAAGAAATGAAACGTTTAACACGCGTGGATCGAAATTTTGTAACCACCGTCGATTCAATGTGGACCACGGTTTTGGATTTAACTAAATTTCCTGTGGAAGCTTTCAACTCGAGAGGTGTGGAGCTTGCCGTGGCCAGTGCTCCTTCTCACCGCTCCAATTTGAAAAGTATTTCTGTTGAATGGTCGCGCTCTGGCGAAAAAGTCTATTGGGATATCCCTTTTTTACAGGATCAAGCCAGTATAGATCTTAGAGATGTGGAGTTTTTATCCTTCCGTATCAATCGCCCATCTGCGAACAAGAGCCCAGAGATAGTGGATTTTTCTCTCGCTGTGGTCGACAGCCGCGGTAAGCTGTCGCGATATTTGAATATGTCGGACTTTGTTGAGCTCACGCAAACGGCGAATCACAATTTCTTGATGATGGCCAAAATTCCTGCGGGGGTTTTCACCGGTTCGTTTGATCGCACAAAAGCGCGAAGCTTAAGGATGATTTTTAATAAAACGAGCCAAGGTCAGGTCTATGTGGCGCAGCCAACGCTCGTTAGATGGAATTTTAGCGAAGACCTCTCAGGTTATTTGCCAGACATTTTACCTATAGTCTTGCCGGTGGATACACTGGCGCAAAACAGTCCCACTCCGAGTCCTGAGCGCGAGGTGCAGATGCAGACCCGCCGTTTTGTGACGAGAGCTGTGGGGTCGAGCCAGATCGTCGACGTACTGGAGATTAAAATTCCCGAGGGGTTTGTGGTTCGTAATGCCATGCCGGTGCTTAAGATTGGCAACCAGATTTATAAAAACGGATATTTTCCTGCGGATGGTTCCACAGATCGTATGATCTTTGAAATTCAACAAGCCACCGAAAACCGACACAAGAACTCGGATGCAGTGCATTTCTTTTATGAAGGGTCTCCAGATAATGTGATTTATTCTGGCGGTCTGTTTGGAGATTTGAGACAATAGTTTCATGAACCACATGAAACTATTTGCGACCGATATTTACCAGGTCCTTTTGAGTGATTTTTTTAAAAAAAATCAGAAGGATCTTCTCAACGAAATTTTAGTCCTCATGCAGGATGATCATGCTGGGCGTGAGTGGTCCAAGGTTCATTACCCCAAGGGGTACACCTCCTATGCGTCGGCCAATCAGATGCACAAAATGTCGCCGACCTTCGCCGACCTCGAAGTGGCAATTCGCCAGCACGTATTTAAATATTTAAAACGAATTGGTCTTTCGGTGCCAAAAGAGCAGGTCACTATGAGCACGTGCTGGGTGAATATTATGGAGGAGGGTTGCACGCATCCACTGCACATCCATCCACAGTCCATTATCAGCGGGACTTTTTACTTAAAGATGCCCAACAAATCCAGCGCCATTCGTTTTGAAGACCCAAGATACGGCCTATTTATGCATCGACCACCACAAACCACTCACGTATCTCTCACTGCAAAACCCGGCGATTTGATCCTCTTTGAAAGCTGGTTACGGCATGATGTGCCACTAAATCTCGCCAAAGAGCCTCGAGTCAGTATCAGTTTTAATTACTAAAACACGATTTCCTTGACCTCCTTAACGTATTATTATATTATAATGTAATAATACGTTAAGGAGGGACTTTGTTTTCCGAAGTGACATTAAAGAAAATCAAGAGATCCTGTGAAGAAGTGGCGCTTATTCTTAAAGCCATGTCGCACCCTCAAAGACTTTTAATTTTGGGACATCTACTCACGGGGGAAAAAACGGTGGGCGAGCTCGAAGGAATTTGTGACATTTCACAATCGCAATTATCGCAATTTCTCAGCCGCATGAAGCTCGAGGGCTTACTGGATAGCCGCAAAGAGGGGCGCTACCAGTACTATTTTGTCGCTGACGAAAGACTCAAACATTTAATGAACACCATTCAACAAGAATACTGCAAATAGAAGGAGGCGCTGTGAAAAATGATTTTATATTTTTTCAATTGTTCGAAGCCGAAAGTTCTACCTACACTTATATCATCGCTGATACAGACAGCAAAGAAGCCGCGATTATTGATCCGGTGATCGAAACAGTGGATCGCGATCTTCAATGGATCGAAGAGGCCGGACTGAAGTTGAAGTATGTTTTAGATACCCATATCCACGCAGACCACGTCACTGGTGCTGGTGTGATCCGCGAACGCACGGGAGTCCAGACAGCTTTAAGTCATCATGCCGGAGTGGATTGTGCGGATCTCGCTTTGCGGGAAGGGGATGTTCTCAAGCTGGGTCCGCAGGAGATCAAGGTTCTTGAAACACCTGGCCATACGAACACCTGTTTGAGTTATCTTTTTGCAGATATGGTTTTTACCGGTGATGCCTTGCTTATTCGCGGATGTGGTCGAACCGACTTTCAGCAAGGTTCGTCAGACAAATTGTATACAAGCGTGCACAGCAAGATTTTTACTCTCCCCTCCGAGACGAGAGTTTTTCCCGGGCATGATTATCGAGGTCACACCTCCTCGACTGTAGAACTAGAGAAGAAATGGAATCCGCGTTTGGGAGTCGCGCGCACTCAAGCTGAATTCACTAAAATTATGTCGGAGTTAAAGCTGGCAAATCCGAAAAAAATCCATGAAGCGGTCCCTGCCAATATGGCTTGCGGGCGAATTAAGGGAGATGACGTATGAACAACGAATGGCTGCTTTCACTCTTTGGGGGCGCATGTATCGGGATTGCTGTGTCTTTGATGTTGTTGCTCAATGGGAGAGTTACGGGCATCAGTGGGATTCTGAATGGTGTTTTGGTTCCTGAAAAAGGCGATACCGGGTGGCGGGTGTTTTTTGTTGGAGGACTCCTCGTGGGAGGAGCTTTGTTAACAGTCTTACGGCCCGAATCTTTTTTCGATACGACTGGGACAAGCTTAGGGCAAGTGATCATAGCAGGACTTCTCGTTGGCTTTGGTACGGTAATGGGTAGTGGCTGTACCAGTGGCCATGGTGTTTGTGGAGTGAGTCGTTTGTCGATCCGCTCTCTCGTGGCCACCGCAACTTTTATCTTCGCTGGAATTTTGTCTGTTTGGATTGTGCGGTTTTTCTTAGGAGGACATTTATGAAAAATATTTTGGTCGCGTTCGTTGTGGGCGTGCTCTTTGCTCTAGGCCTCGGAATTTCGGGTATGACTCAGCCACAAAAAGTGATTGGATTCCTCGATATCTTTGCGAACTGGGATCCGTCGTTATTATTTGTCATGGGTGGAGCTGTGGGTGTGCACTGGGTGACTTATCGTTGGATTGTAAAAAGACCTGCGCCCTTATTTTCAGCTCGATGGCACCTTCCCCAAAAAACCGATCTCACATACGCCTTAGTGATTGGTTCTCTATTGTTTGGAGTTGGGTGGGGGCTTGCTGGGTTTTGCCCGGGGCCTGCGTTGACGTCGCTAGCGAGTTTGCAAGTGAAGCCCATTTATTTTGTTTTGAGTATGATTGTGGGAATGTATTTGTTTCGGTTGTTTGATAAATTTTTTCCAGCCAAGAGGTAACAATGTTGATTGGTTGGATCGCGTTTTTTGCTATGGGAATTGTACTTGGGTTGATCGGTGGTGGCGGTTCTATTCTCACAGTGCCAATTTTGGTTTATTTGTTTGGGCAAAATGCACACGCCGCAACGGGTGCATCGCTATTCATTGTCGGTGCCGTGGCGATGATTGGTGCCTTTACGGCATTTTTAAAAAAAGAAATCAAATTTAAAGAGAGTTTGCCATTTGCACTTCCAAGTATTGTCGGTGTGCTTTTGGCGCGCACATATCTTTTGCCACTTCTACCTGATCCTATCTTTCGAAGCGACACTCTCACTTTATCAAAAGATGTACTTCTGCTGACGCTGTTTGCTTTTTTGATGCTAATGGCCTCTTATAAAATGATTCGTACAACGGCAATTGCGCCCTTGAGGCAAACTGCACCTTGGCCCCAAGTGTCTGTGCAAGGTTTTTTTATTGGTGCGATCACAGGCTTTATCGGTGCCGGGGGCGGCTTTTTAATTGTTCCGGCACTGGTGTTTTTATTGGGCTACAATTTAAAACAAGCCATCGGAACATCTCTCCTTGTCATAGCATTAAATTCTTTTGTGGGCTGCTTTGCGGATGTGTTGCAAGGGGAGCCGAAACCGTGGCCGTTATTGTTAACAGCTGCCGGGATTGCCATTGTTGGTCTTTTTGTAGGTCGACGTTTTACGCCCTACTTTTCGGAAAAGTCCTTAAAGAAAGTTTTTGGGTGGTTTGTTCTGGTTTTGGGGTCGGCTATTTTATTAGCGCAGGCATTCAAGTAACACGTAGCCTCCTCCGGCTCGATTTAATGTTTCATTTTGCGACAATTCGATAATTTAAAAAAAATTTGCAACTTTTAGGGTTCTCGGGCGTCTCTCTTGTAAAGGGAGACACATGAACCAAATCCTCAAAGTATTCAGTCTTTTGATCATCGGTGCGATGCTACAAGGTTGCAATGCGGTTGGCGAGTCGGTCGAGTTTGCCAATATGGAAGATTTGCAAACCGAGACTCCCGAGGAACCTACGGATCCCAATCCCGAAGAGCCTGCGCCAACTCGGACTTCCAGTTTTCAATTTGTAAGTAAAACGTCGGCAACCTGTCCCGCTAATTTGGCTTCGAAACAAATCGCTTGCGCAGAGCAGGGTGGAGCTACGGTAAGTTGGTGCAGTTGCTATTGGCCAAAAGCCACAGACGGGCAAGTGTATCTGTACACTCTTCGCGAAACCCGCTTGGCTTCGGGACAAAATATCAATCGCGTGGCTTATGTTTACAAACCCACTCGCATGACAGCGAAGGGACCTTTACTTTTTTATCTTCACGGCGGTCATGGAAATGGCGAAACGGGTTTCGAAAAAAGTATATTGCCAAAAATCGCCGACGGCCGCGCTTTCTCTTGGTTTAAAAACTCAGCCACATGTAGATTCAAACAAGATGGCACCGGGTACGTCAATTCCGCTGGAGCGAGTTGCCGGCCACCAGCTGTGTCTGCAGCAAACAGCCTTCCATTTATGCTCGTATTTCCAAGTGGTGTGCTCGATAACTTCAACCATCCCTTTGGGTCTCGGCACTGGGAAGACGGACGAGTTCCCTCGCCCGGGTTTGCAGGCGCCGCTGAAAACCGTGATGACGTTGGCTATATGGATCGCTTGATTGCGGCTATTAAAACGCAAGAGGCAGCCCTTGTGGATGTAAATCGTGTTTATATCAGCGGAGCATCCAACGGCGGTATGATGACCATGCGTCTTGCTTGTAATGCAGGCAATTCTTCTGTTCCAGAACTTGGCAAAGTTGCGGCTTTTACTGCTGCCATCTCGGCGCTTCCTTACGAAGTGGCCGCAGGATTACAGGGCAGAGAAGCTTGCGGAGATATTGGAAACGCGGCTTTTTCTCTCACTCTGATGGTGGGAAAAGACGCTCCCACACCTGATTGCCCAACCGCTGGTTGCACAACGCCCACGGTTTCGGGTGATGGACTCATGCCCTATGGCTCATTTGGTGGAGGACCCTATTCGCTGGGAGACACGGGGCGAGTGATCGGAGGCCCAAACACGGAGGAGCTTTTTGTTTCGCTTTTCGAAAATCGCGTGGGAACGGCGAACACAGCCGTCACCACCACAATCGGTTATTTTTCCAAAAAAATTCTTTACACCTTTCCTGCCTCGAACATCCGTCTGCAAGTGTATGAGTCCAGTTATGGGCGGCATTCTTTAATGGGCACACGCATGGATTTTAGCTCAGCCTTTAGAGTTTTTGAGTCTCTAAGTACTTTTGAACGAGATGCAACGGGTAAAGTGGTTTACAAAGCTCCGAGCCACATTACCGGAACTTACTAAGGAAATGAAAGTAGAGCTTGAGAGAACCGGATTTCATTCCTAAGATAAGGGGATGGAATCCAAAACAGACGGTGAACTTATGACATTGATTGCGCAAGGAAATTCTACCGCGTTCCATACCCTGTACCAACGGTATTCTAAAATCGTTTTTGGTTACAGTTTTAAAATCGTGCGCCAGCGCGCGACCGCCGAAGATATTTCGCAGGATGTTTGGGTAAAGATTGTGAAGCTTGCGTCCGCCTACCGCGGCGAAGGCAGCGTGAAAGGCTGGCTGTTAACCATCGTGCGAAACCAATCCATCAGCCATCTGCGCTCCCACAAGCGCATGGCAACAGTGGATGCACAGGGAATATCGGAAAACGAAACTGTGGGCTTTGATCCCAAAGAAACCGAGAACAGTTTGCTTCGCGGGTTTGAACTTTCAAAACTAAAAAAATCCATGGACGAACTTCCCGAAGAACAGCGTTTGGCGCTGCTCTTTTTTGTTTCTGAAAACATGTCTTACGAAGACATTGCTCGGGAACTAGCCACCACAGAGTCGGCGGTGAAGGCCTTGATTTTTCGTGCACGCAAAACTTTGCTCGAAAAGCGAGGTTCGTTATGAATATTTGGGATGATTTACTTTCTGAAGAAACCGGTAAAGAACTCGACACCAGAATTGCGCGCTCCGTGCAGGTGGAACTGCAGGCGCTTCGCGCTCAAAGACGTCGCATTTGGCTGGCATGGTTTGTTCCAGCCACCATGGGAGCCTTGGGTGCGGTGGCTTTTTGGAAGTCGAGACCACTCACGTCCGAGCTTCCGCCACAAGACAACGGGGAGCTAGGGGATATGGCTTTGCAGTCGGCGTTTCAAACGGCCTTCGAGGGCGTTGATGTTGACGATGAAATGTTTGCGATTTTGGAAGATTTTGAATTGCTCGAAAACCTTGAGGTGTTGGAACAATGGAACAGTTAGATCCCGAAATGCTAAAAAATATCGATTTACTCCTCGTGCTGGATGTTCTCGAAAACGAGAAAGACTGGGAAGTGGTTGAGGATCTTGATGTGATTAAAAAAGCTGACGAAGCAAAAACCGCAAACAAGGAGGACGAGGAATGGATCGCCGAAGATTTCTAAACATATGCGCCATTTCTGTACCAGCGATCATTGTCACTCGTGCTCTGCGAGCCGAGGACGATGCCACCGGCGCCAGCAACGGCGCAGCCATGGAACGCTGGAATAAACTCACTCCAGAGCAGCAAAAGCTCGTGCAAGAGCGCTGGGCCCAGTTTAAGCAGATGACTCCCGAGCGACGCGCTCGTTTGGTGGAAGCGCAAAAACGTTATCAGCAACTTTCGCCGGATCGTCAAAAGCAACTTCGCGAAGGATTGATGCGCTGGAAAAAAATGTCCGCGCAAAACCGCGACAAGCTGAGACAAATGCACACGCGCTTTCGAAAATTTACGCCAGAAAAACAACAAATCATCCGCGAACGTTTACAGCGTTGGCAGCGAATGACCCCTGCGCAACGGGACGGATTACGACGGCGCTTTCAGCGGCAAGGCAATTAATGCCATTGTTGTTTGCAGTTCTGGGGTTGCTATTTTCATTGACCGCGAGGGCTGAGACCTATGGTTTTTCAATCCCTTCCTACGCTTCTGTTCGCGGAGGTTTTACGGACATCGAGTCCTACTCTGCGGGTATCAATGCAGGGCTCACTCTTGCCAACAATAAAATACTGGGTGTTTCGTTAGAGACGGTGGCGATGCCAAACACCGTTGAAGAGGGCACGTTGTCCTTAAACAGTGCCAGTGTTTCGCTAAGCTCGGATCCACTCAGCGACTGGAGCTTTCAAGGGTCAGTAGACGGTTGGACCTCTGAAGACGCGGTTTCGGCCTACGGCGCACGAGGGGCCGCAACTTGGACCGGCGCCCGGTGGATGTGGACCGTTGAATACGGGCTGCAACTCATTACATTTAACGAGCTGCCGGTTTTGTTGTGGAGTGATAAAAAATCGACGGTGTCCGACAACAGTATTTTACTGGCTGGGGATGTTCAGCTGTCGCGGAACTTTTCACTGCGAGCTTCGTATCGATTCCACAATTACAACACGCCCATGGAAGATTACGCGCAAGGCTTACGAACGCGCTTTATCGCGGCCGAAGTGTTAAACATGGCGGGGACGTTGACCAAGGAAGACACCGATCTGGGTTTGACCTATTTTCGACGCAAGTGGCACTTTGGGCTGGATCTTTCTTCCAATGTTTCCTCACTGGATCAATTGCGCACCAACGGTCTTGGTCTGCGAGTTGGTTATCGCCTGCGAAAAAAGTGGTCCTTCGAAATGCAAGGCGCGCGCTACGACTCCGAAAATTCGAGCGCTAGTTCGAGCGCCCTTCATTCTTTTAATTCCACCGCCACTTATTCTTGGTAATAGCGAATTCCCATTTCTCATCATAAAAAAAAGTAATGATAAAGTAGTCTTTAATTCATTTTTTAAATCGTAGACACCGTTATACAACATTCTCAAGCGAATCGTCACACGACACGCAAAACAATGAAGGATGACCGGGGGGTATCTATGAAAAATGTTTTACTAAAAAATGTATCACGACGAAGTTTTTTTAAAATTGGCGCAGGCACAGTGGGAACACTCACTGCCAGTCAAGCACTGGCGGAGCTTTGCAAGTTAAACAGCGCTCAACAGCCGTTAGGACCGTTTTTTCCAAGGCCTGGCACGCCCGAGCTACCAGTCACGGAGAACAAAAATCCAACCACACCCATTTATTTGGCCAACGACAGTGACCTGACGGTGGTGCAAGGACTTTCGGGCCAGGCCCAGGGGCAGATTGTTTACGTGCGGGGAAAAGTGACCAACATGGACTGCAAGCCGTTGCCAAATGCCACCGTCATCATTTGGCAAGCTTCGGAAAGTGGACGCTACAATCATGTGGGCGATGGAGCCAATCACGATTTCGTACATCCAAAGACCGGTGAAGTGATTGAGCGTGAGTTAGACTCGGCATTTCAATACTGGGGAAAGGCAACCACAGATCAAGACGGAAATTACCAGTTTAAAACTATTATTCCCGGGTTTTACCCAGCCGATCTGGAGGCCAATTGGTACCGGCCGCCGCATATTCATTTTATGGTGAGCGCCATCGGTTACCCGCAGCTCGTGACCCAGATGTATTTTGCCGGAAAAAACATTGCCAATAACGATTGGATTCAAGAATTAAACGAAAAAGATTTTTTGCTACAGACAAAAAATATTTCAGACGAACAGCGCAAAAAACTCGTTGTGGAGTTTGAAGAGGATTCGGCTGGTCTTTTGAACGACGGTTTAGTCGGCCGGTTTGATATTTCGTTAGTGCGATAGGTACTAGCGCGATGAACGCGATCAACAATTGCGCTGAGATTTAATTTCGGCAAAGATCCAAATATTTTTGTACTTCCTCAAGGTGAACATAATTGTTGTGTTTTTTAAAACCCTTGAGGAGGATTTCAGCTTTTTCAATCATGCTTTCTTTAACGGCTGTTTTTTTGTTGTTGTCTAAATGCTCGCTGTTGACGTGTTTAACGAGTGCGCGCAGTCGCCAAAGATCCATGGAGTGATGCTGTAGGGAGAGTTGGTCCTTGTGCCCGCCGTGTTTGATGGTGAGTGCTTCTGGTAAAAAACCAACGGAGTCTCTAGCCGTGATTCGCAACCACAGATCAAAATCCTCGCAGACAACAAAACTTTCATCAAACAACCCGACTCGATCGAGAAGACTTTTGCGTAACATAACAGTTGAGGGGGCAACGACACAAAGCTTTGTGCAAGTGATAAAAATATCGCCGCCGCTTTTTTGATGCTTCGTCGATTGTTTCGCAGGCCTATGGTTGCGCAGCCAGGTTTCGTTGCTGTGAACGATGGAAAATTCTGAATACATGTTGAGAAAATCCACCTGTTTGGCTAATTTTGTTGCAAGCCATTCATCATCCGAATCGAGAAACGCAATAACGTCTCCCTGCGCTGCACAGATCCCCGTGTTGCGAGCCGCACTCACGCCCTTGCCTTCCGCTGTCAGAAGGCGAGATGTGATGTGTGCAGGAATTTCTAAAACCACCGACTTGATATCAGATGCAAGGTGAACATCAGAGTGATCGTCGACGACAATAAGTTCGTAGTCCTCGTAAGATTGGAGCAAAACTGATTGAATGGCGCGACGGAGTTCGGTAGTGCGGTTGTAAACAGGAATGATTACCGAAACTTTTCTCATAATAATTTTTTACTAACGAATGTCTTCGCCAATTCCATATTTCTGAGGAGCTTGTTCGTAGATTTTTTGCGCCGTCGGTAGCCACCCTTGAAGTTGATCCCGGCGACGGTCGTCCGCAGGATGGGTTGATAAGATTTCGGGAGGAGCGCCCCCTTTTTTATTGGCAGCCATACGCTTCCAAACTTCCACGGCTTCGGCAGGATCATAGCCAGCGCGAGCCATGTATAATTGTCCTTCTTTGTCTGCGCTGGTTTCGTCGGCACGGCCGTACTTTCGCTGGAAGAATGTCACAGCAAGCCCTGCAGCGGCTCCACCCAAAGTGGATATTTTTTTACAGGTGTCGGTTTTACACAAAAGTTGCCCACCGATGATGGCGGCGCCGCCGAGCACGGCGCCGGCAATGTTTCCTTTGACGGCTCGGGAGTAGCCCTCTTTGCCATGGCGAAGAGTGGCGTGGGCCACTTCATGTCCCATCACCGCGGCCAGGGCCCCCTCGGTTTTTAAAACCGGCATAATCCCTGTGTAAACGGCCATTTTTCCACCGGGCATGCACCAGGCGTTCACTTCGGGGCTGTCGATTAAAATATATTCCCATTTAAAATTTTCGCCAGACGCCGCAGCGATTCGCTGCGAAACCCGACGGACCATCTCCGTCCACTCGCGATTTTGCGAAATTTTAGATTTACTTTTCACATCGCTATAGGCCTTTGCAGCCAAAGAGTTAATTTCTGCATCCGAAGGTTCTTTGGTGAGGGTAGAGCAGGATGTGGTGAGCGAAAAACCAATGAGAAAAACAAAAGAGTAAAATTTATTCATAGTGCTACGAGCTTATCAAAGGCGCATTTCAAAATCAAACGAATGTCGATGGATGTCGGTCTTGAAGGTTTGCCTATCGATTGAAGTGTGTTAGAAGAAAGCTTCATTTGCCCTTTGACGAGTGCACTCATTTTTAAGGAGTTACCATGAAAGTAAAAGCCGCTGTTGCCTGGAAAGCTGGAGCCCCACTCAGTATCGAAGAGGTGGATCTCGAAGGCCCGCGTAAAGGTGAAGTTTTAGTAAAAATTATGGCCACCGGTGTTTGCCATACAGACGCTTTTACGCTTTCAGGAGAAGATCCTGAGGGGCTTTTCCCTGTGATTCTTGGCCATGAGGGCGGTGGAATTGTGATGGAACTGGGTGAGGGAGTGACCAGTTTAAAAAAAGGCGATCATGTAATTCCGCTCTACACTCCGGAGTGCAAGGAATGTAAATTTTGTTTGTCGGGAAAAACCAATCTTTGTGTTCGCATTCGTGCCACGCAAGGAAAAGGCCTGATGCCCGACGGGACGTCGCGATTTTCGAAAGATGGAAAACCGATTTTTCACTACATGGGTTGCTCCACTTTTGCCGAATACACGGTGGTTCCAGAGATTGCCCTTGCAAAAGTGAATCCTGCGGCACCGCTAGATAAGATATGTCTTTTAGGTTGTGGAGTGACAACGGGAATTGGCGCTGTATTGAATACGGCAAAAGTTGAAAAAGGCGCCACCGTGGCTGTTTTTGGCCTTGGTGGTATTGGATTATCAGTTATTCAAGGCGCACGAATGGCAGGTGCCTCGCGCATCATCGCCATTGATATCAACGATGGAAAAGAAGAGTTCGCACGAAAACTTGGAGCCACTGATTTTGTAAATCCAAAAAAATTCGACAAGCCCATTCAACAGGTTATTGTTGAGATGACGGAGTGGGGCGTGGATTACTCTTTTGAGTGTGTTGGCAGCACCGCCTTGATGCGGGCAGCTTTGGAGTGCGCCCATCGCGGCTGGGGGCAGTCCATTGTGATCGGTGTTGCTGGTGCGGGACAAGAGATTTCCACACGACCCTTTCAGCTTGTTACTGGCCGCGTTTGGAAAGGCTCAGCCTTCGGCGGCGTAAAAGGACGCACGGAGCTTCCAAAGTATGTAGATCAGTACATGTCGGGCGATATTAACATTGATGATATGGTCACCTTTACGATGCCTCTCAAAGATATAAATAAAGCATTTGATTACATGCATGCAGGAAAAAGTATTCGTTCCGTGATAAAGTTTGATTTATGAATGACGTAAAATTATTAAAATCTCATAAAACGTTTGAAGGTCATACGCAGTTTTGGGAGCACTCCTCTTCGTCGACCAAATCTCAAATGAAGTTTTCTACCTTCGTTCCCGAGGGCGAAGTTCATGGAGCTTTGATTTGGCTTTCGGGGCTCACTTGCACCGAGGAAAATTTCATTACGAAGGCTGGAGCTCAAAGATATTTACAAAATCATGGCTTGATGGTGATTTGCCCAGACACTTCGCCGCGTGGTCTTCAGCTTTCAGGAGAGCACGACTCCTATGATTTCGGTTCGGGTGCTAGTTTCTACGTAGATGCCACGGTGACTGACTACAAAGACCATTACAGAATGTTTTCGTACATCAGCGAAGAACTGCATGAACTTTTACAAAATCAATTCAAGATCCCACGCAATAAAATTTCTATCATGGGTCACTCCATGGGGGGACACGGCGCTCTTATTGTGGGGCTAAAGGCACCCGAAAAATTTCAATCTATTTCGGCCTTTGCGCCCATCGCAAACCCCACCCAGTCCGCGTGGGGACAAAAAGCGTTGGCAGGATACTTGGGTGCTGAGGAAAGCGAGTGGCTCAAGTACGATGCCACTGCGCTTGTGCAAAACGGAAGTCGGCATCGCGCGAAGATTTTAATCGATCAAGGAGTCGCAGATGAGTTTTACGAAAAAAGGCAGCTACTGCCAGAAAACTTTCAAAGAGTTTGCGAGGATAAAGGGCAGGCTCTCTCGCTAAATCTTCGCGAAGGTTACGATCATAGCTATTACTTTATTTCCTCGTTCATCGAGTCGCATATTCGCTACCACGCAGAGGTGCTCACCATGGGTAAAGTTTAAGAAACAATGTTTTAATTGGCTTTATTGAGCTCACCCTCAACTGTCACATCATCACTCACAACCATCAGCGATCCCTCGTTGTGAGTCACCATCCACTGCGATTCTCGCGAGATTAGCGCCGCGAGCTTTTCTAAAAAAGCTGACGGAATGGCGTAAATTTCAATGTCCTCGGAGCGATGCACGTTGTTGTTTTGCATGTCTTCAATCAGAGGCTTTGGATTTTTATAAGTGTACACCTTTACTTTTTTAGACGCTTTAGAAGCTTTATGAAGTTTTTTAGCACTGGGGTTCCCGATCTCAATCCACAAAAGATCTCCTCCAAACGAACTTGCAATACGCAGGCACGGCTCATCAGGGTTGTGTAAGCCTTCTGCCGAAAAATTAAGTCCCTCTTGATAGTTGAGGGTGTAGGCGAGAACACGAGTGAGCAGGTATTCCAAGGACTCTGAGGGATGTTGGGCCACGCGAAAATCCAAAGTTGCGTAAACGGCACGCGAAATATCAGCCAGTTCTATTTTAAAACGATACAGATGAGTGGAAATCGCCATGGATAGAACTTAGCTTCAGTTGCCCCTTAAGTCATGAACAAATAAGCAGAGCAGTCATGAACATAAAAAGTTGTCTCATTTTGAATCATCTAACAATGAGAATCTTTTATAAAAGAAGGCGCAACTTTTTTAGTTCTCCAGCGTCTTCATCTAAAGACCGAATAGAATGGGGAAATAAAATGATAAAAATATTTAAAACTAGCATTCAGATAGTCCTTCTTATGATGATCGCAGTTTGTTACACCAACTGCAGCAATTCCATGAGTACGGACACGCAGAGCCCCAGTGCGCAAGGACAAGATCCCGTGAACGACGGCTCAGGCAATGGCGATTCTCAAGGGGGCGATCAAAGTTTAGATTTGTCGTTTTGCGACGATAAGCTCGATGTTGCCTCGGGATCCTTGTGTGCTGTTAAACCAAGCCGTTTAGATGCTAAAACAAAAGACGTCTATGGCACGGCCACTGCTCAGGATAAAGCTTTCGGCTTCGGTTATCATGTGGTGGCTGTTCCCAAAAGTTATCGCTCTGATCGTGGGTTATGGATTCACTTCACCGGAACCTATGGCAGACCCTACGATCAATCCAAGACAGACTTTCCAACGTCCACTTGGCTTAACGAGCTTTTGGAACAAGGGTATGTTGTGATACAAATCGCATACGACAATCGATTTAGCATCAACGATACTTGTATGAATGGCACTGGAAAAAGTAGAAACAATTGTGCGGGAGAGGCTCGCGCCGAAGTTTTAACCGGGATTGATTATACTCCTTTGCGAACAACAGACGAGTACAACAGCATCGAATATCGAATCGAGGTTTTGTTAACGTATTTAAAGTCTATTGCCAATTTCCCATTGCCCTCAAACATTCAACCGCAAACATTTACCTGGGTTGATGTTAAAGTGAGTGGACACTCGCAAGGTGGAAACCAAGCTTACTACATCGCAAAAAATTTCGGAGTGAAGTTTGTGTGTATGTTGGGTTCGCCCTACGATGTGGACGACACAGTGAATCCTAGCGTCACACCTATTGCCGATTGGTTTCGAGTTCCGGGAACGGCAACGCCAATTGTAAATATGGGCCAGTTTATTACCAAGGAAGACGACAACTATAGTTCTTTCAATCAAGGTGCAGCCTACATTGGTCTTGTAGACGGTGTGCAAGCCTTCGAGGCCAGCTCGCCTCCGTATTACAACGTGAAGGGTGAAACTATTGATGGGCACGGTGCTTCTGTCGCAGAACCTAAGTTCAAGAGCCTACGAGCTTCTGCGTGCAAGTTTTAAGGTTCTTCGACGATTCGTTTCCATAGCGGGAGATTATTGCTGCTGATAATTTGGAAAGAATCAAAGTTAAAGCCATACTTCAAAACAGGCTTAGCTTTAAACTCAATAACGTCTTTATCTTTTTTTAGGAAGATCATGATGAAGGCGTTTTTTTTGGGTGCTTCGAGAATTTCTGTTATCTTAAAGCCACTCAATGAAACATCAACTGTATTTACTTTTCTAAAAATCCCTTCAATATCTAGGGTCATTTCGAAGGACTTATTAAATCGAGGGTGAGAGCGTCTGTCCGTGGGAATATCCATGAGCTGGTGCGTGACCTTCGTTTTGTCATCGAGTTCATCAGAAGGGACTGGAATCGTTCTGTAGAGATTCTTTGTGCTTTTTAGAATATTTCCAATTTCCATATCCAAAGGAATCCACTTGTTTTCTTTTGAAGATAAATAATAAAAATTTTTGTAATTAATTTTATCTAAAATTAAACATAACGAGTGGCATTGAGTCCAGTTGAGGTTCTCAATAATTGTTTGGGTTCCAAGATCATATAAAGAATAACGCTCGTCCATATCAAAAGAGTAAACTATCTCAAAGCAATTTTCTATAAAAATTCGCCTGAAATATTATTTCTTGCGATTTTTAGTCTTACTTTTTTTAAACTGCTTTTCGAGTGCTTCTTCGCGTTCAATGAGTTCGCTAAAGCTGAAGTTGAGGTCTTCGACCAAACCGGACTCCGCAGGTAAGGTTTGAAAGGTCGGTTGAGTTGTCGACTTCACCCCTGCGGGTGTCGCTGATTGCATGCCGACTTGAACGGTTGTTTCGTAGGCGATCTTGCTCACTTTGATGATATCGATCTTCTTGTTGATGAGCTTTTCTATTTCCTCTAGCTGAACTTTTTCTTCGGGAGCGCAAAACGAAACCGCGATCCCTTTGTTAAAACCTCGCCCGGTACGGCCAATGCGGTGCACATAATTTTCCGGTTTTTCGGGGATGTCGTAGTTGATCACATGGGTGACGTCGGAAATATCAATGCCGCGAGCACTCACATCTGTAGCAATCAAAATTTTACAATGACCTTTGCGGAAGGCGTGCATCACCTCTTCGCGATCGGCTTGGTCCTTTTCGCCGTGAATGGTCTTGCTGTCGATGGAAACTCGCCCCAAAGCCTTGGCGACGCGTTCGGCTCGGACCCGCGTGCGCACGAACACAATAAACTTGCCTCCGGTGTTTTGCTGAATGTAGTCAGCTAGAAAAAACCGTTTATCGTCCATGTCTACAAAAACCAAGCTATGGGTGATGTTTTTTGAAACCGGATCGTCTGGAGAAATTTGAATTCTGATTGCATTCTGGTGAATCAAGTTGTAAGCCAACTTTTTAATTTTTGTGTTAATAGTCGCCGAAAAAAACAGCGTTTGGTGGCGACGCGGAAGAAGTCGTTTCACTTCGAGCATGTCGTCGATAAATCCCAAGTCCAGCATGCGATCGGCTTCGTCCACAACAAGATGCTCAACATTTTTTAAACTTAAAAAGCCATTTCGAACCAAATCAAACATGCGACCCGGTGTTGAAATGATGACGTCGAGTCCATCTTGTAGTTTTTGAATTTGGTAATCGTGTTCCACGCCACCAAAAACTGCATAGGGCTTTACTTTCGTGTGTTTGGCGAGTTGATTAAAGACTTCGCAAATTTGCTGTGCGAGCTCCCGCGTGGGAACCATGATCAAGCATTTGACCCCAACACTGCGTTTGCTGCTTTTGTTGCTATGGATGATATTGATCAGCGGAATAGCAAAAGCTGCTGTTTTACCAGTTCCTGTTTGCGATATCGCGAGCACGTCTTCGCCTGCCAATACTGACGGGATGGTTTTAAATTGAATATCGGTGGTGCGATGAAAGCCATTTTCGTTCAAATTGCGCAGGAGATCGTCGGAGAGATGGAATTTTTCGAATTTCAAGGGAGCCTCAACGGAAAATGAGTTATAGCAATAGTTTATACACGAAAGTTAAAAATAATCACCAGTTTTTACTCTTTAGATTTCAATGGTCAGAACCAGGGGGAAATGATCTGAGGGCATATGATATCGCTGGCTTACAGTGGTGGGTAGGGGATGGGGTGTATTGTAAAAACTTTTGTAGCGGTAAGTGAGGGACTTTTCGGTCACCACCCTTTTTTTCAGATGCGGCGAAATTAAAAGGTAATCGAGAACCTGTGGCTGAGGAACGCCTTTATAGTCGAAGTGCATCTGGGAAAAACGCGCCTCAAGTGGGCTGCCGAGAAGATCATGAAAATCGGTGAGATCGGTTTTTGCTAACAACTCGAGTTCCGGGCTTTTAAGGTCCGAGTTAAAATCGCCGCCCACCACCACTGGGACTTCGGGGTAGCGCTGGCAAAGTTTCAAATACAGGGAGCTGAGGGCCGCGGCCTCGGCCCGGCGCATATCACGACCTTGAAAGTCTTTGTCGGTGCTGATCTTAGATTTTAAATGGGTTAATAAAAGAATCAATTTGAGTTCTGAGCCTTCAAAAAGATGCAGTTCCGCCACGTCTCGCGAAAAGCGAATCGTAGGATCTACATTTTTGTAGGAATCAATTTTAACCGGAGTTTCACGGTTCGACATTGCTTGTGCGTTCCAGCGCAAATCTTTTTTGATCAAAAAAGCCAAATCAATGCTGCGATTGGAGTTCGTTTCGATAAAGTGCGCAGTGTATGCATTTTTTAAAAAGTAGTGATTAAAGTGATCCAGCGACTCTTTGCCGCCAACTTCGATCAGCATCAAGATATCTGGCTTGATGTCTTCGATGGCGTCGACCAGTCCCCAAATTTTATTGATTGGCTTTTGTTTTCTGCGCAGTTGCGGAAGGGCGAGTTTTCGCCATTGGCTCTCGCTTAAGTTTTCAAAGCCACCGCCCTCGTAGTGTTCGAGGGAAATAAAAAGATTTTCGGTGTTGAGTTCGCATATTTTTAGAATCATTGGACTTCTATGATCCTACTAAAGAGATGGCAAAGTTCCAATCGCTGATTCTAAAAAATCAAACATCTGGCACATGGCGGAGCGCCTTTGTGTGTCTGCATAATCAAAAATATTGGGAACATGATCGGTACCGTCAATCGTCACGGCTGAATAGGGCACTTCGAATTCTTGTAAGGTCTTCGTCAGCCATTCAAACTGATCATAGTTGACGGTTCCGTCTGCGATGCTGTGGATCGCAAAGGTGGGTGGTGTGCTCGCATTGATGTACTGTCGAGGAGAAGCCTTTGCCGCTTGCGCCCAGCGATAATCGCGGCATTGTTTTGGTTCTGGCGCAAGGAGTACCTCTTGATCGAGGAGTGGATCGCAGTTAGCGTTTCCGAGAAATGCACGAGCGCCAGGACGGCTAAAAGCCGTGGCCACTCGAAATGCGTAAACGCCCGAGTTTGTAATGCTCGCATGGACTGGGATGAGTGGTTCCAGTTTGTGCTCGCAATCGGGACTATCTAAAACTCCAGAGGTGTCGTCTCCGGCGTAAGCTAACATGGACGAGAGATTTCCCCCGGCCGAAGCTCCGTAGGTAACAACGCGTGTTTTATCAATACCCCACTTAGCTGCGTTCTTACTGAGATAGCGCATTCCACATCGAAGCGCTTGAACAGGTATGGGAAATTGATTAACCCACACGCCGTTGATCATCTTCACCAAGGGATAATTAAAATTTGCTACAGCAAAGCCTTTGCTCACCAAATTCCGTGTCACATTTCTAACACCGCCTTCATCTTTCGAGCCGTTTTGCCAGCCTCCACCATGGATGACAATTGCCAGGGGACGCAAAAGTCCATCATTGGGGCGAGAGAAGTCAAAAGCCTGGATCTCGTTTGGAACCTTTGAAATGAATCTTGTGTAAACCATGTTTGTCTTCATCGTGAATGTTCCAGTGACGAGAGGTTTAACTTGCGAACAGGTCATTAAGGTTTGATTGCTTGTAAGGTTGGCGCCGTCGAATTCGAGGCTTGTAAAATTTTGTGTCAACACAAGTAAGCCTAATAGCCCCAAGCCCGTCATCGTTATTTTTATATATCGATTCATAAGTTCTCTCCGGAGCTTGCTTCAAAATGAGACATGAGATGTAAAGTCGCATGCCTTTCGACTAGGTACTATCGGCCGTTAACTCAATTTGCTTAAATTACAATTTAAGTCACAGGCAGTACAACGATCAAGTCGTCATTTATTTCCCCACCAAGAGGAGTATTTGCTCTCTTCTCGAAGCTTTATTTTGCCAATGTCATTAAAGCGAGTTTGAGCGTTGGGTCTGATCTTGCAGACAGGAACCTTTGCAATGTGTTTTTGGAAAGGACGCCCTAAGAAGGATTTATGAAAATAAAAACAGTTTGGACTTCAAAAATGCTTTTTACTGCCGCAGTCGATGATCTTTTTGTCGCCATGGACGCTAAGGCTCCGATTGGGGAGGGAACGGCTGTAACTCCTAAGCAAATGCTGGTAGCGGCGATATGCGGGTGCACGGGAATGGATGTTGTTGCGCTTTTAAAAAAGTATCAGCAGCCGTTAACTTCCTTTGCAATAGAGGCAGAGGCCTCGGTTACAAATGACGGACATCCAATTGTATTTAAAGAAGTTCAGCTGATCTTCAAACTTGAGGGCGATCTTGTAAAAGAAAAAGTCCTTGAAGCTATTGCACTCTCGCAAACAAAATATTGCAGTGTAAGCGCAATGCTTTCAAAATCTTTTCCGATAAACTACTCCGTCCAATTAAATTCAATAACCATTGGCGCTGGAAGCGCTCATTTTGAAAAAGGAGATTTATGAAAACCAATATTCACCCTCTTGAAAGGGGCCTTCGAGTTGCCGTCGGACTTTTTTTGATGAGCCTTTCGTTTTGGGGCGCCAACAACCCTTGGTTCCTTTTAGCCATTGTTCCCGTTGCAACTGGGCTGAGTGGATTTTGCCCTCTTTACAAAATTTTAGGGTTCAGTACCTGTAGCGTTAATCATCCGCCATCAGCGATATACTGAGTTCTTTGAACACTGCAAAAGGAATCTATGGATGCGAATCCTTATCAAGCTCTTGGTGTTGATCCCAAAGCCAAACAGAGTGAAATCAAAACTACTTACCGTAAGCTTGCAAAAAAATATCACCCCGATCTTAATCCTGGGAATAAAAAGGCAGAGAATCGTTTTAAAGAAATCACCGCAGCTTACGCGCAGGTTGGGACCACCGAAGCTCGAGCTCAATTCGACCAGGGTGAATTAGAAGTAGAGGCTGCAAAAAAATATCAGGCACCTCGTCGTCGCTCTTCCTACAATCAAACCCAAGGGAGTGGCGGGCCATTCGAGAGTCAATACCAAACAATGGATGAGGATCTACTTCGTTCGCTCTACGAACAGATAAATCGTTCAAATAAAATCTACCAATTAGATATTGATTTTAAAGTTGCAATACTGGGAGGAGAGCAAGAAATGGAATTCCCTGGAGGAAAAAAAATGCTGGTTAAAATACCAGCAGGAGTGGAATCGGGAACAAAACTTCGTTTCCCCGAAAACATGTATGTGCAGCTCAATGTAAAACCATCATCCATTTTTAAAAGAGTCGGAATAAACGACATTGAAACGCAGCTCAAGGTGTCCTTCAGCGACGCCATGCTAGGCGCCGAAGTGGAAGTTCCAACTGTGGAACGTCCTATTCTGATGAAAATTCCTGCAAATGTGACCACTGACCAAAAATTACGCCTGAAAGGGAAAGGTGTGTTTGATCCTGCAACAAACTCCCGCGGCGATCAAATTGTGGTCCTCAAAATCAAAATGCCAGAACATATGGATGAAGAATTCAAAAAGGCGATCAAAGACTGGAGCAATCGCCAAACTAAAGGTGCTTAAACCCTTTCCAGTAAAAAAACGATGGGATTCCGATGAAATACCTTATAATATGACCTATGAGTTCATTTCCGTCAGTTCTTCTGAGTTACACACAAAACAATTACCCAACAGTCATTATCGATAACGCCACCTACAACAGTTGGGGCGACGTCATTGCCAACGTGAAGGGCGTGGTTAAACCAGAAAACGCCTTGATCATCGCTCGCATGCTGACGCATTTTTCCCATCGCTCGCGCTACAAGGTGGTGGATGATCCTTTGGTTTACGAGGCGGCCTATCGAAAGAGAGTTGCGGGCGAACCGGTGGCGGAAGTTTCGAAAAAACCAGTGATTCGCCCTCGCGCCATGGACATTCCAGATTTTTCCACGATTTTTACGCCAAAAATCACCGACGATCAGTTGATCTTTTTTGTGTATGATACGGCACTTCTTGTGCCTTATAGAGTCGAAGTGGATGTCACCGAGCCTGATATTACTAAACAAAAATACACTCTTTTACCTCTGACCCCCATTTAGTCGGCAGTCTATTCCCGACCTTAGTGTCGCTGAAAGCACAAGAATCATTACCGGACTGGAAGTGATTGCAATTTTATATATATTATAAAGAAAGAACCCAGGAAGGGTGGTGGCTGATGAATAGTTTTATCGTCTTTTTTTATTTTATCCAGTTTGCATTTTGTGAGGTCACCCATAATATTCCAGTAGTCACCGATCCTGGCCCGCAAATCGTGCTGACCGATGAAGAAAAAAACAAACCCCTTTTTATTTACGTAGATAAAGCCGCAGGCGCGCAAACGATGAGAGTTTACGAAAAAGGCGTTCTGATGGGATCCTACCCCGTGTCCACAGGCCGAGAAGTGGCAGAGTCCAATTACAAAAATCCCAACTTTGAAACCTATTGCTCTTCGACTCCCGTTGGGGATTTTAGGCCTCGCTCCATGAACGAATTGCATCTCTCCAACCAGTGGGGGGGATCTAAAATGTACAATGCTGTTTTTTTTCAAGGTGGCTATGCCATCCACGGTGTGGACGAAAATTACTACGAGCAATTGGGCTCCCGAGCCTCTGGCGGCTGCATTCGAATGACCCAAGAGAATTCGAAAAAAGTTTTTGATCGAATCAATGCCGTTGGAATGCGGAACACGGGTATAAAAATCGTGGATTCGTCGTCAGAGAGCGAGAGATTAAACATTCAAGAAAACTGCGACAACCAAATGCTGGTTGTTAGATGTGCCCAAGAGAAATTACGAAGCGAGCGCTATTACCAAACCAATGCGCCTGTGCAAAGGACCATCAATGGCCGCACTTTTACGTCGTTCAATGTTCCCTTTGATTACGCCTATCAAAAAGAAGAAGAATGCCGGGCAGAGCTCGAAGCAAGGGGTGGATTTCGACATAGCCTGAGAGTTTCCCAGAGCCCCCGACCTCGTCCTCTGGTGTTTCCTCCAATTTACACAAGTGAACCAGTACAAGACTCTCCCTTTTAGCAGGTGGACTGATGAATTTTATTTTTTTTACTGTCCCAGGCAAAAATCCAACCGTTTAAAGATGAACTCTTCGGCTCGCCCAGAAGTCAGTCGCGATCCTGTAATGGGGCCTTCCGCCGATTAGAATATGATGAACTGCGCGACGTCAATGGAAGAGACAAGCCCGGCTTAGCGGGGCAAACGGCGCTTGATACACGGGTAGATACGACCCTCACTCAACCGCAGACGACCAGTTTAGACATTCCCTATGGCAATCAATCAACGTTGAGCACTTATCAGACGGGGAATCCGCGCAATGCGGAGTTTGCAGTGATATTTATTCATGGCGGTGGCGGCGATCGAGAGCTGGGAAACAGTGATGTGTCTTTTGGTGGTAATTTTAATCGGCTCAAAAATCTCGCGGTTCGCAACAACGGCGTTTACTACAGTCCCACGGTGACGCACGATGCGGCGGGAGCCGATGGGGTTGCTGCGTTGATGCAAAGAATCCGACAAAATTCGCCGCGAGCCAAGATTGTTTTGGCCTGTGCTTCGGCAGGCGGAAGTATCTGTCGCCAGCTTGCAGATCGAAGAGAAACGGCAAACCAGCTGGGTGGTATTGTGATGGTTGGCACGGCTGAAAACTTAACCTCTAACAATACACCCGCCCATGAACGCCGCGTTCCCATTGTGTACGCCCATGGATCTCGCGATAAAATTTTACCGGCAGGAGTGATCGAAGCCAATGCGCGAAGTCTCGCATCGGGCTCGGGCTACCCCGTTCAGTACACAACTTATAATAACGGGGGGCATGGCACGCCGATTCGCATGATCGATTGGCGACAAAGTCTGAATTGGATTTTAAATCCCACGGTCACTCAATGTGCGTCTCGACTGGACGAAACTCCAGGAGCGACAACTGCACAATGAGACTTTGGGGTTATTGAGAATTTAGGAACGAGCAGGTAGGATAATTAAATGCGTTGTTTTGGGCTTATTTTATTAATACTTATTTTACCTCTGACTTCTTTTGCAAAAAAAGAAACGTCTTTGATAAAAAAAGAAAACTCGATAGCTAAAAAGCAAATGGCTGCCGCAAAAAAACCAACATCTTTAAAAAAGAGAGATGTGTCATCTTCCAAGAAGACTCGGGCCGTTGTCAAAGAGGCATCTTACAAACCACTCCAATGCACTGGAAAAAAATGGCACAACAAACGAACTCATGTTCCATCGTCTTTGCATAAAAAATTCGATCAAATGTCTCGCAGTGATTTAACTCAGCATCTTTGGTATGAGCTGAGCAGTCGCCCCAAGGATGATCTCGCTCTACCGATGTTGCAGTACCTGATCGAAACCGAAAAAGTAGAAGACTTAAAATCCTATTATCAAGTGCTCGGTGTGGTTGCCTACAAAACCAACGTGCCGGTGAATAAGCTCTATCATTCGTACCCAAAAAAGAAACTTGAGGTTGCGAATAAAAAAATCCAGGTTGTTGAGATTTGCAGGCTTTATAACAAAACAGCAAAGACGATCCTGTGATTAAACTTCTCATCTATTTTCCATTCCTTTCTTTTTTAGCTGTATCTGAAAACCGTACCTACACCGTCGAGGAGCTTTGCGCTTACGACGAGTATTGCCGCTATTCGTTTGATGAGGCGGGAAAAGTATACCCGGTGAAGCCGGAAGTGAGATTTATTCTTTCTAATTTACATGCGGAGATCGCGGATGCTGGTACCAGGTACGGTGTCGACCCCAGAGCCATTGCTGGAGCCGTTGCGGCCGAAAACACTTTAAATGTGCAAATGAGCGATGAGATTCAGGAGTACTTAGCCCAAAACGGTGTCACATCCATTGCTGGACATACTTTTAGTGTTGGAATTGGACAGCTAAAAATTGAAGCGGCGATGATTGGTGAGGCAACCATTGCAAAGATCGAGGGGCGACCCCCGCGAAGCATGGCAGAAGTCGAACAAGCTCGACTGAATCCGGTCGAGGCTCTGAAACTTATTGCTGGTGTGATGCGAAATGCGCAGGATGTTTACCAAGCTCGAGGAGTGGATATATCTGGTCGTCCTGATGTTTTAACAACTCTTTACAATCTCGGCGATGTCGAGCGACGAGCTGGTCAACTTGCGCCTGGTGCAGAGCCAAGATCAAATTATTTTGGTGCTTTCGTTGCAAATAATATGGTTGAGCTCCAAGATACCATCGGCTGGTCTCCAGAGCGTGGTAAGTATCGACCTATTTATTTAAACAGCAACAATTACACCATGAATCGACTCAATCGGGGCGTTAGCCCCATGCCATTGCATAGTCGGCCACCCACTTGCAGCACTCAGGAGCAGAGCACGCGGGAAGCCGATATCGCCCGTGGACGCACGTTCAATGGCTTTCGTCAGACTGGGCAAATTGTCGATCAGTTTACGATCATCGATCAAGCCATTGATTGTGATATGCAACGCTGGGTACTTGTGCAAACGCCTCAGGGTGCCAATGGTTGGGTGAAACATTACGATCTCGAGCAAAATGCAGCACTTGTGGAGTCGGGCTTTTGTTGTGGATGGTTTGGTGAGCGACGTCAGAAGAGAGCCTGTGAGACTGCCACCAACGAGTGTCGTGATAAGATTGCTCAGATTACAGGAACCGCAACCACAATAAATAACGGACTCATGTCAGTGATTGTAAATGCTCCGGAAGGTGTAACACCATCGATCAAAGATTTTTATGCTGAATGCTATGAAAATCAGGTGCAAACAAATGTACCTAATACAGGTGGTCGTAATCGAAATAACGGTAACAACGGGTATCCAAGCCATTACAAGAGAATGAATGGAATCCTTTTACGCCAAATGCGTGAAAGACTTGAAAATAGAAAAAAAGAAATTCTTAGCCAATTGAATCTGCGACAATGGAGTGATGTACCAGCAGACCTTCGCGAAGTATTTAGCGCCATGGAGCGCGCTCTCACTGAAGCGGCTCCTCAGACGGATTCCTATTCAAATAGGGGAACTGTTTCGTTGGTAAATACCCAAACATTTGACCAAATGCTGCAGGTACAACCTCAGCAGGCTGCAGTTGCAGCGCCACAAACCCCTGCGCCCACGAACAACGGACGCCCAAGATACTTCGGAGATATGAGTGGTTACCAGGGACAGGGAAGAAACAACCCAACTTACACGAGTCCTTCGCAGGGAAACCCCTACCGCCAGATCATAGAAGATATAAATTATAACTTTGTTGCGGATCGAAATCGAGTGTACTTCGGTGGAGCCGCGTCTGCGCCAGATATCACAGAAATCAGACAACCCCTCGGTCCCGCATCTGCACCTCGCGGAATTCAAGCCCAGGAAATTAGCGAAATGGTCGCTTCAAGAAATGAAGTGCGAAGTGCTATACGGGACGTAGAGGCAACGTGTAAGAACTATCCAAGCATGGGTATTAACATGCGAGAGTTCCAGCCCATATTAGCCGGTGCCAGCGATGGTGTTGATATGTCGTCCATAGCTAATTACCTCCAGGAATTGAAGCCCTACTGCCAACTCTATGATGACATCGCTTCTGGAGCAGACCTTAGTAATAACAGGAACTGTCGGCGAAGTGGCTGTGAAATGTATTATCTCGATCCGACGACAAATCCTCCGGAGCTTCGACAGGATTATATTCCCATTGATTATGTCCAGCAAAATAAAGATCTCTTAAATTCACGCGAAGTGATGAGGGCCCTCGGAGCTCAATACAAAAAAGCGATCGCTGATTATGTGGGGCGACAATCCGGTAATGGATACGGTAATGGAGATCAGGAGCGAACCTTAGGTTGCACCTATGATCCGTTAAAAACATTGGAAAAAATCGAAGAGCTTTCGAAGTTGGATTGTGTGGGAAGTATTTTTGTTCCAGAAGGTGATTTATTTGATGGCGCTGAAAGAAAGTCGATACCAAAAGTAAGTTATCGACCCATGGAAACTAACGACAGTTATCAGTTGTTGTTTAAGAGTTGCCCTATCGACGGCTATAAAGAGCCCGTTGCAGAGACGGAAACGCCGAGACCTAGCTCCAATGCTCAATAGTTGGTGGTACATATTGAGTTGTGCCGACCAATTTGCAAAACGTCTTTAAAAAATTTTTGGATTTTTTTAGCGGCCTTGATTTGTTCAAAAGAATTTGTGGTTTTGATATAGCCATTGGCTATGTACTGGTAATTGCAAAGCTCAATGGATCTTTTAAGCTGTTCAATCTCCATTAGACTTTGAATCGTAAATTGACCGCGCAAGTTATCAATCAACCACACCGCCGCGGCCTGCTGGGCTGTGGACAGCTCTGAGGCACTGCGACTGAGCAGCGCAATTCCGATATTTTGAAAATTTGGATTCAACGAAAGAAGCATCTGTTGTTGAAACTCCAGTGTGCTGCCGGCGTGCAGTGGTAGGGTGTTGAGCTCTTGCCCTTGATAAATGTTGCCGCAGCTATCAATCAAAAACTGGAAGGGAACATCTGGTAAGCCCTGCTCGGTCATTATTTTTTTTTGGTAAGCTAAGACGGTTGAGAAGTTACATGAGTTGAGCTCGGCAGCCACCGGGAAGTGCAAGGTGATGGCGTTGTAGGCTTGAGGATCCACCGGCTTCATTTGCGCCGTCTGAGCAGCCTCAGCATTCCAATCTGCTCTGGTTACAATTTTAAATTCAGCAAACGAGCTCACAGAAAAAAAGAGGACGGTAGAAAGCAGACAACCAAATAAGATCTTCATGGGGACTCCTGGATGGAGACTTTGGATTGCAATTGCAGAGCCAGGCCAGATGCTGAGCACTCAGGAGTGACGGTTATGCAGTATGAAAATTATCCATGAAGTGCCATAAAATAGGCACTTTAATTACTGGGCGTTGGGCGCTGGTGCCGCGCTGGTTTCAGGGGTCCAGCAGCTCCATTTTGGCTTGTTTTGAGTGATGGTTTTTTTAATGGGATCGATGGTCATTTCGATGGCGCACGGGTGAGTGCTGTCGTCTCTATTTTTAAACAGAGTCGCATGCACAGGGCGTGTGTGAACATGGCTGGCATCCAGGGTGTCTGAATTTAAATCGAGCCATACTTGCTGTCTGAGGCAGGCGTTGCGTTCCGGTAGTTTTTTTTGCTGAGCACACACCGTGTCTTGTGTGAGTGAATTTTTTTGCGCATGGGCGGTGATCATCGTCATGATCTGATCTTGCGACATCTGCGCGTTGGACAAGTTGAAAGTAAGAAGTATTAGTATTGAAAGCATGGGAACCTCGATTCACTCTGACGTTGAGATCATTCTACCATTTTCGAATATTTTGAAAAACAGAGAAATGGGCTGTTGGGACGAAAGTCTGTAGATATTTAAATTGAGCCTCTTTTTAAAGACTGAATAATCTGATCCAGCTTGTTTAAAAACTGCGAACGATGGCGTTTGTCCATGGGGGCAGGGCCGCGATGTTCTCCCATGTGCCGCAGGTTTTGCATCAGCTCGCGACTGGCCACCGCGCCTCCGATGTTGTCTTCGGTCCACTCGTCGCCCTTGGGGCTCAGCGCGCGAACTTTTTTGCCCACACATCTTTGCGCAAGCAGGATGTCGGAGGTGATAACGATGTCGCCCATCGCGGCGGTCTCTACAATCCAATCGTCTGCCGCATCAAAACTTCCGCTGACCACTTCCATCTGAATCAAAGGATCCAGGGGCACCTTCATCGATTGATTTGCAACGACCACCACTTTTAATTTGTAGCGTGCGGCCACTTTGTAGGTTTCCTCTTTAACGGGGCAGGCATCGGCATCGATGTAGATCGTCGTCACAGACTACCCATGGTGATGGCCACCGGGGCCATGCACGTGACCGTGAGCGAGCTCTTCTTTGCTGGCGGTGCGCACATCCATCACTTCGATTTCGAAAGTAAGAGTTTGTCCTGCCAGCTCGGGATTGGCGTCGATGGTGACTTCTTTATCAGACACGTTGGACACGGTGAGAATCATGGGTCCCTGAGGGCCATCCACCTGAAACTGCATGCCCACTTCTACATCCTTAGGAAATTGATCGAGCGGGAGTTTTTGTACAAGATTTTCGTTGCGCATCCCATAGGCTTTTTCGGGAGGCAGGGTTACGTGCAGCTTGTCGCCTTTAACATGATCCACAAGCGCTTCTTCGAGGCCCGGCACAATAGCATTCCGTCCGTGCAGATAAACCAAGGGTTCACTCTCAAAAGAGCTTTCCACGGCTTTTCCGTTAACGCTTAAAGTGAAGTGAAATGAAACAACGCTATCGTTAGTGATTTTCATGGGGGGCTCCTATTGATTTCTATTAAGTGGTTGGGGCCACTTCGTTTATTGCGGCGGCGTCTTTGTGCCGAGCACCAGGAAGGTGTCGTTCAAAGCAACTCACCGAACAAAATACATAATCGAAGCGCTTTTGATTGCAAGTCGAAACACTGCATCGATAGTAGGGAGCTTTTTGCAGAATATCTTTTTTGCAGGCGCTGCATTTTCGCCAAACTTTGTTTTCCATAACCTTAATGTGACATTTAATTTTTGCGGCGTCTAGTAGAGGAACCATAAGGAGGTTGGAGAATAGACGATTTGCCAGCTCATTCGTAATGTCCTGAATTTGCATAATTGATGTAGCTTTTGTCGAGAATGTTATCTCTAAGCACAATATGCGGGAACTCAAACTGGCGCGCACATCCTGATCCATCGACGCAGTTGAGGTTAGAAAGTGTCCCGAATTCATCGGTCTCAGTTCGGTCCTCAAGATAAATACCTCGGTTCCAACTATTATGGATAATGTTACTAGAAATCCGTGACGTTAAAAGTTCTCCGAAAGCATTCATTCTGGTCAGGTTAAACATCGCGATACCATCATCTCCTAGGCTTCGAAAATAATTTCCTTCGACAATGTGGCTGTGGCCTTCATGCAGCTGCACTCCACCCGCGCAGGTAGCCATTGCCGCCTCGATACCACCGATGGGCTCCATGGTTTCGATGCGGTTGTTGATGTACTTTGAGCCCTCGACGTTTTTCAATATCCCACGCCCTTCTCCTAGAAACCGGATATTTTCGATATTGATGTTGCCGGTTGCACGCCTAAGATTCTTTAGCTCGCGATAGAACGCGAAAACTAAAACAGAAGCATGCTTCGATTTCAATGCGACAAGTTCTCCAACGCGGAAATCATTCGTATCGGTAAATATCTTATAAGTGCGGCGGTCCACTTTTTGGTAAGCGGTGTAGGCAACCCGGAAATTATTTTCCCTAGAGTATGCATTCAAAGGAACTTGCTTATTAGCAGTGAATGGAAAATAGGGCCGACTTAATAATGAAGAGCGAGCGAATCTTTTAATTGCATTCATGTTATCACAAGGGACTATCCCGGAGGGACCTTCTAAGCCACATTCTTCTCGGAAACTTGCATCGAGCGCCGGGGGCTCAGGATACCCAGCATCCAAACGTAAAAGTATATATCCTTCGGAGGCATTTATCGCCATTATCTCGCCTTGGGTTGTTTTGCGACCATGGGTATACTTAATGCCGTCTTTTTCGTAAACGGCAGGAATTGCAGCCTGCAGGGTCATTCTTGAAATTGTCAGATTATTCGCTCCGACCCCGAAGAAGGGAATCGAATATTCGTTGTAAAGAAGCTTCGTCGTATCCCGACCGGCGCCTGTAAATATCAAAGCGCGATCTCCGCTCCGCGGCATCATACTAAAATCAGCCACGTTAGCCGTTACCCTATTAAGATTCCTGCTCGTGGGCATTCCGGCACCCTGCGCCTTCACGTGCCATGTGCCCTCACCCAATTGAATTTTAACTAAAAAGCGATTCGGTCTACCAGAGCACGGAGAGTCTGGTCCTGAGATTTTTGCTATGGACTCCCGAACCGCCAGCGCGATAGCAGCTCCATTAGCCAACTGAATAGCTTCACTACTTCCTTGTCTAAGTTTCGCTCCATCCGCTGCTACATCGTTTAAAGTGATGACCTCTTCACAAAAACCCGTAGAGGGATTCCACCGTAGATTCGAATTATCTAGGGTAAAATTTTGGAAACTCAGCGAGACGGCCACTAAGCTTCCAAAAATTGCTATGGTAAAAATTGTTCGTGCTGAGAACCTTTTGAATATACCCATATCCCCCGCCTCGAGAGTTTCATTACGCTGAGCCTCGCATTCGTAAATATAAGTATGCCGTTTTTCCAATTCGGCTCCAAATGCATTCCTAAAACAATCGTCGTAGGGCTTTTTTCAACCCAAATGTGTCTCAAGATGAACCGTTGAACCATTTTTGAACAGGAGCGGAGCGACCAATATTAACGAACGATCTTGTAGTAAGGCACCAGCTTGGCCAGCAGTAAATTTTAGGAAGGGACGTATATCCATCGAACGAAAACTTGAGAAACGAAGGCCAGAAGACTCAAGCGGAATGCCACAAGTGCGGATTGAGAACCGCAACCATAAAACCTGCGCAAAAGTAGTAAGCCTCTACGTGAGCAGAAGTAGCACAGGGACCCTTGCTTAGTTAATTTTTAGACAGGTAAACTCTTTATGCATGCCCCCGTTGAAACGAGTCCACTACTTATTATGGATATGTATGAGCACTCATATCAAATGGACCACGGAGCCGCGGCAGCAGAATACGTTGATGCCTTTTTTAAGAATGTGAACTGGGAAAAAGTTGAAGAACGCTTCGGAAACGCAATAAAGCAAATATAGCTTTGAAGAGGAAACTATATGTCATCAGCTCTTAAGCAGAAAATAGATCCAATTAGCCTTCGAGAAGCATTTTGGGTGTGGGTTAAAATCGCGCTTCTGAGTTTCGGTGGTCCGGCGGGGCAGATCGCAGTTATGCACAAAACATTAGTCGATGAAAAAAAATGGATTAGCGAATCAAGGTTCATTCACGCTTTAAACTACTGCATGCTACTTCCCGGCCCTGAGGCTCAACAGTTAGCCATTTATATCGGCTGGCTCATGCACCGATGGGTCGGTGGCATCATCGCGGGAGCGTTGTTTGTTTTACCGGGGTTTGTTTCGATTTTATTCTTAAGCATCATCTACGCGCTCTATGGTGAAGTTAGTTTTGTGAACGCTCTGTTTTTTGGTCTTAAACCGGCCGTGATCGCCATAGTGATTGGCGCCGTCTTTAAAATCGGTTCGAAAACTTTAAAGACAAAAGCAATGGTTGTGATATCTGCCCTTTCTTTTGTCGCACTTTTCTTTTTTGACGTGCCATTTCCTCTCGTAATTCTTGCCGCTGCACTCACTGGATTTATCGGTGGACAAATAGCGCCTCAGCAGTTTGTGGCCTTACAGCCCCATAAAGCTGCGAATGACAATGATGAAGATCTGCTATCCCAGTATCAGACTAATGCGCCACCAAGCTTTTTGCGCTCACTAAAGGTTTTAATTATTTTCGGCGGTCTTTGGGGAATTCCTATTCTCATGCTTTTTGCCTTTTTAGGTCCAGAGAATATTTTCACCCAACAAAGTGTTTTCTTTAGTAAAACCGCAGTGATTACTTTCGGAGGGGCCTACGCTGTTTTAGCTTACATTGCACAGCAGGCGGTGGACAATTATGGGTGGCTTAAGCCTGGAGAAATGCTTGATGGCTTAGGAATGGCAGAGACCACACCAGGACCGTTGATTCAAGTCGTACAGTTTGTGGGTTTCATGGGTGCCTTTCGTGCAGCAGAAGGTGGCGGAATGTCCCTCTCTCCAGTATGGGCAGGAGTGATCGCGTCCATTGTCACCACATGGGTGACTTTTGTTCCATGTTTTTTATGGATCTTTTTAGGTGCACCTTACGTGGAGCACCTTCGAAACAATAAACATTTAAGCCGCGCTCTTTCCGCGATTACCGCAGCCGTCGTTGGAGTCGTTCTCAATCTTGCCATTTGGTTTGCTTTGCACGTGGTTTTTAAAACTGTTGAGGAAAAGTCGTTCGGCCCCTTGAATGTACACGTTCCGGATATCGCGACACTTGATCTAAAGTCTTTAATTTTAGCACTCATCGCCGTGGCTCTTACTTTCATTTTAAAAATGAGCATGATGAAAGTCATCGGGATCATGGTTCTTCTGGGGTTTGGAGTTTATTACGTTTAAGACATAACAAACTGACATAGTTTACGATTCGTGAATTTCGCTTCGATTTCTTTTTCAGGACTCGTCCAATTAAATTCGCTGCGCTCAGGTTCGAGTCCTGGAGCCCCATCCAGGAGCGGAGCGACCAATTGATTTCTGATTTCAGTACCGATATCTGATATCACGATTTCGGATATCCGATATCCGTGAGCGCCCTTGGCGCGAAATGGATGGGTGACTCTGCGGCAACCCAAACCCTTGGTTTCCTTAAAAAATAGCACTTTGGGTCACCGGAAGTCACCTATTTAATTCTAGCCCCTTCTAAGCTCAAAAACGTTTGAATGATTCTCTTCAATCACTGGAATCGCTATATTTAGCTCCTCCGTTGCACCCTCAACATCCTTACCTGATAAACGTAAGTAACCTTGAGTTGTCTTTAAAGAAGAATGGCCCACAATCGCCATAACCTTAGAAAGCGGCACTCCATTATTTAGCATCTGCGTAATAAATGTAGCCCTTAAATCGTGAAACTTTATCGGTGTAATGCCGATCTCTTCACAGAAACTTTTTAAAACCTTAGCCTGATCCCCTTGAACCCATTCCCATAGACGGGGAAGGACGTATTCGGAATCGGCACTGTATCTTAGCTTAAGTTCCTGAAGAAACTTGCGGCACTCATTGGAAATAGGACAAATCCTAGCTTTTGCGGTCTTCGTTGGACCCTCGCCGTTGTAGCGAGTCCACGCCTTATTGATAGAAATCTTTCCCGTCACTAAATCAACATCCGTCCATCGGAGGCTAAAAAGTTCTCCTGACCTCATCCCCGTAAGGAGAGCAAGGGTCCAGTGAGGAAAAAATCGGTGTTCAAACTGCTTTGCTTTTTTCAAGAGAATCTCAACTTCATTTTTGTTGAGCACGGCTTGATTGGCCTCTGCACATCTGACCCGAATTCCTACAGCAGGGTTTCTGACTAATATACCCTCTTCAATGGCGAGATTAAAAACACGCTTTACGATTTTTAAAAGACCTCTTTGAGTGTAGCTAGAACAGATAGCTGCACCTTCAAAGACCGCGCTATGAACGTCGCTAGGCTTGATTTCGTCTACGAACTTTTTGTCCCATAAAGGATTGAACCACTTGTTCAAGCAATGTCTGTAGTTGTGATAGGTCGAATGACGATACTCAACCTTATACTTCTCCATCACACGCTCAATCCACTTAGCCCAAGTCACTTTTGATCTATGACCTTCAAGCTCCATTTTAAAATCAAGCTCCGCGCGCTTTGCAGCGGCTTCGCTCGTAAAGCCTTTTTTCTTCTTCGTAATCTGCTTACCAGATTTGTCTCTAACTTTTACAATAACTTCGTACTGAGTCTTACCATTTTCAATAACTTTTTTAATTCCCATAAATTACTCCTTTTAAGTTTTTCGTTGTTCACGAAAAAGTGAAAGAAGATAATTCACATTGAATCGCAGTTGTTTACCGAAATAGCGACACTCGATTTCTCCTCTGTGCTTACGAATTCGTAAGGCGTTAGGGGAGATTCCAAGAATCACAGCAGCAGACTTAGTACATACCCACTCTTGCGCTATTTTATTTTCAAAGAACCCTGAGTCTTTCGACTCTAACTTTCTTAAATCCATATTACTCCCGAATATTTGGCCGTTCAAGGCCAATTGAGGACTGGCTCAGTAATCTTAAGATTCAAATTGTTAAATGATTTCGCTACTTTTTGAGGATCGTTTTTTATCGCGCTCGGCTGTAATACCAAAGTGTGAACGAATCGCTTGTCGAAGTTCTAGCGGCAAATCTGAATCAGCTCTTAACATTGAGCTTAACATCTTTTTCTCATCGAAATGGGCGGCTCTAAGATTCTTAATATCGCTGTCTTGGAAAAACTTATTTATATTTTGAAAAATGTAGTTTGCGATATCTGACTTTGAAATAGATCCGCTTTCAAAACCTTCGGTGCATTTTTTTAAAAGAGATTCAAGCGCATCATTAGAATCCTTTGAAATGACGACCCGAAACACTTCACGGCCCCCACGACTGAAATCCATGACTTCTTCATTTACTCCCTCACGTTTTTGAAACCCCTCACTTTGTATGACTGCACTGGCCGTTTTGTTTTCTTCTTTTTCTTTTTTTAATTTTAAATTATCCATAATATCTCCTATTACCCACCGCCGATCTTTATCTGCCCCAGACCCAAGACCCCTTCCAATCAACTCGTTGGGTGGGAGGGGTCTTGGGTCGATCAGGGGCAGAATTTATAAAGTGAGGCGGTGGGTAAGTCTTTGTTTTTAGTCTCTTTTGTTCTCAAAAAAGAATCTCAAAATCCCAATCTATTCATGCAATGAAATTGTATGAACATTGCATTTATGATTTGGACAAACTGTCATTTTTTTGGATTGATCCAATCACTTAAAGAGCACACGCCATTGCTCAAGTAGATTGGAGCGTTCATTGGATCAGTCTCCCAGTCCTTGAGGTGACTGAATCCAACGGGACGCTCCCAACTCGGGTAGTTAACGTCCTTCATGGCTCTAGCAATTCGATCAAAGATTCCTTTTTGCTCTGCTATGTAAACAACAACATCAATGTTTTTTTTGTTTGAATAACTAAGCATCATCTTTTTGCAGCGATCAAAGTTCTTTTTTGATAGCTCAAGTTCAAGCGCAACCTTTCTATAAGTCGCGCCATCTTTAAGAACTAAAGTTAAATCAGGAAACTTTGCACCTCGTCCTTCTCTTGTGGTCCTCATCCATTGAAGAAACGGCGACTTTGGGCGGTTTTATGGCGATACAATCTCCTGTTTTTAAAACCTACCAATCCAATGCCGAAGATACCGCCGTCATTGTCTACACATCAGGTACAACGGGC
>JANOYW010000019.1:0-170447 GCA_031429075.1 Bdellovibrionales bacterium | reverse complement strand
AAAAGTTGTAAATCACGTAAAGTTTTCATCCTCCAACATCGGTGACGATGTTGGAGGGGTTTCATTGCAAAAATTCCTTGCTTCGCCGTGCCATTCGCAGCATATCAATGCAGGTCGGTTTAGGTCTTAAAGATAGAGGAGATTGCTTTATGAAAACTTCGATGGCTGCTGTATTTTATGTTTTATTTTGTACCCAGTTCGCAGTGGCTGCGGACGTAGAAAATTTAAAAACTGTTATTTCAGAAAAGCTTTACACGTCGGGTGCTACGAGTCGTGAAGAGTTGAGTGATTCTGCTCTCATCGATCTCTGTGAACAAGGCTACAGCAAAGTCTATTTTGGTTACGGTGGAGCGCGTGCACGAACGATTCAGTGTTCTCGTGGATCCATTGTTTACAAAAGTGCTTCGTGGGACAAAAGTTCAACGGTTCAAAGCGTCGTGAGCGATGTTCAATTGGGTCAAAAGGTCCTCGTGCATTGCTGGTATGGCGTCGACGCCTCCGTTTGGGTGGCAGCTGCGGCACAAACTCAAATCAGTTGCTGGAGTGGCGATAAAGCGGCCGAATGGTACTCAAGCCTTCCCCATGGTGTTGGCAAATCAAGAGTGCGTGAACTTGCTGGTCGTATCCGCGACTATGCCGAAGACTACGGCTGCGGAAACTAAAAGGTGCCAGGCCCTTTTAGTCGCCGTCGCCTTGATAAGTGACACCAGTGATACCGATTTCGTTTTTACAACGGAGCAGGCGTTTTGAGATATCGCCAAAACAGATATCTCCGCTACGGTCGCGAAAAACAAACGTCGTCGGTGGATTTAAAATTTCGAGTTCAATCACATTTCGTACTTCGTAAGCTACAGAGGATTTTAAATATTGGATCGCCGCGATTTCTGGCAGTGACAACTTTACTTGATCCCGATTTACGTATTCGTTGTAAAGTGCCGGTGCAGCTTCGTTTATTACAACTTCGGGAAGCGTGGACGTGCCCTCGTTGTCATAGTTGCTGCTCGTGATGCCGATTTCGTTTTTGCACCGGAGGGCTTGGAGTGTGGCATCGCCAAAACAAATATCGCCATTTCGATCGCGCAAAACAAAATTGGTTGTGGAGCCAAGAACTTCGAGCTGCAAAATATTTCGCACTTCGTATTGAGCTGCACTTTTTAAAAATTGCATGACGTTGCCTTCTGCCTGGGACAACTTTATTTGCTCGCGCTGCAAAAACTCATCATAAAGCTGCGATGTGGATTGAGCATAGGAAACCGTTGCGAGAAATAACAAAGCCATGGTGATTAGATTTTTCATTGGCGCTCCTTCAGTCGAAGTGATTTTTTAAAGACTATTTATAAATGCAATGACGTCGATTCTCGATTGTTCATTTAGCTTCTTAAAAGCATCTCTGGCAGCCGCAGCTTCTCCGCCGTGCCACAAAATGGCCTCTTCCACATTTTGCGCTCGAGCATCATGTAAAAGATTTTGATGGTCATTCACCACCGGAATCAAACCAATGCCCCATAAAGGCTGTGTTCGCCACTCGCGCCCGTTGGCAAGGCCATCGGGTCTATGGTCCGCCAGCTCTGGCCCCATATCGTGCAGTAGAAAATCGGAGTAAGGGTAAATGACTTGGTTGTGTAAAAAAGGAATTTCGTGAGTGACGCCGGTTTGGTAGGAGGGCGTGTGGCAGCTATCACAGCGAATTTGCAAAAATAATTTTTCTCCGCGCACCACCGAAGGATTTGTAGGATCTCGGCGTGCTGGAACGCCTAACGTTTGTGTGTAAAGAGTTAGGCGATCGAGAATGTTTTCGCCAATTTCGGGAGCTCCACCGTTTGGAGCCTGTAGACATAGTAACTGCGTCGGGGGGCAATTTTCCGTGGGAAAAAGAGATGTGGTGAGACCTAGATCTCCAGCGAAAGCTGCCGCATTCTGCTGACGGAGACTTGGTTGTGATGCTTTCCAGCCAAAGCGTCCCAGTCGAGTTTGGCCAGATTGAATATCGAGCACGAAATTAGCTCGGCCCGAAATGCCGTCGGCATTTTGATCCTTGGGGTCTTCGTATTTTAAAATATCGGCCTCTTCGATGGCTTCAATCAGACCAAGACCGATCATTTGTGTAGCTACACGAGGCGAAATTCGCGTGTTGGCAGTAAACGCGCCAAAGGCAAAGTCCGTAAAACGAAATTCAGGCTTGCGAAGTTTGTACGAACTCCCGTCATCATAAGTGCCATCGACAAAACGAATTAGCACTGTGGGGCGGGCTTCGCCAGGAATCCCACTGATACCCAGTGGGTTGAGTTGCTCCCCATAGTTTTCAGCGTTGCTTAAGCGAAAGAGCAACGACACGTTAACATTAAATTCTGTGTGACTGGTGGGTGCATGATAGCCCACACCGCGACCATCTAGCTGGTGACAAGACGAACACGAAATCGCATTGAACGTGGGTCCCAACCCGTCGCGATCGGAGGTGGACGCAGGAGCCTCCGGCCAGCCAATTTTAAAAAAAGAATTTCCAACTCCAAACTGAAGTTTGGTTTCGCCTTTCACATTGGGGCCAGGGTGACTAAAAGCGTTTCGAGAAAAATCGGAATGGGTCAGATCTCCCCCTGGGAGACCTGGGTTTGCTAAAGCAAAAAATATGAAAAGGAGACAGCTTAACATTACAGATTCGCCTTAGCCTGTTCCACGGATTCTGCCAATACTTGCAGCGAATCGATGATCAGTTTTATAGTTTCGCGGGACGAATCTATAAAAATTGCCTGGTCGAAGGGCGCTGGGAATTGAAACAATGCGACGTCGAGGGCAATGGCTTGAGCTTCAATCTGGCTCGCTAATGCCGCATCTTTGTCGGCGATGAGTGAAACCAATGATATGCCATTGAATTTTTGCAGGAGAGTATTTTTGATACCAAGATAATTATAGTAAAGATCATAGTGAGTGGTATCGCTAAAACAGGAGTGCTCATCTTCCTGATCTTGCATGTCGTAGGCCACAAACATACGTTCAATGCTGAGCTCTTCGCCAGCAAAAAATCGCAGGGACTCCACAACTTTGGAAAGTGAGTCGGGCGCATTCACGAAACTGGCGTAGTAATTATTGCCACTGGCGGGATTCCATTCAACAGCGACAAACTGAATGTGCGCAACCAGAAGCTCGGTAATCACACTCAAATAAAGTCGACGGCGATCGGCATTGGGCATTTTTCCATCAACATAGTCTTCAAAGCTGCGAGCACCGGGACCATTCGTGGAAAAATCCTGCCCCCACAACAAAAACTCGATGGCATGCCAGCCGGTGGAAATATTCTTCTCTCCGTTTTTTTCATTCAGAGACATTAGTGTCTCTTTGTCGATGACTGGGTAACCTAGGCGATCGTTGATGATGCCGCTGTTGCTTTTACCTTTTACAGAATCAATGTAAGCTTCGTCGATGGGCCAGGCATTGATCAAACCCTCGGGGCCATCGGCATCGTCGATGGGGCTGTCGAAAAAACGATAGGTTTCTGTTTGTGAATAAATTTTCCGCGCAACAATCCACTGCGCTTTCGCCACCTCGAGTTTGTCTTGCGTGGGGTTGGCGATAAAGTTTTTAACTAATTGATTGAGTGTTTGTGCTTCTTCGCTAGCTTTCGAATATTGAGAAAATGCGTTCTGGGCGTATCCTTGAATGTAAAGATTCTGTGGTGTGAGTTGCGCCTGAGCTAGCAGTAAAGTGATAAGTAATTGAAACATGCATTCCCCTTCATGAGATCTACTACATAAGTTTGTGCGGGGAGCGCGGTCAATAAATACACACTATTCTGCGTTAGTTACAAGCGAGATGACTTGTAAATGAAAACAAGGTGACAGACGCAGTTCGACGAACGACCAGTTCGAAACTGGACTCAAGAGTATCTCAAAATGAGCCGATCTTCTAGATACAATCAAGGAGGATTGGGATGTTTCTTCAAGGTGATTTACAGCGAGTCTTCGATGCACTTTATCACATGGGGGTTATCGACCCAGTGTTAAAAATGGACTGGAGTGAAGAGTTTGGAAAACTTGATACTCAACCATGGGTTTTAAAACCGGTTCTCGAAGCGGTGAATCAGTGTCCTGGAAGTTACGAAGAGTTGATAGATGAATTGCAAACTTTTGATCCGCAGACGCTCAACTACTTAGCGATGTTAGTTGCAAAAGAGTTGATGTATTTTCACACGAACACTGTGGTTCATTAAAATGCGAAGGGGATTTATGCAAAAAATTTATTTGTTTACAATTTTAATTTCGTTTTCGGTAACGGCCTTTGCCGACTGGAAGATTGATCTTTCCCGTCGTCAAAAAGATTTAAAGCGCATGGAGCTTGAAGACATGGTGGCCGACGAAAAAAAACAAGGCCCTCTTGAGCAAATTTTCGATAAAGAAATGCCCAAAGAAGAAGTGGTCATTGCCAATACAGACAAAGGTTTTGTTCCCAATGTTTTACGACTCAAGAAAGACCAGATTTATCAAGTTTCTGTTGTGAACGTGAACAAAAACAAAAAAAATGTTAGCTTCATGTTAGATGCTTTTGCCGAACACCACGGAACTTATTTTGGCGATGTGGTCACGTTTACAGTAAAGCCGCAAAAAGAAGGTCTTTTTCAGTTTTACTGCCCAGAGGCAGAGTTTATAGGAAAAGTTTTAGTTTACGGTCCTGAAGAACAGTTGCAACCCGTGCCGTCGATTCAAATTCGTCAGCCAGCGCAACAAGGTGAAGAGGCTGTACCACCTGCAATCATAAGGGGAGGCGATGAGTAAAGCGAGTGAAAAAGACCTCTTTAAAGAGTCGCTCAAAAACTATTTAGCGCCGGTCTTCGAGTATCTCGAGGACCCTTCTATTACTGAGATTCTCATTAACGGTCCCAATGATATTTTTATTGAACGCGGCGGAAAATTAATTCGCACAGAGGCGGTTTTTGCTTCAGAAGATGATCTGCTGGCGGGGATTAATAACATTGCTCAGTATGTAAAACGTCGTATCACTAAAGATGAACCTCGTTTGGATGCACGACTTCCCGATGGGTCTCGGATTCACGCGGTGATTCGCCCGTGCGCCATGAGTGGTCCCACGGTGAGTATTCGTAAATTTAGCAAAACTAAAATCGACTTTAAAAAATACATCGAATGGGGAGCCATCACTCCAGATGCCGCTCAATTTTTAGAAATTTGTATGTTTCTTGGAAAAAATATTCTTGTTAGCGGTGGAACGGGTTCGGGAAAAACGACGTTGCTCGGTTTGCTTTGCAGTCGAATTCCAAAGGGCCAAAGAATTATCGTTATCGAAGATGCCAGTGAATTGATCATTGATTATGAACACGTTGTTCGTTTTGAAACCAAGATGGCCGACGAAATGGGTAAAGGCGAAGTGAGCATGTACGATTTGCTAAAAAGCAGTCTGCGTTTGCGCCCAGATCGCATCATCGTAGGGGAAGTTCGTGGCTCTGAGGGTATGGAACTGATTCAAGCCATGAACACCGGCCATAAAGGGTGTTTGGGAACAATCCACGCCAATTCCGCGCCCGATGCTCTGCTTAGACTCGAGGCATTGGCCATGGGTGGAGATAATAAAATCAGCGAAAAAGCACTTCGTCATTCCATCTCGTCGGCCATTGAAATCGTAGTTCAAATTTCCAGAGTGTCTGATGGGTCGCGTAAAGTGATGTCTATCTCCGAGGCCATTGGGCTTGGCGACGACGGAACTTACAAAACGGAAGATATCTATAGAATCAGCAGCTTAACGCGAACTCCCGAAGGGAAACTCAAAGGGCATATCGAGCCCACAGGAATGTTGCCCACGTTTATGCGGGAACTCGAGGACAACAGAATTCCGTTTCCGCGCAGTAAGTTCTTTACCAATAAAAAAGCTTCGTAGTTCTCAATGCCGCACCCTTACCGGGTGGTGGCACTATGTCAAAATGGAGAGACGTCTTAGTAACGTTTGTTTTCCCTCTGAAAATAGAGGAAAAAGAAGCGTGCTCATTAGTTGCAAAGTATCTAATTCCATTCTCACTTTTTTAGAACGTCAAGGAAGGGACCTGTCTCCCTTTTATCAAAACCTTGATGTTCCAGAAGATTTTTTGCGCGACACCTCATGCTGGTTGGAAGCGGAAAAAATGGAAACCCTGTTACGAGATATCGATGCACTGTTCACCGACATTCCAGATAATTATTTGCGAGAAATCGGCCGACAAAACGAACAACTGCGCACGTGGGGCGTTCTCGATAGTGTTCTGAAAATGGTGGAGTCTCCGCAAGATATTTACTGTCAGCCGTCGCGTTTTATTTCGTATTTTATTTCGCCCGAGCCACCCATCGCTTCGTGGCGGCAAGACGGCGAAGTGATTCGCTTCCAGTTGCCAGTTCTCGCATCCCAGTACCCTTTCATTACGATGTATTTAACGGGAGCCCTCGAGGGTTTGCCTCTTTACATGCGGCAGCCATTGGCATCGGTAAAATGGCAAGATAGTCAGATTGATATTTTGTGGAAGCAAACTCAGGAAAGTCTTCTGCCAGAGGACGAGATGCATCTTCGCCAGTTCAACCCGCAGTGGGTGCGCAGCATGATGGAGAGTTTGGAAAAGCATCAAAAGAATTTAGAAAATCGCTCCGTAGCTCACGAGACCGTGAGTATAAATTCTGAAGAACTGCGCGAACTGCAAACGTTTCTGCGCGAAACATCTTCGAAGTTTGAGTTCTTTCTGCAAGAATCGCTGGCTGTAAAAAGTGATTTTTTAAAACTGCATGATTACTTTGTTAGATCGCAACAACTTGTAACGTTTTTAGTACACTCTGGCCGAAAAACGAAACAGGTGGACGAAGCCATGCGCCGCATGGACTGGCAACACGTTCAATCATCGTACAACCAAATGGTCGAAGAGGCGTGTGAGCGTTTGTTAAAAAACAAAGCCACCATGCAGGATTTATCATTGAGTTTTGAAAAGTTTAAAAAATCAACGGAGTCGAAAACGTCCTTCGACGAAAATTTACCGCTACCCATCTAAGGAGAACAAATGGCAGAAATCGTTTCCATTCTCGGCCGCGAAATTATGGACAGTCGAGGATTCCCCACAATAGAAGTGGAAGTCCTCACCAATAATGGCGTCATCGGGCGAGCGGCAGTGCCCTCTGGAGCTTCTACCGGAGCTCACGAAGCCCACGAGCTTCGCGACGGAGACAAGAGCCGCTACATGGGCAAAGGTGTGCTCTCGGCGGTTGAAAATGTAAACAGCGAAATTTCCGACGCTCTCGAAGGCTTCGATGTTTTTGATCAAGCGGGTCTCGATCAAAGATTGATCGAACTCGACGGAACAAAAAATAAATCCCGACTGGGCGCCAATGCGATCCTCGGAGTTTCCTTGGCCACCGCGAAGGCAGCGGCACAGGAATCCCGGTTGCCTCTTTACAAATATATTGGTGGCGTGCACAGCCATCAGTTACCGATCCCTTTGATGAATGTGATGAATGGGGGAGCTCACGCTGATAACGGCGTGGACATTCAAGAATTCATGATCGTGCCTCGCCAACAAAATTTCCGCGAAACCCTGCGCGTGGGCTCTGAAATTTTCCATGCACTTAAAAAAATTCTCATCGAAAAAAAGCTCACCACCTCGGTTGGCGATGAAGGTGGATTTGCTCCAGCTCTAGAATCCAATGAGCAGGCGCTTGAACTATTGGCCTTGGCCATTAAAAAAGCCGGCTATAATTTGGGCGAAGATGTGTTCATGGCTTTAGATGTGGCGGCCACAGAGTTTTACAAAGACGGTCGGTACGAGTGGGAAGGTAAAAAAATTACCGCTTCGGAGCTGATTGATATTTACTCTGGTTGGAGCAAGCGCTTTCCCTTAATCAGTATCGAGGATGGCTTGGCCGAAGATGACTGGACAGGTTGGAAAGAACTTACCGCTAAACTTGGAGCCGACGTGCAACTGGTTGGGGATGATTTATTTGTGACCAACATAGAGCGCGTCCAGCGCGGCGTTGCCGAGCAGTGTGCAAATGCTTTACTCGTGAAGGTAAATCAGATTGGAACCTTGACCGAGACGATTCAAGCTGTGCAATTTGCCCAGCGTTCGGGCTACAACACGGTGATGTCGCACAGAAGCGGCGAAACCGAAGATGTGACCATCGCAGATCTGGCCGTTGCGCTCAACTGCCGACAAATTAAAACAGGAAGCTTGTGCCGCAGCGAGCGCATCGCAAAGTACAATCAGTTGCTGCGCATCGAAGAGCAATTGGTTAAGAGCGCGACCTTCGCCCAGCTTTAAAAGGGCTTGGTACCTTTTAGAAGTGGTCATATCATAGAGTGATGACGACCCTCAAAAACTCGGCCATGGACTTTCTCAATCAACCACTCAAGGTGCTGCTGTGCTCGGTGCTGATGACCTTGCTCATGCTTCTTTACGATGGAAGTTTTTGGAATTTATGGAGCTTGCATCGCAACGAAAAAGAAATGCAAAAACGAATTCACGCCATTGAGCAGGATGTGAAGTCTTTGCAGTTTCGAGTCGAAGCTGCGCGCTCCCACTCGTTCATCGAACGGCAGGCCACCGAGCAATTGGGTTTGGTGCGCGAAGATGAGTTGGTTTTTGTATTTTCAGACGGTGAGTAGGGCTTATTTAGCCAGATCTTGTTGAGCAGTCTTGGTCGCTTTATTGGGACTGCAGTTTTGGTAAAAAACGGTCATCCACATGAGACTTAAACTGATAAAAATGTATTTAGTCATGGGACCTCCGCACGTTCCCTTATCGGCAATCCTCTAAAAACCTTAGGACTTTTGTCGAATTTTTTTAACATTTTTTAAACTGAATTGTTTCAATTTGAGACCCAATCGGTTAAGGTTCCTCATCCATTTTTCAAAAAGGTAAAACAAATGAAGAAGTTATATCTGGTTGATGTGAGCTCTATGTTTTTTCGCGCATTCTATGCAGTGAGGCCTTTGAACACATCAAAAGGCGTCCCAACCAATGCAGTGTATGGTTTTTTATCAATGATCGTGAAACTTTTAAAAGACATCAAACCCGATTATCTGGCGTTTTGCTTCGATCGACCCGAGCCATCGTTTCGAAAAGAGATTTATACAGAGTACAAAGCCAATCGCTCGGAGATGCCCGAGGAGCTGGTACCACAGGTTCCCTATATAAAAAAACTCACAGAGGTTTTAGGGATTCCTATTTTCGAAAAGCCCGGTTTCGAGGCGGATGATCTTATTGGAACGTTAACCCGCTACGGCCAAACACAAGGTATGCAAGTGGTGATCGTTAGTGGCGATAAGGATTTTTCTCAATTGATCAACGACAACGTGATCATGTACGACACCATGAAGGACATTCGTTTTACCATCGAAAAGGTCATTGAAAAATGGGGAGTGCATCCAAAACACTTTATTGATTATTTAGCCATGACTGGTGATGCTTCAGATAATATTCCGGGAGTGCGTGGTGTGGGGCCCAAAGGGGCGCAAAAACTCATCGAAGAGTTCGGTTCTCTAGAAAATTTGTACGAGCATCTTGAGGACGTTAAGAATGCCAACTTGCAAAAAAAATTAATGGAAGCCAAAGATATGGCTTTTCTATCAAAGAGATTAGTTACTATCGATCAGGACATGGATATTCCTTTGTCGGTTGAAGGATTAAAGCTGCAAAAACCCAACCGTGAAGAACTTTCTAAAGTTTTAGACGAACTTGAGTTTTCAACTTTTAAGAAAAATCTGTTGGGCGAAGAATCAACCGCTGCGACGACTTCGAACGTTACGAAAGACCCAGCGGCTACAGAGCAAAGCTCTGGTGAGGTTTCTGTCGATGCGGCCTCGTCAGCAGCGACCCCTTCGGCGGCCCCTGTCGCATTACAGAAAACGTCGTTCGATATACAAACTTTGGATTTTGCCAAATTTAAAACGTGGCTTGAAAACAAAAAACAACTTTGGATCGTGGACCACCAGAGAGAATATATTTTTGCTCACGACCAGCAAGTTTGCCACTATCAAGGCGATGAAGGCCAGTTGCGCGAGCTTTTGGATTCCCGCGGTGACATCGAGTGGATGGGCTACGATCTTAAATTGTGTTGGCGACAACTTAAACTTAAAAAGGCCCACCGCGCCGGGTGGGATAGTTATCTTGCGGCCTACATCGCCCACGCAGGTCCGGTTGAATCTTTTGCCGCGGTGGCAGAGCTCTACGCCAAGCAATCTGTGCCAGATCTTCCAGATGCCTCATTGCTTTATCAGATCCATTTGCTGCTGAAAGAAGAGCTTACAAAAAATTTACAAAAGACTTCGATGTTAGACGTCTTGCAAACCATCGAACTACCAACCATTGATCTTTTAACCGCCATGGAAACCAAAGGTGTTTTGGTGGATGTGGATTTTTTAAAAAAAGAAAGTCTCACCCTTACCGAGGGTATTCGCAAAGTGGAAAAAGAAATCCACGAAGAAGCCGGCGAAGTTTTTAATGTGGCGAGCCCCAAGCAGTTGGGTCATATTCTGTTTGAAAAAATGGGATTGCCCAAAGGAAAAAAAACCAAAACGGGCTATTCTACAAATACGGACGTTCTTGAGAAATACGAAGACACCTTTCCCATCACTAAAAATGTGATCGAGTTTCGCGAATTGAGTAAGCTGAAGTCGACGTACGTTGATGCGCTCCCAGCGTTGGTAGACAGCGAGACCGGACGCGTGCACACGCAGTACAATCAAGCGTTGACGGCCACAGGTCGACTGTCTAGCGTTCAGCCCAACCTGCAAAACATTCCCATTCGCACCGAGCGCGGTTTGCGCATTCGTCGCGCCTTTGTTGCCGAGCCGGGACATGTGTTGGTTTCGGCGGATTACAGTCAGATTGAATTACGCATCTTAGCTCATATTTCTAAAGATCAAGGGCTCAAAGAAGCATTTTTACAAGATGTGGATATTCATTCCAAAGCGGCCAGCGAGATATTTTCGGTGCCCCTCGATAAAGTGGACGACGATCTTCGTCGAAAAGCAAAAGCGGTAAATTTCGGGATCGCATATGGTCAAGGCGTCTACGGCCTTTCGGAAGGGCTCAAAATCCCTCGCAGCGAAGCCAAAGATATTATCGATCTTTATTTTCAGCGTTTCAGCGGAGTTAAAAAATACATGACCGATGTGGTGGAATTTGTGCAAGCGCACGGTTATGTGGAAACTATTTTAGGTCGTCGCCGCTACCTCCCGGAAATTCGCTCAAAAAATAACAATATGAAAGCCTTTGCCGAACGAGCCGCGATCAATGCTCCCATCCAGGGAATGTCCAGCGACCTAGTAAAGCTTGCCATGATTGAAGTGGGACACGAATTTCGCGAGCAAATGGTTTTGCAAGTTCACGATGAATTGATTTTCGAAATCAAAGACGACGCAAAATTACCCGAAAAAATGAATAAAATTAAAAATCTTATGGAAAACTGTATGACACTGGATGTGCCGTTAAAAGTGAATATTTCCCAAGGAAAAAACTGGGCAGAGTTGTAGGGTGCTAGAAGCTAGCACCCTGAGTTCAGATTAAAAAGTAGCGTGCAGAGCAACCTCGAGACCTCTTGTGAAAAGATTCAAAGTAGGGTCGTTGATAGTTCCTTTTTCGTTGTAGTCGGTTAAGGATCTATTGGTTTGTCTCATAATCACGTAAGAGACATCAAAACCAAAATTCTTGTTAATTTGGATACCAGTACCGAACTGTAAACCAACACTAGGTTTGTATTCATCCAGTTCACTATTTGTGATATCGCTAACGTTGAAACCACCTTTCAAACTGACAACTTCATTAAACGCATAGCCTACGTTTCCATCAGCTCGAAGCATGTGAATCTTGTCGCTATCACCTTCAGCGTTAAAAGAAAGGTAACTCGCATTCACCGTAAAACCAACGCTACGGATAGGCAAATAAGCAAACCCTACAGAGAAACCCATTTCCTTTTCGAATTCACCATCGGCTTTGAAGGAGGCGCCGTCAGCTTTTGCTTCTACATCCCAATCCAAAAATGGTTTTACCAATGCGATCCGAAATCCCTTGGCCGAAGTGGGACCAGGAAAGTGGGTTGAAACAGACGTAGTTTCTTCGGAAGTTGTTGGCGCTTGTGCAAAGGCTGATACAGCTACAGCCGTTACGGTTAGCATTGTTACTATTTGTTTCAGCATATAAATCCTCTCCATTTTAATGGTAATTAGAGGGTGCTATAAGCTAGCACCCTGAGTTCAATTAAAACGTAGCGTGCAAAGCAACTTCGACACCTTTTTCGAAAACGCGAATTTCATTTTCTCCAAAAATAGTATCTTGTTTTGCGTACTGCTGCATAATTACGTAAGAGGCGTCCACACCAAAGTTTTTAGTGATTTGGATTCCGGCGCCAAACTGCAAACCGATGCTAGGATCTAATTCATCCATTTCGTCATCAGTAAAATTACTGATGTTGAGTCCACCTTTAAAGCTCACCATTTCATTTACAGAATAAGCCAAGTTACCGTCGATTCTTAGCAAATGTGCTTTGTCGCTATCTGCATCGTCGCCATCGAGAGTGATATAGCTTAAGTTTCCAGTGAAACCCAATTTTTGCACTGGCAAGTAGGCATAACCCACAGAAAATCCGATTTCTTTTTCAAAATCACCTTCATTGGATAATGTCTGTCCTAAAAATTCCTGCTTCACTTCGTAATCCAGAAAAGGTTTGATAAGTGCAACGCGAAACCCTTTCGCAGAGACCACGTTGGGAACCGATGTGGATATGGTGTTCACATCTTGTTGTTGTGCAAAAGCGGTCACGGTCACGGTGGCCACAGCCAGCAATGTTACTATTTGTTTAAGCATATAAATCCTCTCCATTTTTTAATGGTTGTTTAAATTTTTAACAATCGGCCTATAATTGCACTTCAAGTAACGCCCTGTTCGCACAAATTAAAAGATCGCTGTTTTAAGGCTGAGATGAGCAATTGCCATTCCAAAGCGCAAACAGGCGGTAAAGCCTTTACAATTCGGGTATTTAAGGTTGAAATAACAACATGTCAGATATTGCGGACGAAAATGAAGAGCCGGTCTCCCTAGAGGATCTCGAGGAGATTGATGATATCCTCCAAGAGGCAGCTCCGGAATTTGTCAATCAACTCAAGTCGATCAGCGCCGATAATCTGAATCATCAGGACATCGGCCTGTCCGAAGAAGAACAAAAAAACGCAGAAAAAGACGCCGAAAAGTATGACAAGTGGTTTTATAAAGTCTGGTACGGCCTCACTCGCACCCAACAGCTTCTAGCCTACATGGGAAGCTTTATGATTTTTGTCGCCCTACCAATCCTACTGCTTTCTGTTTTTGGAGTCTTTACGCCATCGTTTTTAATTGCTGATCAGACTTCGCTTGAAATGTGGGCGGACGAAAAAATAGCGTTGGACTCTAAAATTCCGCCAAAAGACTTAATGGATTTGTTTTTAACCGATCAATATTTTCTGGAAGTCCCGGAGCAAATTTATGTGATCAAGCCAAAGGGCGAAGTTAAGATTGCCCGAATGGCCTTTTACATGGAGCTTCTTCGTCGCGAGGATGAGTCCTATTTTTTGAATCGGTATGAAGAGATCGTCGAAATTCTAAGTCGAGTCCTCAAACAGTACAGTGTTGAAGACTTTAAAGGTGTTGAAGGAAAAGAGGAGATGCGCAAAGTAATTTTGGCATCCCTCAACGGTCGACTTTCTACAAAGATAAAAAACATCCGTTACAAGCTCGTTGTCTTCTAGATTTCCTGAGCTTAGCAAAGGATCCTTAAACGCGGCTTCGACGTTTAAACGTCTTCGGATTGATTGCATAAGCGCGAAGTTTGTCGTGAAACGTGCTTTTCGGCATGCTTAAGTCTTCTGCCGCTCGCCGCTGGTTTCCCTCGTTCTTTTCGAGATGCTTGATGATTAAATCCTTTTCCAGCTCCTTCAGTGGCGGAAGATGTTCGAGAATAAAATTAGTCATCACCGGGCGATCAATGATTTCATGAATATGTTGGGGTTCGATTTGCTGCCCTGGCAAATAAGCGGATGCGCGCGACACTGCGTTTCGTAGTTCTCGAATATTGCCAGGCCAGACATGGTCTTTTAATTTTTCGACGACGGCAAAGGAAAATCGAACGCGTTTTTCTTTGGCAAAATAATAAATCAAATCATCAAAGTCTTCCATGCGTTCGATCAAGGATGGTGGCGAAATGCGACACACGTTGAGGCGATGATAAAGATCTTCGCGAAATTCTTTTTTTACGACTCTTTCGTACAGATTTTTATGAGTAGCCGCAATGATGCGAACATTTGTTTTGATAGTTTTATCGCTTCCTACAGGACGAATTTCTTGATTTTCGATTGCTCGTAAAAGCTTTGGTTGAAGAGACAGCGGCAGATCGCCGATCTCGTCTAAAAATAAAGTTCCCCCGCGAGCCGCTTCAAAGGCTCCCATGCGATCCTCCATGGCTCCGGTGAAGGATCCTTTTACATGGCCAAAGAGCTCGCTCTCGACCAAACTTTCGCTAAGTGCGCTGCAGTTAATTGTTACGTAAGGAAAATACCGTCGCAGGGAAAGCTTGTGGGCCTCCTTGGCGATAACTTCTTTACCACTTCCAGTGGGACCCACAATGAGAATAGTGTGATCTGAGGAGGCAAAAGCAGGTAAGCGCGAAAGTTGTTTTTGCCAGTCGGTATTTTTACTAGAAAGGGATTTATCATCTTTATTTTTAACAAAAGAAAACGTGAATTGAGTTTCACCCATGCGAATTTTATCATTGGGTTTCAGTATAACTTCGAGAATGGCGTTTTCGTTGAGCCAGGTTCCGTTGCTGCTGCGCAGATCCTTGAGGATAAATTGCTCTCCGCGTTTTTCGATACGCGCATGTTTTTGTGAGGAAAAAGGATCAGACAAAACCACGGTATTGGAGGAGTTTCTGCCAAACGACACAAATTCGCCAATTTCTATCAGGTTTTTTGTATCGTGTAGGGGAATTAAATAGGCGGCTTTTTGTGCCGGCTCCTGTAGATCCTCAAGTTTACAAGTAATCATCGTCTCTCCTTTGTTTGATTCAATAAAAGCAAAAATTTCATTACAAAGGCTGTGCCAAGCAGAGAGCTTTTGAGTTGGTTTTAAGAGGCGAGATTCCGGAATTCCCGTCCTCAGCTTAGGATTTTAGTCTCAACAGTTGAACTGAGTGCGGGTTTTAGTGTATCTACTACGCATGTCCAATCTTGAGTTTTTAAAAAGTGCAGCCAGGCTTTCCGATTTTCCCCGTGATCATCGGCCCGAAGTGGCCATCGCCGGGCGTTCCAACGCCGGCAAATCGTCGTTAATCAATGGAATCGCGCGCTCCCGCCGGCCCATTGCCAAAGTGAGCCAAACCCCAGGAAAAACAGCCCTTCTGAATCTGTTCGACCACAAAGAGGGCTACCGCGTGGTGGATATGCCAGGTTACGGCTATGCCTCCCGAGCAAACACAGAAGTCATGACCTGGAGAAAAATGGTGGAGTCCTACCTTCTTCGCCGGGAAAACTTAAAAGTGATGTTGCTGGTGATGGATATTCGCCGCGAGTGGAGTGAAGATGAGCAGTTGCTTTTGGATTTAGCGGACAAACAAAATTTACAATTTGGGCTTATTTTGAGCAAATCCGATCAGCTTTCAAAAAGTGCCGTTGTGGCTAAGAAAAATAAGATAAATCAGGAGCTTAAGTTAGACCTGGTGCTTCCTTATTCCAGCCTATCCGGTGTTGGCCTTGTGCCCTTAGAGAAAGTGTTATTTGATTGGCTTCTTACATGACAATTTATTAGGTTCGTGTTAGTTATTTCCTTTCAGCCGAGGTGAAAATTGAACTCCGTCGTTGGTGTTATTCCTGTTCGCTTTGGCGCGACCCGTTTTCCGGGTAAACCACTTGCGCCAATTCTTAATAAACCCATGCTTCAGTGGGTTCTTGAAGGTGTGTCTCAAAGTCAAAAAATCCAAAAGATCATCGTCGCCACAGATCACGATGAGATTGCCTCCGTGGCCCAAAAGTTGGGTTACGAAGTGCGTATGACTCCCTCGGATTTACCGTCCGGATCGGACCGTGTGTGGGCTGCGGTTAAAGACTTACCCTATGACATTATTGTCAACATTCAAGGGGACGAGCCTTTAATCCGCGGTGACGTGCTCGATACTTTAGTGCGCGAAACAGAGCTGGCCGAAAACGCTGACTGTGGAGCGTGGACCTTGGGGCATGAACTCACCGAAGAGACCTTGCAATCTCAACAAGTGGCAAAAGTTGTGATGGATCAAAAGGGACGGGCGCTTTATTTTAGCCGCTTGCCGATTCCATTTTCGCGCCGTCCATTTTCGGAATTCAAATCCATTCCCTGTTTAAAACACATCGGAATTTATGCCTATCGCAAATCTTTTTTGCAGAAATTTTGCGAACAAGCCCCCATCGGCATTGAAGAGGCCGAGGGTCTCGAACAACTTCGTGCGCTTTATTTGCGCGGTAATATTAAAATTGTAAAAGTGGAGCATGATTGTTGGGGCGTTGATATCCCGAGCGACGTGCAAAAAATTGAAAAAATATTGTTAGGTAAAAAATGAGCAAAAAAACGACCAAAAAAATTACAAAAAAAATAAAAGACCTGCAGCAAAAATTTATCTTCGTCACAGGCGGAGTGGTTTCTTCCATCGGAAAAGGCCTATCGGCCGCGAGCCTGGGCGCTCTTCTCGAAGCGCGGGGCGTGAAGGTCACTCTGATGAAATGTGATCCTTACATCAACGTGGATCCGGGGACCATGTCGCCCTTTCAGCACGGTGAAGTTTATGTCACCGCGGATGGCGCAGAAACTGATCTTGATTTAGGCCATTACGAACGATTCACTTCGATCACCCTGAACCGCCGCAATAGCATTACGGCAGGCCAAGTGTATGACAGTGTGATTCGCAAAGAGCGCCGCGGAGATTACCTTGGTGGAACTGTGCAAGTGATCCCCCACATCACCGACGAAATTAAATCACGTATGTACGAAGCCGCTCAGGGCTCCGAAGTGACCATCGTCGAAATCGGTGGAACCATCGGCGACATCGAGGGTTTGCCGTTTGTCGAAGCCATTCGCCAGATGCGTGTGGATTTAGGTTTTGAAAATACACTCTTTGTACATGTAACCTACGTTCCTTACATTGCTGCCGCTGGCGAGTTAAAATCAAAACCCACCCAGCACTCGGTTAAAGAATTGCGGGCCATTGGTATTCAACCTGATTTTTTAATCTGTCGAAGCGAAAAACCCATTGATGCAGAAATGAAATCAAAAATTGGTTTATTTTGCAGTGTTCGCCCTGAAAACGTGATTGCGGCGTACGACGCACAAACCATTTACGAAGTTCCTATGATGTTGCACAAAGAGGGCTTTGATCAAAAAGTGGTTCAAGCGCTTAAACTCAATGCTCCTCCACCAAATCTGAAGCCTTGGGAAAAGATTGTCCAGGTTGTAAAGCATCCTAAAAAAGAAGTAACCATCGGTCTTGTGGGAAAGTATGTGGATTTAAAGGAAAGTTACAAATCACTTTCCGAAGCTATCCACCACGCTGGTATTGCTCTTGATAGCCAGGTGCACGTTGTTTACGTAAACGCCGAAGAGCTGACCACTCGAAACATTTCGCAACATCTTAAAAAGCTCGACGGGATTTTAGTTCCTGGAGGGTTTGGTGAGCGCGGCGTAGAAGGCAAGATTTTGGCCATTCAGTATGCTCGCGAAAATAGAATTCCATTCTTTGGAATTTGTTTAGGTATGCAGCTTGCCTCTATTGAGTTTGCTCGCAACGTATGTGGAATTAAAAATGCCACCAGTCGCGAGTTTGAAGCTGATGCCGTCAAGGGCCAAAGAAATTACGTGATCGATATTATGGAAGAGCAAAAAGGTATTCAAAATAAAGGTGCGACAATGCGCCTAGGTTCTTTTTCGTGCTCATTGAAAAAAGGCACCTTGGCCCGTGGCATTTATAAAAAAGAGCTGGTGCAAGAGCGCCATCGCCACCGTTACGAATTTAATAATAACTTCCGTGGAATTTTCGAAAAAAACAAAATGGTTCTATCGGGCATTTGCGAAGACCGCGATCTTGTTGAGATTATCGAATTGCCGAAGCATCCATTTTTTATCGGCGTTCAGTTTCATCCTGAGTTTCAGTCTAAACCCCTAGCGCCGCATCCTATCTTTAAAGATTTTTTACAAGCGTCTCAGATTCACCGAGGCGCGCATCAATGAGATTTATCGAAGAGGCAAAGCGAGTTTTAGATATTGAGGCGCAGTCCATCTTAGAGGTGAAGGCCAAGCTGAACGAGCAATTTGAGCAAGCCGTGCAGATGATTCAGCACTGCAAGGGTAAAGTTATTGTCTCGGGTATTGGTAAATCCGGGCACATTGCGCGAAAACTGGCGGGCACATTTAGCTCTACTGGAACGCCGTCGTTTTTTCTACACTTAGCAGAAAGCTCCCATGGGGATTTGGGTGTGATTGGCACCGAAGACGTGATCATCATTATTAGCTTTGGTGGCAACAGCGACGAGCTCAAAGATTTGATTGCGCACACGCAGCGAAAATCCATTTCCTACATCGCAATGACCGGAAACACAAAAAGTATGCTCGCACTCAGCGCCAAGTATCTTTTGGACGTGGGCATCACTGTGGAGGCTTGCCCCTTGGGGCTCGCTCCGACGTCTAGCTCCACAGCCACGCTGGCCATGGGAGACGCCTTGGCCATGGCCGTTTTATTGGCTAAAGGTTTTCGTAAAGAAGACTTTGCGGAATTTCATCCCGGTGGAAGCCTTGGTCGCCGACTTTTAACTCGCGTTGTAGATGTGATGCATGGCCAAGAGGCGATCCCGCTTGTGAAACTTCAGGATACAGTGAAGGACATTCTTCCGGTGATGACTGCCAAAGAGGTTCGGGGAGCTGTTGGTGTGATCAATGAAAAAGAGGAGTTGGTGGGGATTATCACCGATGGTGATATTCGTAGGCACCTCAACACCGACCGAGATCACCTTAAAACCATGGCTAAAGAGATTATGTCGTTAAATCCAAAAACCGTACTGTCATCGGAAATGGCAGAAAAAGCGCTTTTTGTAATGGAGCAGTTTTCCATTCAACTGCTGTTTGTTATGGAAGCGGAAAATGATCGTAAGCCTGTTGGCATTTTGCATTTACAAGATCTTCTAAAAGCAAAAATTCGTTAGAGTCCTGAAAGGACCTAGGGTCGACATTTTATTTTGGTTTTTGACTTAGTTTATAAATTCTCACAAACTGACTGCATGTCTGTTGATCAAAAAATTATAAAACGCCTTAAAAAAATTAAAATGCTACTTACTGATGTAGATGGTGTCATGACGGACGCCAAAATTTTTATGGGGGGCGATGGAGAGTGGCGTCGCTCTTATTCGGTTCGCGATGGAGCAGGTATCCATTTTTTAATCGATGCTGGTTATAAAACGGGCATTATCACCGGAGCGAACTCGACCGAAGTCAAAAAGCGCGCCGAACATCTTAAATTTCATTATTTATATCAAAAACAAACAGACAAAGGTCCAGCCTTTGATGAAATTAAAAAACTCAGTGGCTATACTAACGAGGAGATCTGTTACATAGGCGATGATATTTTTGATATTCCAGTGCTGAAGCAAGTGGGATTGGCGGTGACCGTTCCTGGTGGAATGGCGCAAGTCAAAAAAGTCTGTCACTATAAAACGAAAGCGAAAGAAGGCGACGGTGCCCTTCGCGAGTTGTGTGATCTTATTTTGCAGTACGGTTATTACTCTCGAAAAGGAGAATAGTGTGAGATTTTTGGTTGGTGTATGCACAACAGTGATATTTTCGTCGATGCTGTCCTCTCTGGTTTTCGCGGTAACAATCGATTTACCTACGGAGGAGTTGGCGAAGGAATCGGTGCTTCCTGTTTTTCCCGAAGGAACAGTGGCCGTAAAAGCTCGCCGTGTTGTCACCAAGCAAAAATTTGAAGTGGGCCCGATGGTGGGGCAGATTTTTAACGAACCGTTTTTTTCACCGTGGGCCTATGGTGTGCATGCTGGATATCATATTAATGAGTTCCATAGTTTTGCTATTAACGCGTTTATGCGCGATGCAAGTACTTCGAGTGATGCAGAGCAGTTGGATGGATCCCTGATACCTTCGCAAAAGATTAATTTTGGTGTTGTTCCAGTGCCCGAGTATTTAGTGACTCTCGATTACCAAATGACTCCTTATTATGGAAAAATCAGTATCACCAAAGATTTCGTGATGAATTTGGCCCTCTACATATATGGTGGAGCTGGAATGACCGATCTCGGTGGAAAATCTACCTGGATTGCCAACATTGGTGTGGGGCAGAATTTGTTTTTCACCCCGCGAATTGGACTTCGATTGGATCTAAAGTTTCTAATGTACAATGGTCTGGATGTTTTAAGTCGCCAAACAGACACGAACGCGGCTACCGCGGACGTAGATCCAGAGATCTTCGATAGTCAATTCAATATCAGTCCCAGTGTGATGTTAGGTCTGGTCTTCTTACTCTAGAAGACCCATCGGACTCATTCAAAGGTCCAGTTTCCTTCTTAAGTCTACAAGTTCTCTCAATAATTTCTTATCCTGTCTAAAGCAGTGTCATGAAAAGTTAGCAAGTTTAGGGATTCATCTATGATTAAATATTACCTTTGTGGAGTTCTATCACTGTGTGTATTAGCTTCTCCTGCTTTCGCGGACGACCTCGATAGCATTGAGAATTTATACGGTGAAGATGGCAATAAAGACGAAAAGAAGTCCGAAGAGGATGCAAAAGCTGCAGCCTTTAAAGCGGAAGAGACGCCGCAGGTCAACGTCACCAAGCTTGAGAATTTAAACCAGCTCAAGCCCTTCGAAGATATTGCTGTTATACAAAAAAAATACCTACCTAAAACTGAAAGATTCGAAGCGAACATCAACGCTGCGACCAATATTAATGATGCTTACTTTTCGGCGTATGGTATCGGCGGCGGGTTGACCTATAATTTTAACGAAAAAATGGGTGTGGAGTTTATCGCCAAGTGGTTTAGCGCCAATAACAGCAGCAACTCTAAAAACTTGTTGGACCGAGGGGTTGTGGTTAACGGCATGGTGGTTACCGAGCTGTTTTATGGCGTGGATTTTCGCTGGACCCCGCTCTACGGAAAGTTTTCGTATTTTGATAAAAAAATCATTCCTTTTGATCACTACTTTTCCGTTGGTTTAGGGCAAACACAATTGGCTACGGGTTCAAGCGCGAGCGATAGCTCAACCACGGTTAGAGTTGAGGCGTTAAACGATCCCATCACCTTAAAGATTTCGACGGGTGAAGTTTTTGCTCTCACCAAGTGGATGGTGTTTCGCTGGGATGTGAGCTGGCACTTTATGCAACCTGAGGTCAGAACAACGCTGGATCGTGTCGTCGATGTAGTTACCACAACTGACGACATCCAAAATAATTTATTTATCAGTTTTGGTCTCAGCTTCTACTTTCCGGAGGCAAAATACCGATGATGACGCGCAAACTGTTGCCACTATTAATCAGTGTATTTTTCTTAACCGGAGCACAAGCTGAGGTGAAACCTGCTGAGCGTTCTGTCGCCGCCGAAAAATCAAAAAAGAAGTCAACGAAAGCAAAGACTGCAAAAACAGCAACCACCGCCAGCAAGGCTGCCAAAGGCGGCGGAGTTGTTGCGCGAATTAAAGAGCTTGCAACAACGGGACAGTACCAAGAGGCCTCAAAATTGCTTTTTTCTTTAAGCCGTAGTCCCAAAAACGCCAGCGAAGCCGCTCAGTTAAAATACATGTTGGGTTTAATGCTGATGGAGCTCAAGCTGTATCAGGTGGCCTCGTTTGTTTTTTACGATGTGATCGACGAAGAAATTCGTCGTGGGGGAGAAGGTCGCTACCTTCGTCAGAGTTTAGGAAAACTTTCCTACCTTAGCAACGTCCTCGATTCTGATGTGTTACTTAAGTACGCTGTTTCAAGAATTCAAATCAATCAGTTTCCTGCCGAGAGCCGCGATTTGTTCTTCTATAGATATGGTGAGCTAAAGCTTAAAGAAGGCAGCTTTGAAGAAGCGGCTAGAGCCTTTTCGAAAGTAGAAGCCGACAGTGCCGTATATCCTCAGGCACTTTACAAGCAAGGCTTGTCATACGCTGAAAACAATCAGTTAGGCAAAGCCACCTCGGCTTTTGAAGAACTTTTGAGTCGCAATCAATCCAAGCCGGTCACCGACACCAATCGAGTGAACGCAAACCTCGGGTTGGCACGCCTCTATTATCAAGGCAAAAAATGGGATACGTCCCTCAATTACTATCGCCAAATCCCACGAGATACGTTGCAGTGGCATGATGCGCTTTTCGAAATGAGCTGGGCCATGATGATGGCTGGGCAGTTTAGATCGGCTTCAAGTAACTTTCACACGCTCCATTCTCCTTACTATGAAAGCCAGTACGCTCCTGAATCCTTACTGTTGCGAGCCATCGTTTATTTATACATCTGTCGTTACGACGAGATGGAAAAAGTATTGGAATTATTTGATCGTATCTACAAGCCAGTATTGGCCAATACATCACAGATGCTAGATCGCTCCGAAGACAGCCGTATCTACTGGGACGAAGTTAAAAAGTCTATTGATGAACGCAAGAACAAAAAAGATAAAAAAACCTTTAAACGGCTGAACGACATCACAATGTCGTCGATCCTTAAGCAAAGTCTGATTCGCAGTAATGTTCATTACTATGAGATGTTGATGGCAGAAAATCAGCTGATAAGTAAAATGAGTCCAGGCTGGCAGCAATCTGCTTTAGGAAAATTTGGAAAACGTATTATTGAGCGTCGCCGTGTAAGTACACAGGATCTCGTAGGTAAGTTAACACGAAATCATTTATTAAAAATGAAATCAGAGCTACGTGACTTTTTCGAGCAAAACGACTTTTTAAAGCTTGAAATGCTTGGTGGTAAAAAAGAAGTGGTTGCAAAGGAGCTCTCTGGTCGAAAGATTCAGCGCAAGCAAATCACGGACGATGCAACGCGAAACTTTTTTATCGCCAACGGATATGAGTACTGGCCGTTCCAAGGTGAGTACTGGCTCGATGAACTCGGAAACTATCACTATGTGGGAGTACAGGCCTGTGAATAAATTTTTTAAAGCACAACTTGTGTTTACATTTTTGTTTGCGATGTCGACTGCCGATGCGCAGGTCGAAAAGACCCGTTCTGAGCGCAAAAAATTAGCCGAAATGACACTTAAAAAACTCAGTGAGCAGTTGCCGCAGTCAAAAGCTCAGGCAAATGAGAAGGTCGTCCCACGGGATGTTACGGTGATAAAGCCGCCCCGCTCTAGTCGCTTTTTCACCGATGAAAACGCGCTCAAAGCCGAATACAATAAGTTGATCGATCAGGAAATTGATCGTTTGTACAGTTTATCTAAAAAATACAAAACCAGCAAAAGCCGCGGAGAGATTTGGTTACGACTTGCTGAAAGATACGTAGAAAAAGGAAAAATCATCGAGTTTAAAGCTCAGGATGATTACGATAAAAAAATCAAACTTTGGGAAGAGAAAAAAATCTCCAACAAGCCAGTCATGCCTAAAAACCCTGGTAAAGGCTATTACCTGCGTGCGATTCAGGCCTACGAATGGTTTGCTCGCGATTTTCCAAAAGATAAAAAAATTCCTCAGGCTCTTTACTTTTTAGGGTATAGCAATTTCGAAGTTGAAAACCTTAAAAAAGGTGAAGCTTATTATAAAGAGTTGACCGAGCGTTACCCTGGAAGTGCTTACGTTGATGAATCGCACTTTGCGCTTGGTGAATTTTATTTCGAAAAAGAACAATGGAGCCAAGCCCTCGAGCACTACGGAAGACTGGTTAATAAAAAGACAGCGCGTCTCCGCGGGTTTTCCCAATATAAAACAGCCTGGTGTCATTTCCGGATGGGCAAATACGAATTGGCTGTAGATACACTCGAGCGAGTGATTCGTCAGGAAGACAGTCGTGGAGAAGCGGAAGAGGGTATTAAAGAAGTTAACGCTCTTCGCTTGCGCGAAGAAGCCATTAAAGATTACGTAGCTTTTTATGCTCAAACAGGAAAATACCAAGAAGCGCAAAGAGACTTCTTTAAGGCAACAGACAGCGAAAAGAAAACTCTCGAGCTGCTAGATGCATTGGCCTATCGTTACAGCTATTCAGGAAACGTCACAGCTTCGGCATATTTATTTAAAAAACTCATCGCCAATAATCCACGGGCTGAAAAAGCTGCTAAATATCAATACCAGATTGTTCAGGATTACCTCAACGTGAACAATTTGAAGTTGTTTAAAGGTGAGCTGAGCGTATGGGTCGAAAAATACGCAAAAGACAGCGATTGGGCCCAGGCCAACGCAGCAAAACCCGATGTGATCAAGGAAACCTACAATCTCCAAGAGACAACTCTGCGCAATCACACCCTTCGCCTTCACCAAACGGCGGTCAACGTAAAGACAGATTACACACGTCAAACAGCAGCCGAGTCTTACAAAATGTATCTCTATTACTTTAAAGACTCAGCTAAACACACGGAAATGCGATTTTTCTTAGCAGAACTTTATTTCGACATACGCGATTACGACAAAGCCGCTCAACAGTACTTGTGGATTGCTGAAAATGATAAAAAGAGCCAGTACTTTGAAAAAGCTGTTATTAACAACGTTCTTTCCATGGAAAAGTTACTGCCTTCAGATGCAAAAATGGAACAGCAAAAAACGACGGTTAAAGACAAAACAACCAAAATTGCCTATGACCCAGCGGTTAAGAAGTTCGAAAAGGCTTCTCTATTGTATCTGCAAAATTTTCCAAAAGGCGACAAAGCGGCCGAAATTCGCAAGCGTCTGGGCGCCATTTACTACGCGCACAACGATTATGAACCAGCTTTGGGAATTTTTCGTGGGATTATCAAAGACAATCCAAGTTCAAAAGATGCTCCGCTAGCAGCTGAGTACATTCTAGATATTCACAACAACCGTAAAGATATCGAAGCTTATCAAAAAGAAGCCACTGAGCTCCTCAAGAACCCAGTGATTGCAAAATCTGAAACCGGTAAAGAAATTAAGATCAATTTGAACAAGGTGAGTTTTCTCCGTGCCGATGGATTATCCAAAGCGGGTAAGCATGCTGAGGCCGCAAAAGCCTTTGAGGATTTTTCGGTGGATCACGCAAGTTCTGCACAGGCCTTTTCGGCGGTGTTCAACTCGGGTGTGAACTTTGAAAAAGCCGGTAACTTTAACGATGCTTTGCGCATGTACGAGCGCGTGCTGGCCAACCCAACAAAAAGCAAAGAGAACGACGGTCTCAAACAAGATGTTAGAATCAGTCTTGCTGAGATGAGCAAAAAGATGGGGCACCTAGAAAAAGCGGCCACCTATTACGATCAGTTTGCTAAAGGGGCGACGGGCATTAAATCAAAAAACGCAACGATCAATGCGGCAATATTGTGGGCGGCTCTAGGCCGCACAAATCAGGCCACAGCAAACTATAATATTTTAGATAAAACTTCGACAGAAAAAGAAAAGATTGAACGTTTTTACGATAAAGCCTCACTCTACGCTTTACAAAAAGACACGGGGAAGGCGATTTACAACTACGATCAGTTCTTAAAAGGTGGCTGGAGAGAACCGGTAAAGAGTTTAAAAGCCATGTTTTACATTGGTGACACCTATGCAAAAAAAGGACAGAACACTCAAGCCAAGCAGTGGTTTGAGCGGGTTATCGCTTTCAATAAAGAGCGCGGTGGTAAAGTGGGAGCCAAACAGGCCTCCTTGGCAAAGTTATGGTTAGTCCGCAAGTATATTCAAGAAATGCGAGATGTGCGTCTTGGAGCTTCGGAAAAAACTATTGTTGACGGGTTACAGCGTCTTAAAAACTTACAAAAAACATTACAAACAAATTTAGCTGAAGTGATTAAGTACGATTACGGCCCGGCCATCGTAGGAGCTCTTGCTGCAGAGGCAGAGTCCCATGAAATCATTAGCCGAGCTTTTGGAACAAGTCCGGTGCCACGCGAGTACTCCAAAGGAGATCAAGCGAAGCAATTTAAAGATTTAGCCACTCAACAAGCAGCTGAATTTTTACAAAAAGCAAAATCGGCTTACAAAACAGCTTTCGAAAAAGGTTTAAGTTTAGAGGCCTATGGAGAGCCGTTGTTGCAATCCGCGAGGGCGTTCCACCGTTTGGCTCCTGAAGAGTCTAAAAACGCGGGTGAAATCACCAACGTTGGAAATCTTTTGGATAAGGTGAACTTATGATGAAAAAAATATTTTTAATCACATTGTTAGTGACCCTGAATAATTGCTCGTCGACACCAGATGGTTCTGAGTCGGAATCGGGAACAGTGGAGCTTGAAGCGGGCGATAAAAAAGGGACCACTAAACAAGCGGATGCAGCCGTGGAGGTGAAAACTTCTCCTAAGGCACTTACCGAACTTTCAAAAGCTTTTCAGTCAAAAAATCAAAAAGAACTTTTCGCAGTCGCTGGGCAGATTTTGTCACAAAATCCAAATGATCCCCAGGCGCTCAACGCATTAGCTTTGCACCATATTCAAAAAGGCGAGTGGGGAGCTGCTCGGTTACTTCTTGAGAGAGCCTTGGAAAAAAACAAGAACGTTGCCGGCCTCTATAATAATTTAGGTGTTATCGATTTGCGTGAAGACAGTTTGGAATCTGCGTATCTCAATTTTAAAACGGCGTATGGTATAGAAGCTAGAAACTCCAATGTTTTGAATAATCTGAGCAGTATTTATATAAAGTACCTAGACTATGGTAAAGCGGAACGTCTTGTTGAAGATGCTTACAGTTTTATGCCCGAAAGCTTGAGTGTAACAAATAATCTGGCAATTCTGAAGCGATCTCAAGGGAAGTTTGATGAATCGGCAAAGTTATACAAAAAAGTTCTCGACAAGGATCCAAGGAATGTTCCGACTGTATTAAATTATGCTATTCTCCTTATCGAATATATGAAAAAATATGATGAAGGTGAAAGATTACTAAACAAGCTGGAGTTTCTAGAGAGCAACGAACCTTATGTTCGCTCGAAGATCACCGAGCTTAACACCAAATTACAGGCAGCACGAAAATGATGAGCAACACGTACCTACAAATAATCACCTTTTTATTTATGTTGGCCTTGCCGTTTAATTCTTGGTCTCAGGCCAACGCGCCGAAGGCCAAAAAGACCACGGTCAACTTTGAAGATCAGTTGATCGAAGGGCAAGCTCAGAAGCCTGATCTCCTTTATCTTTTACAAAAGAAAAAGTTTAACTACAAAAAATTGATTCGTCTCCGAGAGAATTTTTTGCCAGAACTCAGACAATCAGCTGATGAGATGACTCCAGTGAGAAGAATGAAGGAGAAAAAGCCGTGAGTAAGCCGATCGTACTGAAAGTTTTTCGTAATGGTGGAGTTGTTGATGTAAAGCAATTTACATCTGAACAATCGATTGTGCTCGGATCCTCAACCACAGATACGCAGATCGTATTGCAAGGCGCAGTCTCTCCATTTCATGCTTCGATTGAAAAGCGAGGAGATAAATATATCATCTCCGATCTAGGATCGTCGCAAGGCACCTATCTCAAAGGTAGTAAAATTTTAGAGTCGGGATTAGATCACGGTGACAAAATTGCTATTGGTGAATATATCGTTGAATTTTATATCGGTGCTCCATCATCGCAACCTATAGCGTCTGCGCCAATAGCGGCACAACCTGTCGTTGCCGTAGCACCGGCACCTGTACAGCCGGTCGCTGCGAAACCTGTCCAGCCAATCACTGCGGCTCCGACAAAGCCTACAATCACTCAGGCTCCGATTGTTAAACCCGTTTCCACCCCAGCTCCTGTAGCAGCGATGTCTATGGCCGCCGTTGGTGGTAATATGGTTGGAACGGGAAAGCCGATGCGCAAAAAAGTTCGCGGGCAAAAAACCTTTTCCCCCGAAAGCTCTTACAAAAACCTTTCTGAATTCATCCGACCAACCAAAGGCAGCACCATCGAGGTGCTTGTTGCATGGAAAGAGCGTGTCATTAATTCGTATCACTTTCACAATAAAGGCACGATTCACTACGGCACACACCCAGGTTGCGAAGTGGTTGTTCCATCCCTTACTTCTAAAGTGAGCAAAGCTCCGTTATTGCAAATTGATAGTCAGGTGAATGTGTTTATTCCTGCGGGAATGGCCGGAACGTTTGTTGTGGATAACAACGCCGTGCCCTTAAGTCAGTTGTACAATCAAGGTCGTTTGCAAGCTGCTAACGGCGGTTCTAAATTAGCTCTCGCCCAAGGCGAAATGGTACGCATCAGTTTGGGTGGGGACTTAGAACTTGTCGTTCGATACTGTTCAGAAACTCCGAAGCCGGTTTTTATTCCGATGATCGATTTTGCAAGCAATGGTTTTTTAGCAACCTTGCTCGCAGTCATCCTCTCCATCGTTGTCTCTTTATATGTTGCACTCAATAAAGCAGATAAAAAAATTGAAGACGAAGACGAATACCGTACCGCTTTAATTATCGAAAATCCTCCTCCTCCGCCGAAGAACACAGTGGTTCCCGCCAAAATGGAAGAGCTGAAGATGGACGAGAAGAAAATTGAAGAACCACCAAAAAAGGTTCAACAGAAAGATAAGCCGGCTGAAAAAGTTGCAGACGCGCCAAAAGTGGAAACAAAACGCGAACCAGTGAAACAACAGCAATCCGCCAAAGCTGGCGGTGGAAATGGTCAAGCGGCTCAGTCTATGAAACCAAATCCAAACAAGCCAAAGAGCAATCAAGTTGGATCTGTGCAACAGGGTGGATCTGTTAAAACAGCCACTAAAGACGGAGCTCAAGCCGAAAGCGTAACCAAAGATCCTAGCAAATCAGGCATTTTTAGTGTGTTTGGTGGTGGCGGAAAACAAAATAAAATTTCCAACACTTACTCCGGCAAAGGTGAACTTGCTGGACTTGCAGATAGCGCCACGGGACAGAGTGGATTTGGTGAAGATCGCGCGGGCGAAGGACTTGGCAGCAAGTTTAAAGAGACTGGCGGCGGTAATGGAAAGTCCAACATCGGTGTTCAGGGCGTTTCCAGTGGAAAAGGTCTTGGTATGGGCTCTGGTGGCTTCGGTGGAGTTGGACTTGGTGGTAAAGGATCTGTGACGATATTGCCGGGTGGCGATGGTGAGTACTTCGGTGGAAACATCGATCGTAACGGAATTCGCCAGGTGTTCCTCAACAACCAAAGAACATTGCAGTCTTGTTATGAGTCGGCACTCAGTACAGACCGCGGGTTGAGTGGTAAAGTGGTTTTAGATTTTGATATTGGTGAGCAAGGACGAGTTTTGCGAGCGAGCGTGAGTGGTGACAAATCAACACTCAACAACGATCGACTTTCAAATTGTATTGTGAATCGTATGAAAACCTGGAGGTTCCCAGAGCCTCCGCAAAACCAAACTGTCCAAGTGTTTTATCCCTTGGCGTTTTCTGGAAAGTAATTGGATTTAAAAAATTAAACTCTATTGGAGGAGGAAAAAGTGGAAGAGAATGTAATGCAAGCGGCAGCGCAAGAGGAATCACAAAATTTCATCTTGCATGCGTTCGAAGTTGGTGGCCCGGTCATGTTTGTGATTTTGGGACTTTTAATTCTAACGACGATTGTGATTATCAAGCAGTTGATGATTCTCAAAGAGTCGGGAGTGGACAAGTCTGATTTTAACGAACATATCTTTGGTATGATTTTAAGAGGTGACGTTCAGCAGGCAATTTCTTATTGCGATAGCCGTCCATCACCACTCACAAATACCCTAAAAGCAGGATTGGTTCAGGTTCTTAATAAGCGCCCGGATGAAGAAGTTCAAGTGGCGATGGATGCATCTGTATTGCGCGAAACTCCAAAAATCGAAGGTTGGGTCAGCTTCCTAGCTGTTTTCGGAAACCTTGCAACTCTTTTGGGTCTTACCGGCACAATTGCAGGGATGATTGCATCGTTCTCAGCTGTTACAAAAGCCGATGATGCGAAAAAAGCAGAATTGCTCTCAAGAGGTATTGCCGAAGCACTGAACTGTACAGCATTTGGACTTGTGGTTGCGATCATTGCGATCCTAACATACGGGTACTTCCAGTTTAAAGTGGGTCACTTAATCAACGACATGGTTGAAAGCAGCATGAGCCTTTTGAACCTAGTGTCTTCGAATCGCGATAAGATTAAATAATAGAGTTGAGGAAGTTCTATGGCACAAATTGAACAGAGCGGTGGTAAAAGAAATTCAAACTTTGAAGTGAACCTTGTTCCCTTCATCGATTTGATGAGCGTGTTAATCACGTTTCTGTTGATCACTGCCGTGTGGACACAGGTTTCCATGATTAAACTTGGAAGCTCCTTGTACAGCAAACAGAACACGGATGAAGTCGATAAACCTCCTCCAAAGTCTGAGGTTCCACTCCGTGTTGATGTAAAAGATGCTGGGCATATCATTGTTATTGGAACAAAGAGAATTGACGTACCAAAAAAGGGTGTCGATTACGATATCGAAACCCTCGTTATGCAACTGATGCAAATCAAACAAGTGTATCCCGAAAAAGTGGATGCTGTTGTTACGGTGGACGAGCACTTGAAGTATGACTATTTGATTCAAGGAATGGATGCCCTGCTGCAAGCAGGCTTTCCTGCGATCTCCGTGGCCACAGGAGGAGCAAAGTAATGGCTATTTATACTCCAGGTAAAAGAAATCGTCGCAATCAGATCATGGGTGGAAAACGAAACACCGTGGTGATGTTATCTCTGACCGCGATGGTGGATATGTTTACGGTGCTCACCATTTTTCTTTTACAGAACTTTAAAGTGGACGCCATTAAGTTGAAACAAAACGTTCCACTGCCAGAGGCTTCGGCGATTAAAAAACTAAAGCCTTCCCACGTGGTTGTTGTGACTCAAGACAAAATTTACGTAGACGAAAAAGCCATTGCCGACTTTAGAACTGTTAAAGAACAGCAAGACTGGATGATTCCGGCGCTTAAAGAAGGCCTTGCGCTGAAAATCAAAGAGAGCAAAGAAAAGACGGAGTCCACTCTTAAAGAACAACTCAAGAGTACTATCAGTCAGGGCAAAAAGATGACTCCTGAAGAGATCGCCGAAGAAGAGAACGAAAAACGCAAAGACTGGGGCCGCGTCACGGTACAAGCGGATAAAGAAATTGATTTTTTAACAATCAAAAAAGTTCTTTATACAGCCACCGAAGCTGGCGCCACAATCATCAACTTTGCAGTGTCACAAAAAGAAAAACCTAAGCTCGTCGAATAAAGTACTGACTTAAGAATAAAGTACGGACACACTTCTTGGGACTTAAAGCGTCATATTTTTAAGTTCTATTTCAATATTACTTAAAAACGAGTTCCGCAGGCTTACCGCCGAGGACTGTCCGAGGCTTTTCAGTAATATTGAAATAGAACTTAAAAATATGACGCTTTAAGTCCCAAGAAGTGTGTCGCCGAGTTCAATTTGCCAGTGCAACAGTTGTTGATTTTAGTACCTCATAGGGTGTTTTAAAAGCAAGCACCTTTCGAGGTCTGTAGTTTAACTTTCTTTCGAGCTCTCTAATTCTTTCTTCCGTAAGTAAATTTTGCTCCGTATCTCGCTTTATATACTGTCTTAACAGACCTATTGTGTTTTCCACCGAACCTCGCTGCTGCGGAGCCTGAGGGTCGCAGTAATAAGTTTTTATTTCTTTGAGAGGTACTTTAAATTCCGTGCCTCGATCATTAGTGATTGTATGCGCCTTCAATGATCCGAGTAATTTAAGAGTCATTCGATTCACAGTCTCTGCTTTCAAATTTTCTACTCGTGCCATTCTTATATATCGTGTTTTTCGCTCTACACAAACGAGCAACGGGAGCTTGTTCTTCGCAAACATAATGTCTCTTTCCCAGTCTCCAATTCGACTTCTCCTGGCTACAACATCTGGTCGACAACTAATATTCGGAACGAACTGGTGCGGACTACCGTTTCTCTGTATATGGCGACCAGCACCACACTTTCTATTCAATCGACGCAAGTGAACGCGCAACCTACTCTTGTGGGCTCTTATGTATTTGTAAATGCATTCATGACTTACAAATGTTTTTCGCTCAATGAGCAAACGTCCTGAAATCTGCTCGGCACTCCAGTCCGCTCTCAGCTTTTTTTCAACAAAGACCTGTAAAGATCCTCGAAGCTTATAGTTTTTACGACATAGCTTGTAACGCTTCTTAGCCCTTACGTTTGCAGTCGCATAATCATAAGGTCCGCGAACTGGCCCATTTCGCCTAATTTCACGATAAATTGTAGTCCGATGGAAATTCAACCGCTTAGCTATTTCAGAGCAAGCTAAATTTTCTTGCAACCATGCGGAAATCTGGCATCTATCTGCCATAGTCATTCTTCGGTAGCTTCTCACGAGGCAACTCCTTTTGTGTGGTAACTTACGGAGTAGCCGAAGAATGGCTGCTTTTCAATTACCGGAGTTGCACTGGAATGTTGAATTCAGCTCCGTACTTTATTCTGGGTTTTTTAAGCCGCGGCGTTGCCTGAGGAGTTCGAAGATCCTGCTGGAGTGGCGAAGCGATTCACATACTCAATGATCAAGCTTTCCGCTTCCGCATTCATTGCCGCAAATTCAAGGCCCGTAATACCATCCCGTGAGTGGTAAGCGATTCGACCTTCGGCGTGAATAGGCACGGTCATACTTGGACTTTCGATGCGAACGTCCACCTCGGTACCAATTGGAAAGTTTTTACCTAGACCAGTAATTCCAATTCCACCTTGGCCAATAATATTAACTTTAACTAAATAACTAAACTTCGAATCTGATTTGGTCACTTTTGCCGTAGCCACTATAGGAACTCGAGGGAATTTACGGCGGGTAAGTTCTAGGGCATTTAAAAAGACAGAGTTGTTATAGATGCTATCCCACGCATCACCTTCACCGCGCTTGCAAATGGAGATGGCATTGGAAAGCTCGATCTGTTTTAAGTAGTCTAAGCACTTATCAAACGACATATAAGGTGTGACTTGTTCGCTGACTTTGATTTTCCATTCCACGTTGAAGTGCGACTCGAGACGCTTTACGATTTCGGGGTAATCAACTTGCCACTTCGAAATAGCAATCCAATCTTTTTCACCCTTCCACCAAATAAAGGAAGTTTCTGCAAATTTCCCAGCCTGCACCTGAGTGTTTACATCTTGAGTGCTAAAGGGGCCAAGAACCGTATTTTTGTGATAGATAAACCATTCGAGTTTCATATGGCTTCAGATCGGCCTATTTCGTTTAAAACTTTATAAAACGACTCCACTTATTTTGCAGTCTACGATAAGATTTGCCTGTGAATAAGTGGATGCTCATCGCGGCCTTGGTCGTGTTCGTTACATTTGAATGGTATTACATAGGGTTAGATCCCAGTGAAGTGACATTTGTGAGCGACGCAACCACGTCTCAAACTGAGGCAGATAACTCCCCCAAGGAGTTAGAGGCGCAAACCATTAAAAACTTCCACATTGTTGATACAAAAGCGCAAAAAAAAGAGCTCGACCTTTGGGCATCTGAGGCCCACAAACCCATGGGTTCCCCTGAATGGAAAATGGAAGAAGTGAAGGCGCAGTTTTACTCAGAAAATGCCACCTACACGGTTACAGGAAAAACCGGCGCAGTGGACGAGGTCAAAAAGACCATGGTGATTGAGGGCAACGTGAAGCTCACATCCACCAATGGCTATATTTTTTATACCGAAAAACTTCGCTACAATCCAGATTCTCGCAAGATTGTTTCTGACGACAAAGTCAGCCTCGAGGGACCTCCCGAGGAAAAAGCGGGACGACTTTATCTTGAAGGTGTGGGTTTAGCTGTAGAGATGGAAACAAATTTGATGATCATGCAAAGCAAGGTCAAAGGCTTTAAAACCATGAGTGATAATCGTGTGATGAACATTTCAAGCGACCGCGGGGAATTCAGTGGTAAAAGGAAGTCCGCGGCTTTTAAAAACAATGTGGTTATCAAAGTGGATCAGATGCGAGTGCGCGGAAACTATGCAATTTTCCAGTACAAAGACAACCGCCTTGATACGATGTTTATGGATGGTGGCATTCACATGCAGGATCAAGACAAGTCGGGTTCATCGGGTGAGGCTATTGTGTATTTTACCGAAGACAAGTATATTTTTCGCAAGAAACCATTTGTTACTCAAAACGACAATGAACTTATCGGAGACGAGATTACGATTTTTAACAAAGGGCAAAGAGTGCAAGTTAAAAACGCTAAAATTGAGTATCATGATTCGGAGAAGCCATAATGAGTTTACTCACTGTTGATAAAATTTCCAAAACATACAAGGGCCGAAAAGTCGTAAAAGATGTTTCGTTCACCGTGACATCGGGGCAAGTGGTTGGCCTTCTCGGGCCCAACGGAGCCGGCAAAACCACAAGTTTTTATATGGTGGTCGGCTTAGTGACAACTGAATCGGGCGAGATCAAGTTGGATGATATATCCATTGGCGATACGCCGATGTACGAGCGAGCTCGCATTGGTATTAGTTATCTCCCGCAGGAGCCCAGTATTTTTCGCAAACTCACTGTGAAAGAAAATATCCTTGCCGCTCTTGAGGTGCAATTGTCGTCGCGGGGTCGTCGCCAAGAGAGACTGGATCAACTCATTGCGGATTTTGGCTTGGAAGCTATTGTGAACAGCTACGGTTTTTCTTTATCAGGTGGTGAGCGCCGGCGTGTCGAAATAGCACGTTCCTTGGCTGTATTTCCTAAGTTTCTTCTCCTCGACGAGCCTTTCGCCGGGATTGATCCAATTGCGGTTAATGAAATTCAGAAAATAATCCGAAAACTTAAGGAGAAACAAATAGGTATCCTGATTACAGACCATAACGTAAGAGAAACTTTAGAAATCTGCGATATTGGTTATATAATGAAAGAAGGTCAGGTCCAAGTGCAGGGAACTCCGAAAGAAATTACGGAATCCCCTATAGCGAGAAAGTTTTATTTGGGAGAAAACTTTCGCTACTAGATGGCCCTGCTGAATTCACCGTCACCGATACGAAAGAGGACTTATGGCCATGGGAATGAAACAAAGCTTAGCGTTACGGCAAACTCTGAAGATGACTCCTCAGCTTCAGCAGGCCATCAAGCTTTTACAATTATCGCGCATGGAACTCGAAAACGAAATCGTTCGTGAAATGAACGAAAACCCTGTTCTTGAGGAAGGTTTCGAAGAAACCGCTAACGAAACCAAAGCGGAGCAGGGCGAACAGGAAAGTCAAAATCCTGAAACGCAAACGGCCAATCAAGATCCACAAAAATCAGACGAATTCGAATGGGATTCTTACTTCGAAAATCAAAATCGCACCCGCGAACGCACGCACTCGAACAATGACGAGATCATGAACTATGAAAACATCATTGCTACAAAACAAACGCTTCACGATCATCTTCACTGGCAAGCCAGTCTTTACGGTTTTAACGAAGAAGAACTAGCGCTCGCCACAATTATAATTAGCTACATTAACGATGACGGGTATTTGCAAACTCCCATCGCCGAAATTGCCACAGAAGAAGAAGTGAACGCTAAAGAGCTCGAAGAAATTTTACCCTTTGTGCAAGAGTTTGATCCCTTCGGTGTCGGCGCGCGCGACCTTCAAGAGTGTTTGTTGATTCAAGCAAAACAGATTCAGGAAGATACCAAAGATTTTGTTATTCTCATTAAAAATCACATGAAGGATTTAGAACGTAAAAACTATCCAGCCATCGCCAAAGAGATGGGAATCACCGTGGAAGAAGTTGTGGATATGTGCAAAATCATCAACACAATGGATCCTAAACCGGGCAGCCGTTTTGCTTCCAACGACACCCACTACGTCACACCAGATGTTTACGTGTACAAAGTGGGAGACGAGTTTGTAGTTTCCTTAAATGAAGATGGGCTCCCCAAATTACGTATTTCGCAATTTTATAAAAATATGGTGCAGGGTAAAACCAAAGATGAGGCGCAAAGTTACATTCAAGATAAATTGCGTTCCGCGATTTGGTTGATTCGCTCCATTCATCAGCGCCAGCGCACGATTTACAAAACCACAGAAAGTATTGTTCGTCATCAGCTGGAATTTTTTGAAAAAGGCCCAGGTTTTATTAAGCCCATGATTCTTCGCGATATTGCCAACGACATCGGCATGCACGAATCCACCATCAGTCGAGTCACCACGAGCAAGTATGTGCACACGCCACAAGGTATTTTTGAACTGAAGTATTTTTTCAATTCCGGAATCTCCACGGATGACGGCGACTCCATGGCCAGCGAATCGGTAAAGTTAAAAATTAAAGATCTTGTCGATAAAGAGGATGATAAAAAGCCGCTATCGGATCAAAAGATTGTGGATCTGTTGAAGAAAGATGGAATCATTATCGCCCGAAGAACAGTTGCAAAGTACCGCGACGTTCTTCGTATTCTCCCATCCGGCAAACGCAAAAAAGGCTACTAGTGTCCTAAGGGACACTGGAGAGATCGATGAGGCCATTTTTCTGCGAACTCACAGCGCGGGATTGTGCCTCTTCTGTTGGCGCAACAGGTTCGTTGCCCAAATGTTTCATGTAAGTGCAAAGACTGCGATGTTCGGCTGTATCAAGAACCAGTCGATCGGTGTCGGTGTTGTTTCTCTGTGCGGTCATATACGATGGACCCGTTAAATTCACGCCGCGTTCGTCGCCGTTGCTCATGGTGCGCGAGCCGGGTGAAATGATGGAGTCTACTTGCGAAAAAACGTAGCTCGCTTTGGCCTCAGGATTTCGTGTCGCGAAGCGCGTGAGTCCTGTCATTGGGCCAATCTCGGTGGCGGCTTGATAAAACGTATCGGTGATGGCGGAGGAGTTTACTCCGAGAACCATGGCCTTCATCATACTCGTGCCCAAACACTGGGGAGTGATACTGAGCTGTCGTGCTGTATCGATGATACTACGAATTTTCGAAAGATTCGACATTGGTCCGTAAATGGCAGTGGACACACCGGCATCAACCACATCTGAGATCACGCGCGACACGCGGGACTGAGTAATTTCGTCCCGGCAAAGCACGCTTTCGTGGCCCTGTTTGTAGATGTGACATTTGTTTTCCTGTACGCGAGCGGTGGTGCGAGCTGTGTCACTTTCGCCGCAGCGTAAAAAAACAAAGTATTTTCTTACCGGGTCGTAGTTCATCACGATGCTGCGATTTTTCGTAGGATCGGAATAATGCACCGACTGGATGTTTGGGCAGAGCGAGTACGCTCGAGTCTCCGCCCGCACTTCGAGGTGAATCAGGGCGCTTCCAACAATGGCTAAAATAAATATATTTCTCATAGCCTAATTATCGGAGGAGTGAAACGGTTTCTTAAGAGTGCAAGATCAGGATAAACTCGGCCTTTTCGGGCAGAGTCTGCAAGTTTAACCGCGACAAAGGTCCATCGTAGATTTTTTCGGATTCCTGCGTGAGGTTTATGCCGAGAACACACCGCGAGCTAGCGTGGGTTTCGCGTAAATCCTCGAGGAGCGCACGAAACCGATAAGGCGTATCCATCAACACAATGGGAACTTTAATTTTTTTAAGATTCAAAAGTTCCAAGCGACGTTTCTCATTGTTGGCAGGCAAAAAACCGCGAAAGTAAAATTCTTTAAGGTCCAAACCGCTCAGGCTGAGAAGAATCATCAGCGATGAAGCTCCTGGGACTGCAGAAACTGGAATGTTCTCCAGACGGCAGCGGCGAACCAGAGCGGCTCCCGGATCACAAAAACCCGGAGTGCCACAATCGGTGACGAGGGCGACATTTTTTTCGCGACAAAGTCCCACAAAAAAATCAATATCCACGTCTTTGCTATGCTCATTTAAAAATTCGGCCACCGCCGGGCGAGGAATGTTGTGGTGCTTAAGCAGTTGAAAAAGCGGTTTGGTTTCCTCGCCAATAATAACCTCGGCACTTTTAAGAGTTTGCAAAGCGCGCAAAGAAATATCGTCAGGATGGCCCACGGGCACAGACACAAGATAAAGCATGCTCGTTAGTTACCAATATTCCCAAAAGGTACCAAGCATCTTTATCGACGTACCTTTACCGGCTGCGGTGCGACAGTGCTTAATGCGGCGCAACCGCTAAAGGTACTTGGTACCTAACGGAATAAGCCGTGATACCTAAGCACCATGAAGTGGAAATCCTTAGAAGCAAAACAAGTCTTTAAATCGGGTTTGGTGTCGATAGATCAAGAAAAGTGTGAGATGCCCGATGGTCGCATCATGCCCAGTTATTATATTTTGCGTTTTCCTGATTGGGTGAACATTGTTCCCATTACGAGCGACAACAAAATCGTTCTCATCAAACAGTATCGGCATGCCACCGGAGAGATCCACTTGGAAGTCCCGGGGGGCGCCGTGCATCGCGGGGAAGATCCAAAGCTTGGAGCCCTTCGCGAGCTTGAGGAAGAGACGGGTTATTCATCAGAAGATATTTTGAAAGTCGCTGAAAATTTTCCGAACCCAGCGTTACAAGACAATAGAATTTATACATATTTAGCAAAAGACTGCGTTTTAAAAGGTCCACAAAATTTAGATCCCTTCGAAGATATTGAGGTGGAGCTCATGGAGCTTTCTCAATTACGCAAAGCCCTAGAAGACGGAATGTTTAATCACAACATTGTGGTGGCGTCGCTTTATCAGTGTTTAAAGCATATCAAAATATAATTTGTGTCAGGGTGCGAACTCCAGTACTAGCTTAGCTAACAGGGAGATTTCATGAAAACTATTCTTTTTTCTTTGATAACAATTTGTGCTTTTTTTGCCTCTGCCGACATCGGTTCTATAGCAACTCAGTTAGGTACCATCGCGGAATCCGGAGTGAACGTCTACAACTTGGAGGGCGAAACACTTGAGCAGTTAGCCGAGTCGTTGCAGTATCAAGTCACCGAAGAGAAGGACGACGAAATTATGCTGAACTACAAGAATGTTGAGTCCATGGACGAATTCGTGTGGGGCACGACAGATGCAAAAAACTTTTCGGATCTTTTATTCTCGGCGATTCATTTTATGGATGAGGATGCCAATGCCAACCAAGTTCTTTACAGTGAAAAAGAACTCAGCACGATTCAAAAACTTTTGAGTGAGCTTAAAAACACAGATGTGATTTATAGTTGGAATCCCAATGGAGATTCTGTGTGTGGCCAGTTGCTCACCACGCCTGTACTGATCGATGTAAAAACCAAGACAGCTTACGAACTTAATTTTTACAAAATCGAAGGCTGTTAGTTTTTAATATGTATCTTTGAGCAATTGCACCAGCTCGCGGAAGTCTTTGATCTTAAGCGCCGAAGCGGGCGGCACCACGTTGGGCGAATGACAGGTGTCCACAAAAACCAAAACAATGTCGGGATGATCTTTGTCGATTTGATTTAATACCTTGGGTTCGTTATCAATAAAAATAACTTTCGAATATCCCTTTTTCAGCTCCGCCATTTTTTGCGACTTAAAAAGCTCATCCACATCTTGCGCCTGCGGCTTGAGATGTAAGTTGTCATCGGTCACTGGAAACTGCAGTGCTTGTAGAGACTTTAAAGTTCCTTCCCACATTAAAGGGTGTGGACGGCCCGTGAGGTAAACATGGGGAATCCATTTTTGATTGAGCCACGCCACAAAATCCTGGGCCCCATCGTGGGGAAGATCACAGTGCAAATAATCGTTGGAAAAAAAATGCTGCCGCCAAAATTTGCCGACTTCTGATTTTAGGTCTTCGTCGGCAAAAACTTCCAAGCGGTGGAGAGCCTGCATATAGCCATACTCAAACGCAAAACACTCTGCCTGCTCAAATAAGTGGCGCATCGAATGGGTGGAGTTTTGGGCAAAGCGTCTGAGAATGGCTTCATTTCGTTTATGGGTTTGCACCAGCGTGGAGTCGATGTCCAAAACGATTAAAGTTTGCGGTGTAATCAGTTTTATAAGTTGATGCAAATTCACGATGCCAATATAACTTCGCATCTGGTTAGAAGCAATAAACAACCCATGTCTGGGGATTTGGGTGATAGGGGCGGCTATGGATTTATTGATCATCGGCGGGTTTCTGGTTTTCGTAATTTGGTTGTACTTCTCGCGCAACCCTCTTCAGCACAGTCGCAAATTTATGATTCGACGCTTTTGGAACTGGTTCCCCATGGGAATGACCTACGCATTTCTTTATATGGCTCGTTACAACCTCAATGTCTCAAAAAACGCCTTTGGCGATCTGATGACCAAAGAGGACTTCGGAATTATTTTCGCGGCCGGCACCATCACCTATGGTCTCTCGTTTTTGCTCAACGGTCCCTTGGTAGACAAGATCGGCGGCAAAAAAGGAATCATCATCGCAGCGCTCGGCTCCAGCCTGTGCAATATGATGATGGGGATTGCAACTTTTGTGTACTTGCGCGGAACCATCAAGCTTAATCTTACACTCACTTTTTCTATCCTCTACGCAATGAACATGTTTTTTCAAAGTTACGGCGCTGTCTCCATCATTAAAGTAAAAGCGTACTGGTTTCATGTGCGCGAGCGCGGGATTTTCGGCGCTATCTTTGGAACGCTCATCTCTTTCGGGGTTTATTTTGCATTCGACTGGGGCGAAGCCATTGTAAAGGCCACAAAACTGCAGAACGAAAATCCTACGGCCTTCGCGCAGTTTTTACGCTCGGCCCTCGCTATCGAAACTGGCACCACCGATGCAACATGGTTTGTATTTTTCATCCCCTCGGCGATTCTTGTATTTTGGGCCTTGATCGATATGTGGATATTAAAAGACACGCCGTCGCAGGCGAACTTTGAAGACTTCGACACCCACGACGCGTCCTCCGACGAGATGGATAAAGAATTTACGATTCGCCAATTGCTTCATCGCATTTTCACAAGTCCGATTTTGTTAACTATTTCACTCATCGAATTTTGCGGTGGCGTTTTACGCAACGGAATCATGCAGTGGTATTCGATTTTTGCCAAAGAGATCCCGCAAATTGGCGCCGAAGTGTTTACAAGGCATTGGGGATTATGGCTCTGCATATCAGGAATTTTGGGCGGCTTTACTGCGGGCTTTATGTCAGACATTTTTTTTCAGTCGCGGCGCGGACCTCCGGTGGCACTTTGTAATTTTGTGATGTTTTTATGCATGCTGTTAATGAGCGCTCTGCTCTTTTCTTCGCCTTGGACCATTGGTTTTTGCGCGATTGCGATGCAGTTTGCGGTGATCGGTGTTCACTCGTTGATGTCAGGCACAGCGGCTGCGGATTTTGGTGGACGCAAAGCGACAGCTACCGCCTCTGGAATCGTGGATGGCTTCGTTTATCTGGGGAGCGGTGTTCAGTCTCTAAGCCTAGGATTTCTGGTAACTAAGGATTGGCAATATTGGCCCCTTTTTCTTGTGCCCTTCACTGTGATTGGCTTTGTTTTGTCCCTTAAGATTTGGAAATCTCTCCCCGAAGCTACCAAAAGGTACATGGCCTCCATCCAAGTTTTAGAAGTCAAAACTGTGCGCCGATTTTCCATTCGCTGGAAAAAACCCACATAGCGAAAATTATGTGGATGACACATGACTTCTTGTTCGAAATCTAAATGAAAATGTCTTGAAATTGCTGCTGTTTAGGGAGTAATTTAAGATGTTAAAAAAGTTCACGCTGGTTTAAACGATAAAGGAGTTCTATGAGCTCTCTCGCTCAACATAATGATATCGACGAAATCTCAAAGTCGTTCGCACTCACTACACGTCTTGATGACATCATCGCTTGGGGAAGAAAAAATTCTCTGTGGCCACTTCCCTATGGCACAGCCTGCTGCGGGATTGAATTGATGTCGGTGATGGGGCCAAAGTACGACCTCGCCCGCTTTGGCGCAGAGGTGGTTCGTTTTTCTCCACGTCAGGCCGATTTACTTTTGGTCGCAGGAACAATCACCGAAAAAATGGGTCCCATCCTCGTTCATATTTACGAACAAATGCTCGAACCAAAATATGTGATCTCCATGGGCGCCTGTGCAAGTTCTGGAGGTTTTTATCGGGCCTATCACGTGATGCAAGGAATTGATAAAGTGATTCCTGTGGATGTGTATGTTCCTGGTTGCCCACCGACTCCTGAGGCTGTGCTTGATGGAGTGATGTCGCTACAAAAAATGATCGCTGAACACAATCCACGACCGTGGAAAGACAACTGGGTGAATCCATATGAAAAATATCAATCTTGAAGCTTACAAAGGCGCGCTACAATCGCGCTTCACCAATGCTGGGGACTTTGAATTCTCGGAATCCTTCGGCGCCTTAATTTTAAAAGTGCCAAAAGATTCTGTGCGCGAGGTTTTACGTTTTTTTAAAGAGAAGAGTTATTTTAACTTTTTAATGAACATCACCGGCGTCGATTATCCCGAGCGCGCCAAACGCTTCGAAGTAAATTACGAACTCTTTAATACCCACGATTTTTCTCGCTTGCGAGTGAAAGCGCAGGTTGGCGAATACGAAACCATTCCGTCCGTTATCAGCGTTTGGAAGGGTGCCGATTGGTTTGAGCGCGAAATCTGGGATATGTTTGGTGTGAAGTTTGAAGGTCACCCCAATCTCCGTCGCATTCTTACGCACCACGAATTTGTGGGGCATCCGCTGCGCAAAGATTATAATGCCGATCATCAGCAACCGTGCCATACGGCGCTGCCAATTCACTTCGACAATGGCACTGAGCCAAAGAAGAAATCCGACAACCTTGTTCCTTTAAATATCGGCCCTTCACATCCAGCGACCCACGGAACACTTCGCGTGATGGTGGAGCTGGACGGCGAAACAATTCACCGCGCCGGTGTTGAAATTGGCTTTCTCCATCGTTGTTTCGAAAAAATGGCCGAGACCCATCCGTACAATCAAGTCATTCCATACACCGACCGCCTTAACTACTGTTCGGCTCCGATGAACAACGTGGGTTACTGCAAAACAGTGGAGCGCATGCTGGGTGTGGAAATTCCGGCGCGCGCGCAAGCCATGCGCGTGGTGTTGTGTGAGCTGTCCCGTTTCATCGATCACGTGGTGTGCATCGGTGCCAACGCCGTTGATTTGGGCGCCTTAACCGGCTTCTTCCATCTATTCACCATGCGCGAAAAAGTTTACAATCTTTTCGAAAAACTCTGCGGCGCTCGTCTTACAGTTTCCATGACTCGCGTGGGCGGCATGGCACAAGACGCTCCAGAAGGTTGGTTTGACGAAGTTCTGCAAGTGCTCAAAGAGCTTCGCAAAGGCGTTAGCGACATTGAGTTACTACTCACAGAAAATAAAATTTGGATTCAACGAACTCAAGGTGTGGGCGCCATTTCTGCCGAACAGGCTTTAGAGTGGGGCTACACAGGTCCGTGTTTACGGGCCACCGGCGTGGGTCTTGATCTTCGCAAAGCGCAGCCATATTACGGCTACGATCAGTTGGACTTTGATATTCCAGTGGGATCCACTGGCGATGTTTACGAGCGTTACCTCGTGCGCATCGAAGAGATGAAACAATCTTGCCGCATCGTCGAGCAGGTTTGCAAAAACATGCCGTCTGGCGATTTTACCATTCGCGACAAGGCCATTGTGCTCCCGGAAAAGAAAGACGTGTACGGAAACATTGAAGGTCTGATGAATCACTTTATGTTGGTGATCAATGGGCTTCGACCGCCGGCGGGCGAAGTGTACGATGCCACCGAAGCGGCCAATGGCGAGCTTGGATTTCATTTGGTGAGCGATGGCTCCGGGGCTCCGTATCGCCTCAAAGTTCGTCCTCCGTGTTTTGCAATTTATCAATCATTCCCTGAGTCCATTACCGGTGGTCTTGTGGCAGATGTAATTTCGATTTTAGGAAGTATGAACCTGATTGCTGGCGAATTGGATAGGTAGGGCATTATGAATTTTCAATTATCTTCTGAGGGACAAGAGTTTGTAAAAAAAGAACTCAAGCGTTACGAAACAAAAGAGTCGGCCATCATACCGTGTTTATTCCGAGTGCAAAAGGAAAACGCGGGCTGGGTGAGCTCCGAGAGCGTCGGTTATTTGAGTCAACTGATGGATATTCCCGAAGCTCGCATCAACGAAGTTTTTCAGTTTTACACCATGTTCAACCAAGTGCCTGTGGGTAAATATCATGTGCAGGTGTGTTGCAATGTGGCCTGTTGCATGGCGGGCACGCGCGAAATCATCGAAGAGTTTTGCAAAGAGCACAACGTGGCCGAGGGTGATGTGACCAGTGATAAACGGTTTACCTTTACGCGAGTCGAGTGTCTTGGGGCCTGCGACAAAGCGCCTATGATGCAAATTAACGACGACTATTACGAGGATTTAACAATGGATTCTGCAAAACAAATTTTGCGGGGGCTTAAATAATGGCTGAAGTAAAAATGCTCACAGAACATTACGCAGACGATAGCTATTGCGGAATCGAAGGCTATCAAGCTAAAAAAGGCTACGAGATGCTTAAAAAAGCGCTCAAAATGCCACCCGCTGAAATCGTAACTATGGTGAAAGACTCCGGTCTTCGCGGTCGCGGCGGCGCGGGCTTTCCCACTGGCATGAAGTGGAGCTTTCTTCCCAACAACGGCGAAGAAAGATACCTCTTGTGCAATGCCGACGAAGGCGAACCTTGCACCTTTAAAGATCGCATGATGATGGAGCGCGCTCCTCATCAACTCATCGAAGGCATGATCATTTCTGCTTTTGCGGTGCAATCAAAAAAATCCTACATTTATATCCGCGGCGAATATCAATTTGCCGTTAAAGTTCTCGAGCAAGCTATTCAAGAGGCTTACAAGGCTGGCTATTTGGGGCAAAATATTTTAGGCAGCGGTTTTTCCCACGATATGGATATCTACGTCGGTGCAGGCGCCTACATCTGTGGCGAAGAGACCGGAATGATCTCGTCTCTCGAGGGTCTCAAGGGGCAGCCCAAACTGAAGCCGCCATTTCCGGCGGTGAAGGGCTACCTTCGCAAGCCAACCATCGTCAACAATGTGGAAACTTTGGCGTCGGTGATTTATATTTTGCGCGATGGTGTCGAAGCGTATCGCAAATTTGGAACACAAAAATCTCCGGGCACAAAATTATTTTCGGTGAGCGGCGATGTGATGAAACCAGGGAACTACGAAGTTCCACTCGGTTACAAGTTGAAAGATTTGATCGAAATCGAATGCGGTGGCCTTAAGCTAGGCCGACAGCTTAAAGCGGTGATCCCCGGTGGAACATCGGCTCCAGTTTTAACTGCGGAAGAAGCAAATCGCGCGACTCTCGATTACGAATGTTTGGCCGACATGAAGTCCATGCTGGGTTCGGGTTCCATTGTTGTGATCGATGACTCGCGCTGCATGGTGGACATGCTCGGTGTGATCACGCACTTTTATCACCACGAGTCCTGTGGTCAGTGCACGCCGTGTCGCGAAGGCACAGGCTGGCTGAACAAAGTGGTCAGCGCCATCAAAGCCGGTAATGGTACTCAAAAAGATATCGATACACTTTGCAAAGTGGCCGACAACATGAAAGGTCGCACCATCTGCGCCCTTTCGGATGCTGCTGCTCTTCCGGTGTTGAGCTTTGTGCCAAAATTTAGAAGTGAATTCGAATATTACATCCGTGAAGGAAAATCCCAAGTTAGAGGAATCAGCTATGCCCAAATGCACCATTAACGGTAAACAGGTCGAAGTCAAAGACGGCACGACCATCATTCAGGCCTTCAAGCAACTCAACGAGGAGATCGCCCACTACTGCTGGCACCCCGCTTTGAGCATCGCCGGTGTGTGCCGACTGTGCATGGTGGAAATCGCCGGAAACCCGCGTTTGCAAATCGCCTGTAACACGACAGTCACCGAAGGTATGGTGGTTTCCAACAACAGCCCCATGGTGAAAGACGCTGTAAGGTGGGGGTTGGACTTCCATTTGATCAACCATCCTTTGGATTGTCCGATTTGCGATCAAGCCGGTGAGTGCGGTTTGCAAGATCAATACATGAAGTTTGGAATGTACGATCCAGAAATGGCCGAAAAAAAGGTCAACAAACGCAAAGCTGTGGATCTTGGTGAGCGCGTGATGTTGGACACCGAGCGCTGCATTTTGTGCTCGCGCTGTGTGCGCTTTACCGAAGAAATCACAAAAACCAACGAGCTTGGAATTTTTAATCGCGGCGACCGAAGCGAAATCGGCACCTTTAAAGACAAACCCCTTAACAACAACTACTCGTTGAACACGGTGGACATTTGCCCAGTGGGCGCACTGACCTCTAAAGATTTTCGTTTTAAACAGCGCGTGTGGTTTTTAAAAGATAAGCCTTCTGTTTGTAATGGCTGTTCTACGGGTTGCAGCGTTGATGTTTACTTTAACAAAGAGGGCGTTTGGCGGGTGAAGCCTAGGCACAACGAAGCTGTGAATGGCTACTGGATGTGTGACACTGGCCGCAATATCTACAAAAATGTCAACCGTGTTCACACCGACGTCGAAGGCGAACGCGGTGAAAAACAAGTTAAAAGATCCATCAGCCGATTGGTACAAGCGGTTCACCGTATGAACGGGCAGTCAGAGTATATGCAAACAAGTTTTGCTCTCGAGCAAGTGCGCACACAGCTCGCTTCCTTTAAAAAAGGGGATGTGGCTTTGGTGGTGACTGGCCAACAGACCGTCGAAGAATACAATTCGTTGTTGGGTTACTTTACAAAAACATTTTCGGCAGACGATGTTTACCACTGGCAAAACAATCCACAAATGTGGGGCGAGTTTGATGGTCTATTACTGCGCGGCGATCGCAACCCCAACACGCGAGGCTTGTTGAAGGCGTTCGATCAGTACAGCATAAAAAGCCAGCCGTGGACTCAAGAGTTGAGCAAGTACAAGTTAGTGCTTGTGATTGCTCCCGAAAACATTGCAGCCTATCCCGACATTGCGGAGAAAGCAGCGCTTCTTAAAAACTGCAAATCCGTGGTGGTCTTGACCACTTCGCAGTTGACACCCTTTGCTAACTTGTCAGCCGAGACCCTGCAAATTCCTTTAAAGTCGTACATGGAAAAATCAGGAACGTTTCTTAACTATAATGGTGTGGAACAAAAATTTAGCCCGGTGACCACCGTGGTTGAAAGTGCCGTGTCCGCCGAAGAATTTGTTGCCGTGCTAGGTGGTCAGACCCTAGCAGCTGTGCAAAAGTTTTATGCCAACCCCATTGAGCGGGTGGAGAATCAATTTATTCATCAACGAGGTGAGATGTGAGCGTTTATAAAGTTCGAGTCCCTCAGCAGGAAAAATCTTGGTACTTGCCAGGAATTTTTATAGGTTTGGGTTTTACGTTTAAAAAAATGATCCAAAACCTCGCCAACAAAAAACAAATGCCTACATTAAATTACCCCGAAGAAAAATATCAGTACTCTCCGCGCTTTAAGGGGAATCACGTTTTAACGGTGAAAAAAGACGGAAAAATTCGCTGCACGGCATGCATGCTATGTGCGACGGCGTGCCCAGCTGATTGTATCACCATTCATGCGTCCGAAGACAACGACCCAACTGTGGAAAAATATCCCATCTCCTACGAGATCGATATGCTCCGCTGCGTATTTTGTGGCTTTTGCGAAGAGGCCTGCCCGGTGGATGCGATTCGCATGGGTCCAGAGTGGCAAACTCCAGGCTGGAACGGCGAAAACTTTGTGTACGATATTAAGCAGCTCGCTTACCGCAATAATCTCAATTCGGGAAAAGGTGTGGTGTCGGTGGTCGAAGATAAAGACCGTCACAAAATTATCTAAAATGGGCTGTTAAAAGTTAAAATATCGAGTCATAATAAACGTACGCAACGGAAGGCGTACGCACGTGAACAGACTTGTTTTATTTTTCAGCTTTATTTTAATTTTTATGGCCGACGCCGGCGCTTGGCAATCCGCCATCGGATTTAAACGAGTTCTTCCTCCGCGCAATTTAACTTACACATCAAACAGTCCCTCATACACAAAATGGTCGGCGATCACCAGCAACACGCCATCATGGACCGGTCACGCGGTGACGTCGTGGTCCATCAGTCCCGCTTTGCCCACAGGTTTAAGTTTTAACACAAGCACCGGTATTATTACTGGTACCCCCACCTCCAGCATTTACTCGGCTTCGCATACAGTGACTGCGGCCAACGCCGGTGGATCCACAACACGGGCTCTCACAATCTCCGTCATTCTTTCGCCATACACCTGGATCGGTACTACATCCAATGTTTGGGCCACAGGCACGAACTGGTACGGAGGAGCCGCCCCGTCGACAAATACCCATGTAGCCATCTTTGATAACGAGTGCACCCAGTGTAATGCGAATATCAGCAGCGCTGCGACCGCTCGCTCAATACAAATGAAAAGCAACTATACCGGCACTATCACTCAAGTGGCTGGTGCCGGAAACACCATCAGCTTGGGAACAAACAACACAAATTCGATAGGTGGGTTTACAATAGATGCAGGTACATTTGTTGGAGGGAATGCCAACATTCGCGCAGATTATATAGAGCTGAATGCTGGCTTGTTTACATCAACCTCTGCAGAATTTAGATTAGGATTTGACACAAATTACGGATTAAATGGAAATTATGGATTTAATATATCCAGCAGCGCCACTTTTACGCATAACAATGGGACTGTTTATATTGATACAGAAGTTGGGTCCATCGGAGCTCGATCTTGCGGGACGATGAATCTTAACCAAAAAGTTATTTTCTACAATTTTAGTTTTGATTGTCGTGATTATACGGCGGATCTTGCTTACGACGGCGCTTATTATTCGGTGACGGGCACCAGCAAAACGATGGAGGTGCACAATCAGCTGGAGTTTTTAGATGGAACTATGATCGATGGTGATATTGAATTTTACGGCGCAAACGTTAATTTTTACTGCGACGGTACAGCCAGCCTTTGTTCTGGCCAGTATATTCAGACGTTCAATGGCAGTGGCGATACATTTAGTAATCTAATTTTTAAAGGCTCTAGTGCACAGACCTACACTTTTCAAGATGGCGCTGGGGCTCCAAAATTCCAGATCGAAAACGCTTCGGGTGTGACTCCGGTTGGCACAGGTACATTTACGATCATGGCGTTGAATATTGTTAACGGAGCGTTTACAGCTCCTTCTTCGACCTTACAATTTTTAGGTAATGCACAGATCGCGTATCAAGGGAATACAACGGGCTTCACTGTGGGCGCTTCAGGAAGTTTTGTTCACAACAATGGTACGCTCATTTTAGCAGGACTTGCCTATTCCAATCAAGACAGCCGCTGCACGTTTGTCTTTAGTCTTGCGTCGAGCGCTGTCACTTTCTATAAACTTATCCTGAACCAAGGACATACGTCACCCTCAGCAGGGCGAGAGCTCAATTACACGTCAGTCCCGTTTGGAACAACGATAACAATTCTCAGTGACTACACCGCAAAATCAGGACGACTTATCGAGACAGGAACGGGCACAAATCCGCTGCTGATTATCCGTGGCAATTATAGTCGCCAATGTGCAAACTTTGCGACGCATGTATGTGCTGACGAGGACGTTTCTGTGGATAAAAGATTTGATACGGCAGGAACGAATATTTATAACGATAATCCAGGAGATACGGAATGTTCAGGCTGCACGTATACTTTTAATCCTGGAGCTGGGAATACTGTCACTATAAATAGCGCAGTGATGAATCTGCGTTCAACGTCGACAAATTTTGTTGTGACCTCTGGAACTTTAAACATCGCCTCCGGTGGAGGAACGGTTCTAGGTGCAAACCTCACGAACAATGCCGCCATCACCTGTGCTGCTGGAGAATTTATTTATTACGAGGGAACATTGAGTGGAACTCCGGGCGGTGGCAACGATACAAATTGTTATCGAACAACACCTGTGGATGGCATTCCCGCCGCGGTCGACTGGGTGGATTTTAGTTCGACTTCTGCTTCGCAAACATTCGGTGGCTTAGATAACTCCGCACGATTGCAGATATCTGTGGCAAATGTAGTTGGAACTCCAACAATGCAGTACAGAGTTAACGGCGGAGCCGACGGAGCCTGGATCACTATTGCTGTTGGCACGCCCGCTACCTGGACGGTGATGAACGGCCACTTCCTCGAGTTTCGGGTGACCGGTACATCCACTCATTCTGGAACTTTCACCATTCGCAATCTTTCAGACTCCAGTAACATCCTCGACACGGTAACGGGCACAGTTCCGTAAATTCTTTTCATTGTCTCATAATGAAACAGTCCAAGAAAAATCTCTATTTTCAAACTGTATAGAGTTTCAACAGGCGTAGTCCTTATTTTGTCCAAAGGCCATAAAGCGGCTCTTATTTGGCCAAGCGTTTGCAATGATGGATTGTAGGGGGATTCATGAAATCAAGCGTACTTTTTCTATTACTTCTGGTGGCCAATGCCTACGAAGCGCAAGCCGCAGCCACAGGGCGCGAACGACTGAGCTGTCGCAATCCTCAAACCGACATGGCCTGTATGACTTGCAACTGCTACAACGAAGCAGGATCGCAAAGCTATGAAGGACAAGTGATGGTGGGTAAAGTTGTAAAAACACGCATGTATGTGAATGAAAACGCACTTCGTGGTCCACGAAGATTTGCTTCCACTGTTTGTGGAGTGATCAAACAGCACAAACAGTTTTCGTGGTGGGATGGAGTGAATCGAGGACGAGGGAGTCGTAATGCAGTTCCCGCAGGGCATGGTTGTTTTCGTGCGGCTGCCGAATCTTTAAACTTCCGTGGGTATTTTGCAGACCATTATCATGCAAACTACGTGAGCCCTCGCTGGGCGCGAAGCATGCGCCGTGTGGGTGATGATCGCGATGAGAACAACGCCGGAAATGGTCGTGGGCGAGGGGCCTATCATATTTTTTATGCCTCAATGGGAATGCGACAAACTCCCAACTTGAACGATAGTGGTGCGCAAGGTGATACTGTAGCCAGACTGGATTAAGGATATTTATGAAATACTTCGCAATTTTATTTTGTTTCGTATTTACTATTCAGGCTTACGCAGACATCACTTTTAACAAACCGCAAAAAGGTGAAGTTAAAATCAGCGAAAGTCTGCAAAAAATCTTACTTCAGTGGGATGCGGAGTTTAAGGTTTTTCCTCTCAAAAGCTTTCCGCCAACTGTCATCGCTCTTTTTCGAGATGCGAAAGACGAGTTACCCATGGCCGTTGCTGGAGACTTTAACGGCGACAAGCAAACCGACTACGCCCTTATGGGCCATAATAAAACTCAGCAAAAAATCGTATTTTTGATAAAGCACAACGAAACCTACCTTCCAGTGGTCGTGAATACCGAAAAGTATAAAGACCCACAATCCAATTTTATCGACATCGAGGAAACGGGAAGAGAAAAAGGGCTTAGCGTTTACCTCAGTCTGTTGCCAGCAAAGAATATTGAGATGGGCAAAAAATCGACTTTTAAAAACAAGCCTGATGGATTGCAAATCGAAAACTATGGCGGCAGCACAGCGGCCTATTTTGTGAAGTCCTCGGATAAAAACAAGGTTGAAGTCAAAGAATACAAGGGTATGATCAATGAATGATCGATCTTCGCAAGCCCTATCAATGGGAAGAAATTAACGACCAAATCAAGGATCAGTTAAAAACTCCCTATCAAGTGCGTTTTTATCAAAGCCTCCAGCAAGCACTGCTCGAGACAGTGATGGGCTTGCAAAACCTGTACTCCCACAAGCGACAATTTGCCTCTCACATCGGCCTGGGCACTCACGCCGACGAAGCCATGCTATTTTTATCGCGACAAGGTATTAAAAACTTAGAACTTTCAAATGACCAAAGTAGCGACGAAAAAAAAACCATCGTTCATCTTTTAGACCTCGACGACGCCATCACAGCAGAGATTTATCAAAATCAGTATCAGATCGACGAAAAGCTTTTCCGAATTTCCATTTCCCATCACTTGCATCTTTTGACAAAAACTCCACCAACAGTGAAAGACACCGAAGTACTTATTTGGTCGCTCCCCGAAGGAGCCATCGCCTTCCACGGAAAGCGCTGCGTCTCCCTGCCAACGATACTAGCCCCAACTCTTCAGTGCACAGCCATGCCTTTACTGCCAGTACAGATGAAGACCGAAAACAAAACCTGGGTGCAACAAATAGAAGCGCAATCAATAGCAGGCAGCCAAAGCCTAAAGGGTTTATCTGAAGTGCGCATTTATGATCGAGCCATCATCGCGTGGGTCGACATTGAGGCCGAAGCCCTCCGCCAAACCCTCATCACCGACCACGCCATCGCCGAAAAGCATATAGAAGCCTTAAGCCTCAGCCGCTGGAACGAATTAAAATTAATAACCCAATTCGAAAAACGAAACTGGTCCCCAGACCACTTCCGCGGCACATTAATTCTGTCCTCAGATCTGTCAGTAGACAAAAACCTACCGAAAAAAATCGAATCCGCCGTCACCAAACTCCGCACTCTCAGTACTTTTTAAACGCAAGAAAAAACCCCGAGCGCGCGATTGAAGACAAGCGTCAGAGATATTCGGACGGCAGCAGTTGTTAATCTTTTATTTTCCAACAAAGAAATCTAAAATAAAAGCGTTAAACCAATTTCTCCGCACGAAAGTACTCGAGCGTCTTAGTAAGGCCATCTGTGAGGCCCACTTTCGGTTGCCACTGCAAAAGCGATTTAGCTTTTGAAATATCTGGGCAGCGCTGTTTAGGATCGTCCGGTGGAAGATCTTTGTAAACGTGGCTTTGAATATTGCCAGCAATCTTATTGATCACGTCGGCAATTTCCAAAATCGACATTTCGTTGGGATTTCCAATATTCACCGGCTCGTGAGTTTTACTTTGCATGAGCGCATAAAGACCTTCAACCAGGTCGCTCACATAACAAAGACTGCGCGTTTGTTTGCCAGTTCCGTAGATGGTGAGACCTTTTTTTGCAATCGCTTGCGAGAAAAAATTGGGAATCACGCGGCCGTCTTCGGGGCGCATGCGCGTTCCGTAGGTGTTAAAAATCCGCGCGATGGCGGTGTTTACTTTTTGGCCGCGGTGATAGGCCATGGTCACGGCTTCGCCGTAGCGCTTTGCCTCGTCGTAACAGCTGCGAATGCCGGTGCAGTTGACGTTGCCCCAGTAGCTCTCCACCTGCGGATGTTGCTGGGGATCTCCGTAAACTTCGCTGGTGCTGGCAAAAAGAATGCGCGCTTTTGTTTTCTTGGCGAGTTTTAAAAGATTGGCCTGGCCCACCGACGCGGTTTCTAAAATTTCTAAAGGAATTTTTAAAAAATCCACTGGTGAAGCCGGCGATGCCAAGTTGTAGATTTCGTTGACCTTAGAAATCGTCGGAAGTTTTTTGCTGATATCGGCTTTATAAAATTTAAATTTTTTATTTTTTTCTAAGTGCTTAAGATTCTTCTTTCGACCAGTGACAAGATTGTCTATTCCAATCACCTTGTAACCTTTGTTGATTAAAAAATCGCAAAGGTGACTTCCAATAAAACCCGCCGCGCCTGCAACAACCGCTATTTTCATTTTGCCGCTCCAACAGTAATCTGACGACCAATACAGTAGTATTCAAAATCGTGTTTAACAACATCACTCACGTTCAAGGCATTTCTGCCATCAAAAATAATAGGATTTTTCAGGCTTGCTTTTAATGCAGCAAAGTCTGGAGTGCGAAATTCATTCCACTCAGTTACGATCAAAAGAGCATCAGCCCCTTTCGTCGCATCCAAGGCTGATTCCGCAGCCGTAAAGGGAGTTGGAAAGTAACCTTTTGCAGACTCTGTAGCCACCGGATCATAAGCGGTGACCGTGGCTCCTTCGGCGGCAAGCGCTTTCAATAAATACATGGCAGGGGCTTCGCGAACATCATCCGTGCGCGGTTTAAAACTTAAACCCCACATGGCAAAATGCATTCCCTTTAAATTTCCAAAGCGTTTTTTAATTTTTTCAAACAAAACTAATTTTTGTTTATCATTTACACTGTCGGCGGCGGCGACGATGTCCATAGTTGATCCGTGTTTTTTTGCGGTGTGAATCAAGGCCTGAACATCTTTTGGAAAACAACTTCCACCGTAGCCCACGCCCGGATGGAAAAACGCAGGATTGATTCGGCGATCCGAAGTAAAACCTTTGCGGACGTCATGAATATCGGCGCCCACACGATCGGCGAGGTCAGCAAGTTCGTTGATAAAGCTGATTTTCACCGACAAAAACGAGTTCGCAGCATATTTAGTCATTTCGGCCGATACATTCGACATAAAATAAATGGGGTGACCATTGCGCACAAAAGGAGCGTACAGCTCGCCCATCATGTCCTGCGCGTCCTTGCTTTCGCAGCCGATGACCACTCGATCCGGTCGCAAAAAGTCCTCTACAGCAGCGCCTTCTTTTAAAAACTCTGGGTTATTGATGAGCTCATGGGGAATTTTGGTCAAAGTCTGAACATATTTTTTAAGTTCAGAAGCTGTGCCCACAGGAACCGTACTTTTAAGCACAATATACTTTTTTTCCTGTGCGGCTTCGCAAATTCCTTTGAGAACTGCCATTGTGGGACCCATATCAGCGCTGCCATCGCTCTTTTCAGGAGTTCCCACGGCAATAAAGACCACTTGAGTTTGATTCACAGCATTTTTGAGATCTGTGGTGAACTGAATTCGCGCGGCGCAGTTCTTTAAAATATCTCCAAGGCCCGGTTCGTAGATGGGAATCAATCCATCCTTCAGCTTACGAATTTTCTCTTCGTTGTTATCCACACAAATAACATCGTGTCCTACGTCGGCAAAGCAAACGCCAGCCACTAAGCCCACATATCCTGTTCCTACTAAACTTATCTTCAAAGGGGACCTCTTTTTTGATTTCAGCCAAGAGATTATCATGGTAAAACACAGCTTACAAAGAGGTTTTTGTGATTGAAGAACGCACCAAAAAGCTAGCCGTTACCGTGAGTAAGCTTTACCGCCGGGGAGCGGAGCGCAATATCAAAAAAATTATCGCAAAATCCCATGGTGCCGACATCGCTGCGGTGCTCGAAATCTTAGACGCCGATGAAAGACTGAGTATATTTCAAATGGTTCCCACTCTGGAACTAAAAGCCGATATTCTCAGTCGTCTCAATGAGTCCCTACAGGAAGAGATTTCCATAGTTCTAAATCCTCAAGAGGTGCAAGAAATCCTTGCGCAAATGCAGTCCGATGATGCAGCCGACCTGCTTGGTCACTTGCCAGAAGATCTTTCCAAGCAACTTCTTAAGGGGATGTCCACAGAGGACGTGCAAGAGGTCGAAGAGCTCATGGGTTATCCCGACGACTCCGCCGGTGCGCTGATGACTCCGCACGTGCTTTCTGTCGATCAGGACAAGACGGTTTCGGAGGCTATTCTTTTTATTCAAGAAACGGATGAGGATTTAATTACGTTTTATATTTACGTAACCAATGAATCCCACCAGCTGGTGGGTGTTCTGAGTCTTAAACAATTGATTTTGCATAAGCCGAACATCGTTTTAAAAGATATCATGGAGACAGATGTCATGTCCGTCGAAGTGACCACAGACCAGTTGGATGTTGCTAAAATTGTCGAAAAATACGATTTTCTGGCTGTTCCAGTTGTCGATCATTCAAAAAATCTTGTTGGAGTTATCACTGTGGACGACGTCATTGATGTTATCCGGGAAGAGGCTTCGGACGAACTTTTATCTCGGGGTATGGCTGGCGTTGGTGGCGAGGAAGGATTCTGGGATCATTTTATTGCCCGAGTTCCGTGGTTCTTTTTGTGTTTATTTGGTGGCCTGATTTGTTTTTATGCACTCTATCGCGGCCTGTACGATCGGCATAAAGATATCCCATGGCAACTGATTTGTATGATTCCGATGGTGCAGTTTTTAGTGACGATTCTAAGTAACCAAACGGCGTCACTGGCCTTAGATTTTTTTCGCAGCGGTGAAGATAAAATCAAGGGTTTGTCTGGCATCCTTAAGCAAGAGTTCACACTATCTTTTTTTATGGGAACACTCCTGTCGTTTATCTCTTTGAGTATTTTTATTCTCTTGCGAGTTGAAAATGAGATTTATTATTTGTTCTCCCTTAGTTTTTTAATGCTAGTGATCAGCTCTGTATTGCTCTCCGTATTTATTCCGTGGACCTTTAAACAGTTCTCGCGTGAGCTGAATGCGTCGATTATTCCACTGTCGGTTATCCTAGCTAATATTTTGTCTATTTTAATCCTTTCCTTATTTGCTTATCTTTAGGGAGCCAGCGTGGCAGCAGGTTCGTTTTTAATTCTACGTACCATGGTTTTTAAAGAGGCGGATTTACAAATCGACGCCCTGAATACCAATGGTGGAAAACAGCATTTTTTAGCCAGAAGCGCCTTAAAAAGTAAAAAACGTTTTGGCGGTGGTGTTTTAGAGGCCATGAACTACGTGCATCTCACTTACGAAGACCGCAAAGAAAAAACAGAGTTTGTTGCCTTGAGCGAAGCCAAACTCATCGATGGCTTTTCGGGAATTCGCTCGGACTATGATCGTCTTCAGTTAGGATTGAGTCTTGCTAAGGATGTGTCCCGTATCACCGTGCAAGGTTCCGACGACAACGGCCCTATCTTTAATCTTTTCGGAAATGCCCTTAAAAAATTAGAGCACACCAAAGAAATTCGTCTCCTCCAACTTCATTTCCGAATCAAACTGTTATTCTACAGCGGCTACTTACCCAACGAAGACGGCCACTTTAACGAGTTCCTGCATGAGCCCTTACAAAACTGCGAAAAACTCAAAAGCCACAAGCTGCAATCTCAGTTGCGCTCTCTTAGCGACCATGCCCTCCGGGAGCTAGGGATTTTTTAATAAAATTTATTTTACAACATCGTCATTTTGATCGAGCTCATCGTCGCCATTATCTGCCCCAAAATTAGATTCAGCCTCTAAGCCTTTTCTGAAGCAAGTATACAAGTCAGCGGCAGATACGTCGATATTTGGGCAAGGATTCGTTGCAAAAATAGGCGTTGCTTCTGAAATATCTGTTGGAGTTACAATGGAGGACATATCAATTCTTTTAAAAAGATTTGCAATCTGCAGCTGCAAAAGTAATTCGGAACCAGTTACGGCATTCACAGCATTCGGTCCACCAACCTCAAATTCAGACTCTTCTGTGGTCGAAAAACTAAAAGCAACGCCATTTATAGTTCCTGAAATATAGATACTATTGTTAAGTAGAGCTACCGGAGCCCCGCTAGGTAGCGTGTAAGTTTTTTTGAGCTTAGCTTTGATTCTACGTAACGATGAAATATTTAGTGTGGCGGATCCTATAGGATCTACATTGGTCACCAACATATTAGTTGTAAAAGGTCCTGTAAATTCAACTTCATCTCCATCAACTTCTGTTGATGATGCCGTCTCTTCCAATTCAAATTCAATCTCTCCCATCGTTGTCCAAAAATGAGTTAATATGATTGGTAAAGATCCTGAGTCTGAAATAGATGAGGGACCAGCAACTGCAACCGGTATAAAAAAATCCATTATTTTCTGCCATATATGATTACGTGCAATTGTCGCATTATTTGATGAACCATTAATTTTTAGACTAATAACAGGATTGCCCGTATCTGTGCCGTTTTGGGTGCAACTACATAAAAATAAAATTAATATAAAAAATTTCTTCATACGTCGTCCTTTTTAACTTTTTTCTGAGTTAATGGAAATGCAGCGAGCTCAATATGGTACACTTGATCTGGGTTCGTTGTGTTTTGTCCTAACAGGTGTAGTTTTCCTATAGCGTCGTTTAAAATATCAGTAACTTTTCCTAAGTCTTCAAGGCGGATAGCAACCGTGTGTCCCGCTATGCTTCTTTGTGCACGAGGAATATTTTCAATGCTTTCTGCTGCAAACTTAAACATCTGCCGATGGAATTCTCCGAGGCTTAATTTGTAAATTCCTTCTTTGCAATCCAATGCGAGCTTTGGAATGGAATACTTTCCTTGCGTATCCACAATCACAAATCCGCTTGAAACTAAAAAACGAATAGCTTCTTCGCAATCGGCTAAGCTGATTCTTCCATTGAGCCTTCCTTGAATCCATTCGGGATTTGGATCAAAATCTGGAAGTGCCACCATTTCACGAATCGCCACATAGTACCAGTTAGTCAAATACTTATAAACTTCCAATTCTTTATAGTTATTCTTTTTAAAAGCCTGTAACTTCGTCATGTCACCAACGGCTCTTAAACGTGTATCAGGATTTTCGGAAGTTCCAACAATAACTAAAAGTTCAAGAAATCGCTGTTCTGAACCATTTAATTTTAAATGAGGAGCCATTTTTAATAAAGCCTTAGAGGACAAAACTCTTTTTCCGCCCAGACACATTGGTAAATACCCAATCGCGAGCTGTGCTTTTTCAGAAATTGTTCTCATGGAAATTCTTTCTTCAGATTTTAGGTAATCAAACCAGTCATTTAAAAATAAAATATGATCGACGTATTCGAAGATGTTGGGTTTTTGTTTAGAAATTATTTTTTTTGCTGGCATAATCTATCTCTTTGAAAAAAGAGCTGGTGTTAAAAACACCAGCTGGGTATTTTTTTAAGAATATTAATTTACTGAATCCTCATCAGCTTCTAAGTCACCATCACCATCTTCATCAGATCCGCAATCAGCCTCTTGCTCCAGCCCGTTGCGAACACAAGTAAATACATCAGAAGCACTGGCATCAATCGCCGGACATAAGTTCAATCCAGCATAGCGATTCGAGGCAGAAATTACGGCTCCGTTTGGTATCGCAGAAAGATCGATTTGCTTAAACACGTTGGCCAATTGAATTTCAACAGCAATGCCCTGACCATCAACAGGCAGCACAGCATTTGGTCCGCCCACCTCTACCTCAGTCTCTTCATCTGACTGGTAAGTAAAGCTATTGGCGCCGATCGAGCCAGTAATATAGATACTATTATTTAACAATCCTGCAGGCGCTCCGCTCACAGCAGACTCAGCCATATGTAACTTCATTTTGATACGCTTAAAGGGAATTTGAGGTATTAATTGAGTATCTAAAACGGTTGCTGTTGTCGACAGTAAATCAACGGCATATGGACCTGTAAATTCAGCTTCATCTCCATCAACCTCCTCGACCCCAGCAACTTCTTCTGCTTCAAATTCAATAGTATCAATCATCACCCAGGCATCTGTTAGCGTTATCACCAAGCCATTTGAGTCAACCATGGATGACGGCACAAAGGCGTAAGCACTTGGTAAAATATATTCTAATATTTTCTGAAAAGGTGTCATCTTAGCGACCGTAGGCGCAGAACTTGATGCTGTCATAGTAAACGGGACTGACACTTGTGCTGTTTCGGCGCTTTGAGAGCAAGCGTTTATTGTCATAAGTGCAGCAAGTGACAACAGTGTTTTGGTAAGTAACGACTTCTTCATTTTATTCCTCCTTGGAATCTCGATCAAATAACGTGTTACGAGTTACAATTAGGATAGCAACTCTTCAAATATTTTAAATAAAAATCCACACTTGTGAGCAATTATTCTAATTATAATAAAATTTATTTAATAAAATCAAATAGATATAAGGTGTATCAATTTAATATAAAAATTGTAATAGTATATTTAGTGATCATTTTTTTATCACGTTAACTCATGAAGGTCGTTGGGGTCTTTATATTTTGGTCCAGTCACCCGATAAGAAGTTAAACGGGGAGCAAATGGTCAAAAATAAAGCTGCTATAGTTGTTTCCATTGCTTCCACATTATCCATCGTTTTAATTTTCCAGGCATTTAGCCCCCCGCTGGTGCCAACTGCAACAAGCACGATTTTCGTCGACGAAACCGTCGTCGATGGTGCAAGAGCCGCTGGAGATGGAACGGTTGACGATCGAAAGTATGTGCTGGCAGCCTTTGCGAAAATACCAAAAGTAGGACCCTCAACGCTTATGTTTGGAAAGAATAAAACGTACTATCTCAAAGGCTCAGATGAAACTGACATTATATTCAAAATAGATGCTAAAGAAAACGCCACAATTGACGGCCAGGGATCCACGCTCCTGCTCGATGTGAATGACTCGGCCTTTCTGTTAACCAATAATATAAATATCACAATTACAGATTTAAAAATCGCCTACACGTCCACAAATTTTACCCAAGGGACGATCACCAATGTGTACTCCGACTCCTTCGTTGTAAGATTAGATGCCGGTTATCCATATCCAAACCCACAAACAGCGTCGTACGGTAACAGTGGAGTATTTGATCGAAACGGAAACTTTCTTCGAGACTCAGAGATTTTCATCGATAGAACAGAGGTATGTCCAACAATAAATGTGAAGTGCCCCGCTGGTTCTCTGTTGGTGTACCCAACGGACGATACTAAGGATGATTTGAGCAAGATCGGCGGTGGAGACAAACAAATTGCCTTTGGGATTATACAAAAGGATGGGCGAGTGTTCGAAATCGAACACAACAAAACAGTCACGCTCAGAAATATCGAAATTTACGGATCCATGGGCGGCTCTATTCTTGCCAGCGAAAATGAAGAAGAAATAATGTTTGATTCCATCCAGATAAAACGGCAGCCCAGTACAAATCGCCTCATAGCACCTCGCCTTATAGCCACTCTCGCCGATGGCTTCCATATTTTTGGTAATCGAGGCCACGTCACGATTATGAATTCTTATATCGAGAGAATTCTCGACGACGGGATCAACATCGGCTCCATGGCTGAGGTGGCGAAAGCCATCGACAGTTCAACAAATATGCTACAGCTTCGAAGTACTTCCCTCGGAGGCAATTCACCTGAGCTAAAGGTAGGAGATACCATCTCCGCCTTTAACGTGAGCAGTAGCGGCACGCAATATTTTTTAGGAAGCGCAAAAATTGTATCGCCTGCTCCTCCGACGGGATACCAGCGTGTTCGCAGCGTTTACTTGAATAAAATGATTCCAGGAATAAAAGTTACCAACTTACCAGACGACAAAGGTGGGAAGAATTTTACCGATGAAAGTGCAACGCGATTTTTTATCGACGAGATTTCAAATCCCAACTTTGTTGTAATAAATAATAAAATTACAAATAAACAACGAAATGGAATCTTGGCGAGAGGCCCCCACGGGTTAGTACGAAAAAATACCATTAGTAATGTGGGAGGGTCGGGAATTTTCGCAGCCAATACGTTAAAGTTTAACGAGGGCCCAACTCCCGTGGATATCGAGATTTCCGGAAACTCCATCTCCGGCGTCGGGGACAACGGCGTGGTGGTCGCATTTAACAGCTATGGATCGAAAGCGGGCCAAACTGTTTTGAGCAAGTCGCAAGTTGTTAATAATATTTTTGATGATCTTGATATGTCATCGATAAAAGTCACGAATATCTTTGATTTGAACATCGCTGGCAATGTTCTGCCCAGTCCCGATCAATTCGCCTTCGAAAATCTCAGCGGGTTGTCCGAAGAGCCGGTGTCGTCGTTGTTTAAAATTAAGGGTGATACTGCCGTTTATTTTTCGTCCCAGCTCGGCTATTGCAAGTACAAATCAACAGCCGCTCTGACAGCAGTTTGGGGGACCAATTACCAGAGCTATCTTACAACTCTTGGCTCAATCCTAAATGGCCTTAAAAATAAAGGCGATTGCGGCCCCAACGAAGGTGTTTATTTTGTTGGAACAAATTCCATCCAGCGCGTGAATCGAGATGGCTCCTACTGCCGCTTTGGCTCCATGGAAAATCTGTTAATGATCACTGGCTTTACAGACGCCGATGACCTTAAGCGCATCCCGCAGTCACCAGCTGGAACCACGGACTCTGGCCAATTGTGCAATTATTAGATTGCTCTCAAAATCCACTGAGCAGCGACTTACAAAACTGCGAAGAACTCAACCGGCATAAGCTGCAATCGCAACTTCGCGTTTTTTAGTTTTGCAATGCCGTAGCGGCAGTGAAAAATTTGGCGACAGTTTATTGGAAAAAAGCTAATAGGAAAACTGAAAAGGTAGACAGGATTGCAATCGATAGGCTCAGCCAAAGCCAAAACGGAATACTTTTTCGCTTCCAGGAAACTAGTGCCCCCCATATCGGTATGAGTGATGCGAAAGCTCCCAAAATAAGAAGCAAGATGACGGGGTTGTCGTCACCGGCATTTGAAATTGCTTTTAAATAAACCTGTACAGTCGCTGTTATAAGTACGAGCCACCAGGTTGCTATTAGTAATCTGCAACCTGCAATAAAAGATTTGGGAATTCTCATGAGTGGATTGAAGCATTTAGCGAATCCTATGTCTAGCAAACTACGACGGCAAAATCCAGTGAGCCGCCACGAGGAGATCGGACGCCACAAAGTCAGGCGTTGTGGTTTCTGACGCCTCCTCGCTGATCAATATACTCTTCACGCCAGCGCGATGCCCAGCTTCCACATCAATGGGCTTATCGCCAATCATATAACTCGCGTCCAAATCAATGCGGTGGTCTTTGGCAGCTTGAATCAGCATGCCGGGATTGGGCTTGCGCAGCGGGTGATTACTATCAGCCGCGTGCGGTGAATAATAAAACGCATTGATTTGCACGCCATGGGGCTTAAGCACAGCCTGCATCTTCTCATGAATCAGATGCAAGTTTTCTACCTGCACGAGCCCGCGCGCAATACCAGACTGGTTCGTCACAACAATCAAAAGGAAGTCTTTCTGCAAAGTTTGCAGAGCTTCTATGGCGCCCGGAAAAAACTCCACTTGCTGGGGATCATTCAAATAATTCTTGTCGACGATGATTGTTCCATCGCGATCTAAAAAAATAGCTTTCTTCATACGGTCTTTTTACTCAGAGGATGAAATTTTTCAAGTGTTTGTGAAAGTTGATTGAGCGTGACGTGGGTGTAGCGCTCAGTGGCTCCCAGGTTGCTGTGACCCAACATTTCTTGGATCACGCGCAAATCAGCTCCATCGTTGAGTAAATGGGTCGCAAAGCTGTGACGAAGGGCATGGGGATGAATATGGTGGCTCAATCCAGCGTTCAATCCACAGGCTGTAATGTCGTTGTAGGCGGTGCGCGTGTTCAACGGTTTATCGCCCCAAATGTATTTCTTCTGTTGGGTTTCCCGCACGGAAGCCAGTTTCTTCAACAATAATATGGGAAACGAGATGGCGCGTTCTTTGTTACCTTTGCCAAGCACTCGCATTTCTCGTCGCGACAAATTCACCGCTTGCCACGTTAGGTTGCAGGCTTCGCTCACACGCAGGCCAGCACCGTAAAGCAGTAAAAACAAAACGTGTTGTCTTTGCGCTCGCTGTTTTGCTTCAGGGTCTAACGGAAGTGTTTCGAAAGACTTTAAAACAGCGATGGTTTCATCAACAGTTAAAAAGTTTGGGAGTCTGAGTGGATTTTTAGGAGTCACCAGATGGGGATGAGCTTCGTCGACGAGATTGTTATGCTTTAAATATTGATAAAACTTTTTTAGGGTCGCAATCTTTCGGCCGCGAGTGGCCGGGGACAGGTGTGAAATAGATCGCAAAAATTTTGTCACCGTCAGTTTGAGTTCTGGAACACTCAATTCCTGTTTTTCTGCGAAAACCTGTTTAAGGTCATTGGAGTAGGCCACAAGGGTTAAAGGGGCTTTTTGCTCCTCCATGGCCAAAGTTTCTAAAAATTTTACGATAATTTCTGTAAAATTTAGCATAGTTAAACTACCGTAATCTCTAGTTAATATTTATATTACAACGCGGCGCTGAAAATTCTACTTGAAATTTATTCAGCGCGGCATTATAGTGCCTATCACTCAAGCGTGCCTCAAAATGAGGCATTATAAATAGAGTAATTGAGAGGCGGTACGTATGTCACAAATGAAAGAGGTCGATTTACAAAAATCTATACTTTCATCAGATTTAAGAAAGCCATCCATTATCTACAAGTCCGAAGTGATGCATCAAGTGTTGAAAATGGTGGATCGAGTTGCCCCTTCGGGCGCTCCTGTGTTGATTCTCGGTGAGAGCGGTACAGGAAAAGAACTGATTGCACGCTCGGTGCACGAAAAAAGCCAAAGAGCTGATAAGCCATTTATTGCTATTAACTGCGGAGCTCTTCGCGAAACTCTTTTAGAGTCAGAGCTTTTCGGACACGAGAAGGGTGCTTTCACCGGCGCTTACAATCGTAAGATTGGTCTTGCTGAAGCAGCTTCCGGCGGAACACTGTTTTTGGATGAAATCGGCGAGTTGAGCCCTGGAATTCAGGCAAAACTTTTACGCTTTATTCAAGAAGGCGAAGTTTACCGTGTTGGTGGAAAAGAACCGATCAAAGTAAACATTCGTTTGATCAGTGCGACCAACCGCGAATTGGATTCCGAAGTTCTTAAAGGAACTTTCCGTGAAGATTTGTATTATCGTATTAATACAATCACGGTACATTCGCCGCCACTGCGTCGTCGCAAAGAGGATATTCCTTTATTAGTGACTTATTTTTTAGCGCGTGGAAACTCGCGTATTTTGAATCGTGGACAAGAGATGAGTCCAGAGGCTCTTCAAGCTTTAATGAAGTATGAGTGGCCAGGAAACATTCGTGAATTGCAAAACTTGTGTGAACGTTTACAGATTTTAGCAGACGGACATACAATTCAAGTGAGCGATTTACCTGAAACGATCTTGAAACCAGAAAATAAACTGGTGATCGGTCAGTATGATCCGACTTTGACTTTGCACGAGTTAGAGCGACGTTACATCGTTGAAGCTCTAAAGCACTTTGATGGCAATAAAACTCAAGCCGCCAATGCTTTGGGCATTACGATTAAAACGTTGTATAACAAATTGCATGAGTACGGCGAGTTTGAAAACTTCGCGATTCATATGAAAGTTCCTAAAAAGGGAACGTGAACGAAAAAGCCGCTCAGTGAGCGGCTTTTTTTTTGGCAAAAGTCGATTCTAGTAACACCAATAATCGAGTCTATGGGTACCAGCAGGAAAATCGCTGGCCACGGTCAATGTTTGACCTGAAACAGCCGCCACAGCTAAGGAGTCACCGGATTGTAGCGTCACCAGGATGTCATCGAGGAGTGTGCCATTTTTGTTCTGATTGAGTGGTGCACAATTTAGACTCACCGTGCGCCGCAGGTTTGCAACGGACTGACCCATCTGAGCCAGTTGCGTGCCGTAATCACTTGCGCAAACCGTACCGATGATTCCACCTGTTAGTTGCGAGAGTTTTTCGTAAGATGTACCGTATCCTTCGTTCCCAGCAGTGTTGCGACAGGCGGTGTCTCCACTTCGAACAATGATAGAGCTGTAAGAAAACGGCTTCGTTGGCCAAAGTGTACGCACCGAATCAAACCAAAACTGTGGCGTGTTTTGCGGTTGAGTTCCATTTCTGTTGGTCTCGTTGGCGTCAGTAACAACAACGACATTTAATACCGCATCGCTTCGGAAAAATGCGCGATTTGGTGCACTGGCTACAACACTTGCAGCATCTTGACTTCGTTGGATGGCACGTAGAGATGCGGCAATCCCTTGCTCTTGCCCACTGCCTTCACTGGGTGGGCGCTGAATAGTCGCCGCAAAAGCAGCCTTGGCCGCGGTTTTGTCCATCCCTGAGTGAATATAAAAAACGGGAGTGGCACTTTGAAGTTCCATGTTGTCAAACATTAAAAAGCGGCCATCTTTTTTAATGGCATCGTTATCTACGTCTGTTGTTATGATCGCGACACGCCAATCGAGTCCGTTGAGTTGATCAAGAAATGTCGCAAATCTTGCGGCCATATTTTGCTGTTCAACTTTCATCGACCCAGAGTTATCAATAACGACAACGATATCTGCCTTGTTATTCACTATCACGTCTATATTTTGGCTGACCTGACGAATATTATTTTTCACTGTGAAAGACAGCGATTTGGTCGATGAATTTCCGAGAGCGTCGATAGCTGTCACCGAATAGTTGTAAGTGCCAGCGGTAAGATCTCGATAAACTACCGACTGAATCACAGGGCACGAAGCTGTTTGACCTTGGAATCCGCACACAACGCTCGAAACGGGCGAATGCGTATCGACAACAGTGAAGCCGATTTCGGGATTATCTAAAATTCCAATATTCAAATCGGGAATTGAAGTAAAGTTAATAGCCGGACCCGTTGAGTCTAGTAACCAGGAATAAGGAAGAACAGCGGAAACGTTACCCGCAGAGTCCTTAGCGCGCACCGAAAAATTATGGGTTCCATCTTCAGTCATATTCAATGCTTGATTTAAACTGCACGTCGCAAAAATCCCGCCGTCGAGTTTGCACTCGACAAGCAACGGACTGGTGGAATTATCAGTCACGCGCATTTCGAAAACGGCAAGACGATCTGTTGTTGGATTCATCGGAGTTCGAATGAAACTCAGCGCTGGCGGTGTTAGATCGACAAACCACATATAAGAGACAGTGGATGAAGAATTTCCGGCAAGATCCTTGGCTCGCACCTGGAACGTGTGATTGCCCTGGATAAGATCTTCATACTGAACAGATAAGTTGTTACAGGCTTGGAAAGCAGCGGAGTCTACACGGCATTCAACAAGCTGAATGCCCGTGCCCGTATCTGTGGCAACAAATTGAAACGTGGCTGTACGTTGATTGGTTTCTTTTGCGGGGTTCGAAGTGATTTGCACTTGTGGGGCTTGTGTATCAATAACCCAAGTGTAACTGGCGGGAGAAGACATGTTTCCGGCTCTGTCGTAACCTCTCACCTGAAAGGTGTGCGAACCATTGGAAAGCCCCGACTGAGTCGTCGGGCTTGTACAGCTGGTAAAAGCGCTACTGTCGATTTTGCAATCAAAGCGAGTGATGGCGACTCCGTCGTCCATTCCATCAAACGTAAATGGGGCTGCCGAAGAATTAGAAAAGGCACTTGGAAAAGTAACCAGGCGCACAGTGGGCGCCGACAAATCGATGGTCCATGCGTAGCTGGCAACATTGGAAATATTTCCGGCGTCGTCCTTGGCGCGCACTTCAAAGTTGTGCACACCCTCAGTCAGGTTGAAATTGTAAGGCGACGTGCACGCCGTGTATGCGCCCGCATCAAGTTTACATTCAAATATCAATCGACTTGAAAAATTATCAGTTCCCGAAAAAGAAAATACGCCGCTGATGTTGTTGGAAATCGGTGATGGCGTCGAATTGATAAATACTTTTGGTGCCGTAAAATCTGCAAGCCATGTTTGAATAAGAGGGGCAGAAAAATTTCCGGCATTGTCCTCAGCAATCACAGTGGCCGAACCGGGACCTTCTTTAAGGGGCGAAAGTGTCATCATCTCTTGGCAACTCGCAAAAGGCAGTCCCTTTTCGTCTTTGCAGTTAAAGGCTTTTATGCCAGAGAGATTGTCAGCCGCAGAAAATTGAAAGCTAAGATTAGTGCTGTTGGTCACGGTGGGCGCCGCTTGAACCACAGCCAGAGTGGGAACAGTGTTGTCGTGAATAATGCTATCCCAGGTACAAGCCGATTCGATGGTGCTCCCGGCCTCACGAAATTTAACATAGGCTTTGGTGCGGACGTTGGCTTCAGCCAAGGTCCAAGCTTTCGTTGTGGAGTAAGGTTCCCATTGTCCACCCGCTGAGCAATCTTTAGTGTTGGTCACATACATTTCGCCGGCGCTATTGTTTTCGATGGTCAAGTTCACAGTTGAGCTGTTTGTGTAAACCTCATCGTCATTTATATAGACACTCGAGCTTTCACTGAGAAGTCGCTGCAAGGTTTCGTTGGAAACTGTAAACGATTTATTGGAGCAGTTCGTGTAGGCAACCAAGGCCACAGTTAAGCCTAAAAAGATTGGTAACAACAGTTTCGATTTTTTATACCAAATCATACGTCCCCCTTGACCTAAGTCTTGTCGGAATCCTCTTTAAAAAACTATAGATTCCACTTAAAAGAGTAATCGACATATCTCATTTTGAGAAAGAGAAGTGTATAGCAGAACCTAGACAAAGGCCCCAATTCCAATAAAAAAAGGGGCTTAGGGCCCCTTGTTAGAAACAATTCAAATATTTACTTAAATACTAAAAATAACTGCCGTCGTCTTCAGAATCCTCTTCCTCTTCTTCATCGTCTTCAAATTCGTTGTAAGACGTCAAATCTGGATCATCAAAAACATCTTCTTCGTCTTCCGTAGTTACCGCAGCGGCTTCAACGTCAGCATCTTCTGCAAACTCATCGTCAGCAAGAAGATCATCTGCTTCGAAAGAAGTCTGTTTAGTTTTGTACATATCGTTAAGGGCTGCAGCAGGAGTTGTTACCTTTTTAGGGGTCGCCTTAGAGCTGACCGCTTTGGCTGTTTTTTTAGCGGCAACTTTTGGAGCTGCTACCTTTTTAGGGGCGGCTTTTTTTGGAGCTGCTTTTTTAGCTGCCTTCGTTTTTTTAGGCGCTGCTTTTTTAGCGGCTGTCTTGTTCTTTTTTGGTGCGGCTTTTTTTACCGCTTTCGTTTTTTTAGTTGGTTTTTTCTTAGCCATAAAATTCCTCCGTTAATCGCAAATCCACCACAATCTAACGCATTGTTAATGCCAAGCCTAGAAGAAATTTAATAGGACCAGATGTCAAACATAAAAAGGGGTCCCTGAGGACCCCGGAGTGAACACACACTTTTAACTTTTTATATTAACCGATCAACTTCAGAGCCAATGTATTTTTCTGATTGGCTTGAGCTAACGTGGCCGTGTTGGCCTGCATTAAGATCTGGTTCTTGGTCAAATCGGCAGTCACTTCGGCAATATCGGCATCGCGGATACGACTGTTAGCGGCTGACAAGGTTTCCTGTTGGATTCCCAAATTTTGAACCGTCGATACCAGGCGGTTTTGCAAAGCACCCAGATTTGAACGGATGCGGTTGACACCGTTTTGAGCCGTATCAAGAGTTTCAAGAGAGCCTTGAGCGCCTTCTTTGGACTCAAAATCAATTCCTTCAAGCCCTAAAGCATCAAGGGTGGCAACGTTGCCGGCGGAGTCAAATTTGATTCGATCGGCTTCGTCGGAATTATGCAATCCTACCTGGAAAGAAAAATCCGGTGTAGAACCATCGAGGAGCTTGGTTTGGCCCCATTTAGTTGAATCAGAGATCCTTTGAAGTTCCGACTTCAATTGTTGGACTTCCATATTGATGAAGCCTCTTTCAGTATCACCCACGGTGTCTGAAGCTGCCTGAATTCCCAATTCTCTCATGCGCACGATGATGTTACCCATTTCGTTAAGTCCACCCTCGGCTGTTTGCACAAGAGAGATACCATCGTTGGCGTTTCGAGAAGCTTGAACCGAAGATCGGATCTGCGCCTTTAAGTTCTCAGAGATGGCGAGCCCTGCAGCATCATCAGCAGCTTTGTTAATTCGGCTGCCACTGGCCATCTTTTCAAAATTCGAATTTATATTACGATCATTCGAATATAAATTTCTCATTGCATTCACTGACGAAATATTTGTGTTCACTCGCATACTCATTTGTTCACTCCTTTAATAAGTTGACAACACACTCTTCGGAGAGAACCGTTGATACTTGACAGGACCAGAGTAGGGATTAAGACGAAAGAGTACTTTTTTAACCTTTAGTCCTAAGTTGAAAGACCTGTTTTCAAATCCTTCGTCGAGGAAAAGCCGTCAAAAAATACACCCAGTAAAGAGTCTGGCGGAGCTGTTGATGTATCTAAGTCGAGGTAAAATAGTCGGAAATGATTTTATTTGTCCACTCAGGCTCGTCTTCCATCAGATGGTGACCCCCGGTTTTGTGGGTTAGGAGTTGCCCTTGCGATAAGCTATGGACGATTTTCATCAGTGCCGTGCGCTGAATCACGCGATCTCGTTCGCCCCATACAACCAATACGGGGCTCGCAATGGTGGGCAGGCCGGCAAAAATCCTTGCGTCCTTAATAATGGATACGGATTTTAAAAAACACGTCACTGCATCGGGATTTTTATAAGGCGCAAAATAGCTCTCCACCATTTGCGGCGTGATGCGGTTGCGATATGCAAGGCCACCCCTCAGCGCTGCTTTAATCAGCGCTCTCGAAACAAGCCGCTTGCCAATCAGTGCCAACTTTTCGTGCTGCAGCCTCATAAAAGGAACGAGTGTCGGAGTGGCGGCGGGCGCAATGACTATGACTTTTGGAAAGCGCTCAGGCTGCAGGGTTTTTAGCCACAGGCAGAGGGCACCACCCATGGAGCAACCCACCAGATAGCCACGCTGTATCCCCAAGGAGTCTAAAAATTCTGTTAAACGTAAGGTTGATGCATCGAGGTCGTAATCCGCCGCAGCTGGTTTATCGCTTTGCCCAAAGCCGAGCAGGTCCACCGCAACAATTCGTTGGGACTCCGAAAAGTGCTGAATTTGATAGCGCCAACTGTAAAAAGAGGAGCCAATACTATGGATAAAAATCCATGGTATTTGATCTTTGTTGTGTTCGTTGAGGTTGTCGTAATAGGCAAGCTGGCCAAAGGCGAAGCTTTTGGACTGTAAAAATTCAGAAAGTTCCACCTCAGCAGCAAAAATCTGAGGGCGACGAAGGGTGGATAAAAAGAGTGCAAGGAAGCCCAAGGCCACCAGAAGTGGAAGGACGAAGGAGTCCATCAGTCAATCTCGGTAAAACGACAAAATGCCATATGTCCGTTTAAGTAGTAGCGCTTTAGCTGCTCATCTCGTTTGTGCAAACGTGCTTGATAACCCAAAGTGCACGAATCCGACGTAGGATCAAAGTGTGAACACTGCTCGCAACAATAAATAAGATTCCTTTGCGAAAAATCAATGGGAGCCACGCGATCAAGTTTAATCCCTTTGCGCAATTTTTTCGGCGTCTGTTTGATTGACATTTCTTTGGGGGCCCTCATCTTTATAAGGTAGGGTATACACTCTTAAGGAGTTACTGTGAACGACATTGAAAAAATGACACTCAAAGCAAGAGAGGCCATGCAAGCCGCTGCAAAAATGGCAGAGTTGCAGAAGCATCCTTCCGTTGAGCCAGAGCATTTGTTGTCTGTCGTTGCAAATGAGCTGGGTTCCGCGGTGGTCGACATTCTCAGTCGTATTAATCCGCAAGCGCTGGCTACCCTGCAAAAAACTTTAAAAGGTGCATTGGACAGAATGTCTCAGGTCACCGGCAGTTCAAAAGTGTTGGCCAGCCAACGGTTGGTAGAGTTGTTCCAAAAATCAGAACAGATCGCACAGCGATTGGGAGATCAGTTTATCGGGTTGGAACATTTTTATCTTGCGGCCCTGGACATGCGGATCATAGATCTACACAAACTCGTTTCAGCAGATCAGTTTAAAAAGGAGTTAGAGACAATGCGTGGTGGTGAAAAACTAAATTCGGAGGATGGCGATAATCAATACAATGCTCTCGAAAAATATTCGCGCGATCTCACCCAGATGGCGCAAGAGGGTAAACTCGATCCAGTGATCGGGCGCGATGAAGAGATTCGTCGCACCATCCAGGTGCTCGCGCGTCGTAAGAAAAACAATCCGGTGCTTATTGGGGATCCCGGTGTTGGCAAAACGGCCATCGCCGAAGGACTCGCCATTCGCATCATTAACAAAGATGTTCCAGAAGTACTTTTCGACAAAAGAATTGTCAGCCTCGACATGGGTGCGCTGATTGCCGGCGCGAAATATCGCGGCGAGTTTGAAGAGCGCTTAAAAGCTGTCATCAAGGAAGTCGCTCGCGGTGATGGGCAAATCATTCTATTTATCGACGAATTGCACACTTTGGTGGGGGCAGGCAAAGCCGATGGAGCCATGGATGCCGGCCAGCTATTAAAGCCCGCACTGGCGCGCGGAGAGTTGCGCTGTATTGGAGCGACCACCCTCGATGAGTATCGCCAATACATCGAAAAAGACAAAGCCCTCGAGCGCCGCTTTCAAACGGTGTTGGTCGACGAGCCTTCAGTGGAAGATACGATTACCATCTTGCGTGGTCTAAAAAACCAATACGAAGTGCATCACAGTGTGCGCATTACGGATGACGCGATTATCGCCGCCGCGAAACTTTCGCATCGTTACATTACAAACCGATTTTTGCCCGACAAAGCTATCGATCTGATCGACGAAGCTGCAAGCAAGCTAAGCATCGAAATCAACAGCGTTCCATCTGAAGTGGATCAACTCAAGCGCAAGATCATGCAGTTACAGATCGAACAAAATGCGGTTCGCGACGATAAAAAAGACAGCAAAAAAGACGACCCTCGTTTGCAAGTGATCGACGGAGAGCTTAAAGAGTTGCAGGGGCGAGTGGCTGTGGTCACGAAACAATGGGAAAAAGAAAAGAGCGAAATTCAAGCTCTCAAAGAAACCAAATCCCAGGTCGAAAATGTTAAAAAACAAATCGAAATGGCCGAAAGAGAAAGTCAGTTGGAACGTGCGGCACGCCTCAAGTACGGCGAGCTTCCGGTGCTTGAGAAAAAGCTCCTCGAACTGAACACAGCCGCCGACAATCTTTCAGGCGGCAAAAAACTTTTGCGCGAAGAAGTCACTCCCGAAGTCATCGCCGAAATTGTGGCCAAGTGGACCGGCATACCAGTGGAAAAAATGGTTCAGACCGAGACCGACAAACTTTTAAAAATGGAAAGCTTTCTCGCAAAGAGAGTTGTAGGCCAAGAGGCGGCACTCAGTGCCGTGGCCGACGCCGTTCGTCGCTCGCGAGCAGAGATCGGCGATCCCAATCGTCCCATCGGAACGTTTTTGTTTTTGGGGCCTACGGGTGTGGGTAAAACCGAAACCGTAAAGGCCCTTGCCGAATTTCTCTTCGACTCCGAGGAAAATATTGTCCGCGTCGACATGAGTGAGTACATGGAAAAACATTCGGTATCTCGACTTATCGGGGCGCCTCCCGGCTATGTGGGCTACGATGAAGGCGGTCAACTCACTGAGCAAGTTCGCCGGCGCCCTTATAGCGTCGTTTTACTGGACGAAGTCGAAAAGGCCCATCCCGATGTGTTCAATGTTCTTTTGCAAGTTTTCGACGAAGGACATCTCACCGATGGCCAGGGACGTACTGTAGATTTTAAAAATACGGTCATTGTAATGACGTCCAATCTCGCTACCGATTTAAAAGCTCACTTTAAGCCCGAGTTTATCAATCGTATCGACGAAATAATCACTTTCAAAGATCTGGGCAAAGAGCAGTTGAGCAGCATCGTAAGCATTCAAGTTCAGCGCGTAATCAAGCGGTTGGCTGATAAAAAAATCAACATGGTTGTCGACGACGCAGCTCTCGAGTACTTGGCAAAAAAAGGTTACGACCCCGAGTATGGAGCCCGACCATTAAAAAGAGCGATTCAGGATTATCTTTTAAACCCGCTTTCTAAGAAGATTTTATCTGGCGAAGTTCCTGCCGCTTCGCATGTGGAAGTCGGAGCCACAGATTTAGGGCTCAGTTTTGTGATTAAAACGAAGTGATCTTGGTAAGTTAGCAGTGTTGACATAACGAATCACAAAGGTTAGCTTGACCCTATGTTTTCCGGAATCATAGAGGCCTGTTCGCCCATCGAAGTTGTCGAGCAACGAAGCGACCTCCTCGCGCTTTACATTCAACGACCAGCTCACTTTGATGACATTCATTTGGGTGATAGCATTGCTATCAATGGTGTGTGTTTAACTGTCGAGGCAGTAACATCTCAGCAAATCAAGTTCACTCTTGGGCAGGAAACACTTCGAGTGACGGGATGGTCTCAACAAACTTTGCAGGGAGCTTGGGTGAATCTCGAGCGCTCTCTCAAGTTTGGTGATCGCATCCACGGGCATTTTGTCAGCGGACATGTGGATTCAACTTCGCAAGCCTTAGTCGTGATAAAAGGCGAGAGCTGGAATTTGCAGTTTTCTAAAAAAAATCTAAACCCCAAGATGCTTTGGCCCAAGGGCAGTGTGGCAATTCAAGGTGTCAGTCTCACGGTGAACGATGTCACAGCCACAGATTTTAGCGTCTGCATTATTCCCGAAACTCTGTTACGTACGAATTTAAAAAACATCAAAGCTGGGGACGTGGTTAACATCGAATACGATACATGGGCCAAAGCATTTGTTCATTTTCAGGAACAACGAGAGGCCAATTTATGATGGATTCAATTCCCGAAATTATCGACGATCTTCGCAATGGAAAGATGGTCATTTTGATCGACGACGAAGATCGCGAAAACGAAGGCGATCTCATCCTCGCCACCGATTTTGTCACTCCCGATGCCATTAATTTTATGGCCACCCAAGCCCGTGGCCTTATTTGTCTTTCGCTAGAACCTCACCAGATCGACCGACTCAATATTCCGTTAATGGTGGGAGATGAGCGCAACCACTCTCCAAACAAAACAGCGTTCACGGTGAGCATCGAAGCGGCGGAAGGCGTGTCCACTGGAATATCCGCGTCGGACCGGGCCCACACAATCCGCGTGGCTGCAAATCCACGCTCTCGACCCAACGATGTGATTATGCCCGGACATGTTTTTCCAATACGTGCTCAGCAGGGCGGAGTGCTTAAAAGGGCTGGGCACACTGAAGCCAGTGTGGATCTTGCAAAACTTGCGGGACTGACTCCCGCGGCGGTGATCTGCGAAGTGATGAAGGCTGATGGCACCATGGCGCGCCTGCCAGATCTTGTTCAATTTGCTAAAGAGCACAACCTTAAGATTGGCACCATCGAGGAATTGATTCGCCACCGCCTCAACAACGAATCCTACATCGAAGAAATTTCCTCGGGCCCGATGCAAACAAAGTTTGGCTTGTTCCAAGCTAAAGTTTTTAAAAATCTTCTCGATCAGTCGCATAACTTTGTTTTACAAAAAGGCGTAATTCGCGAAGATCGCCCAACCTTGGTGCGCGTGCATGTGGAAAACGTATGGAACGATCTATTAATTCCCCACGAAGACAGCAACTCAAGTATGCCCTATGAAAAAGCCCTCGAAATGATGAGCGGCGTGGACAGTGCGGTGTTTGTGTATTTGCGCAAAGAGGGCGCGCAGTCGTCGGTGGCGGGCTGGACGGGTAAAGCTGCGAGTTCCATCGATCGAAAAATGGACCCCCGAGAATACGGAATCGGTGCGCAGATTCTACGTCATTTAGGCGTGCGTAAAATAGATCTTCTCGGCAGTTCAGAAAGTGCAAAGGCTGTTGGTCTCAAAGGATTTGGTCTCGAAATTGAAAAAGCAGGTTTTGTATGATCAAAGGAAACTTGGAGACAATTCGCAGCCGAGCCCACGACTACGTGATTGGCATTGTCACCTCTCAATACAATGAAAATGTGACCGGCAAAATGCGTTTAGGTGCCTTAGAGATCCTCAATGAATTCGGCGTTAATTATTTTGATGTAGAAGTCCCGGGCGCTGTTGAAATTCCCCTAGCGGTCAAATGGCTCATCGAAGGAAAAAAATGCGACGCCGTGATTGCCCTTGGCGCTGTCATCCGCGGCGAGACCTCTCATTTTGATTTTGTTTGTAATTCTGTAGAGCGCGGCTGCTCCGAGCTTCAGCTTCAGCATGGAGTGCCAGTTGCTTTTGGCGTGCTCACCACCGAAGATGGACACCAGGCTTTGGCTCGCGCCGGCGGAGCAAAAGGTAACAAGGGAAAAGAGTCCGCGTTCGTTGCTCTGGAAATGTTGGCTCTCAAAGAAGAGCTGCTCGGATAGGAGCCCAAAGTGCGTTCCCCAAAAGAGTTTGGTAAAAGAAAGCGCGAAGTCTTTTCAATCCTTGGATTGATGCTTCTCTTTATCATTCTCGCCTGGTTCGAGTTTCGAGTTTTCCTCACCAGTAAAGATCTCCCGTTTGAGTACTCGGTTTTCTTTTTTGGACTGGTGAATTTTAACTTGGTTCTTTTGCTTCTGTTGTTTTTCCTCATTTTTCGAAATCTATTCAAAGCCTTTATAGAAAAACGAAGAGGCGTCGCTGGAAGCTCGCTGCGCTCCCGCCTTGTCATGACATTTTTTATTTTTTCGTCGGTGCCGACACTCTTAATGTTTTTTGTTTCGGTCATTTATATCAATTCCAGCTTCGACAAATGGTTTAGCGAAAAAATGACGGACGTCATGAAGAGCTCGCTTGAAGTGACAACTCACTTTTACATGGATTCTAAAAAGCGAAATTTTTATGCAGCCCATATGGTAGCGCAAAAGCTGCAGTACGCCCACTCTCGGGACGAAATCCAATATGTGCTGCGCCAACAGCAACACATCTACGATCTCGACGCGATTGAGTACTACGAGGATGTTTTAGGGTCTCGCGAAATGGTAATGACCGAAGACCAGAGCGTGCCCGAGGTTCCAAGGGCTTCCGTGGAATTTTTGGAAAAAGGCCTTAAGCAGAAAAACGAAGCCAGCACGGTTCATGAGTACGTTAAGGGTAACTTGATTCGCGCTATGGTTCCCATCAAGGGCCGAGAGGGCGCCGTCATTGTTTCAACCTATGTTCCGCTCTCCTTGTTGCAAAAAATGAATACTATTGGCTCGGTGTATGAGGATCTCAAGGGAAGCGGTAGAACTCCCATTCAGTATCCATTAAAATCCATTTACATCATCATTCTTTTACTAATGACCTTGGTGATTTTGTTTTGCGCAACGTGGTTTGGGTTCTACATGGCTCAGCATCTTTCCGGAGCCCTGTCAGAGCTCGGCAAAGCCACGCGACGAATTGCCCAGGGCGATTATCGCCCGGTAAAAATTGACCGCGTGGAAACCGAAGTTCTAGAACTTGCCGAAAACTTCAACTCCATGGCCAAACAGCTCGAAGAGACTTTGTCCCGCTTGGACGAACGCAGTCGCTACATCGAGGTGGTGCTTTCCAACGTCAGCACCGGCGTGATTTCCCTGGATCCCGACGACAACATCGCGACGATCAATGATCGTGCGGCTGCTTTATTTAAGGTGCAATCCCAGGACTACATCGGCCGTAACCTTAAAGAGGCGCTGGGCGAAAAATACTACCGTCTCTATCGCCAAATGATTTTGAGCATGGGGCAATACTCTCTCAGCAAGATGACCCGGCAGATCGAAATGGAATTAAACAATCACTCCTTTCCGTGCTTATTCACAATTTCCCGCCTCGGGGGATTGGATAAAAATCTGGGCACGGTGATCGGTTTTGATGATCTGACCGATGTGTTCAAGTCGCAAAAAATCGAAGCGTGGAAAGAAGTGGCTCGGCGAATCGCCCACGAAATAAAAAATCCGCTGACACCAATTAAGCTGTCTGCACAGCGTTTGCAAAAAAAGTTCGGGTCCTCCATCAATGATGAAGCCTTCAAAGCTTGCACAGATATGATTATTCAACAGACCGACGAAATGAAACGACTGGTGAACGAGTTTTCGGAGTACGCACGCATGCCTGTTTTACAAAAAGAAATCTACGACATGAATGCCCTAGTTCGTAATATTTCTACCTTGTACTCAGACGGCTACAAAAAAGTTTCTTTCGATTTAAATTTAGATAGCTCGCTTGAGCCTTTTTTATTCGATCAGGATCAAATCAAACGCGTTCTCATCAATCTCATAGAAAATGCCTTGGTGGCAGTGGAAAATGTAGAGTCTGCAAAAATACAAATCGTCACTAAGGGAGACTCTGCTCGTCAGACGTCGACGCTGACAGTTTCGGATAATGGTCACGGTGTTGCAGATGGCAACTATACAAAGTTATTTGAGCCGTATTTCAGCACTAAAAAAAGTGGTTCGGGCTTGGGGCTTGCGATTGTCAGTAAAATTGTCGAAGATCACAGTGGAATCATTCAGGCCTACGGGAACACACCGCAAGGCCTCAGTATTAAGATGGATTTGCCCTATAAGGCGTCTGTAAAGGATCAAAATGTATAATGAGAAATTGGAAGACAAAATTTTAATTATCGATGACGAAAAATCCATCTGCGAAGTGTTGTCAGCAGCTCTGCAGGATGAAGGCTATGTGGTCGAAACCGCCGAAAATGGCGAGCTCGGACTGCAAAAGATTGAGTCTTTTAAACCGGCAGTGGTTTTGCTCGATGTGTGGATGCCTGGTAAATATGATGGCATCGGTGTATTAAAGGTGGCTAAAGAGCGGCAGGTTTCCTGTGATTTTATCGTCATGTCTGGTCACGGGACCATCGAAACCGCGGTTCAAGCCACGCGCCTGGGTGCTTGGGACTTTGTCGAAAAGCCAATTTCTTTGGATAAAATATCAATTCTCATTAAAAACATCATCGCTTTCCAACGCGAGCGCCAGGAAAAAAAGAATCTTTTGAACCGCCTTCGCGAAAACATCGCTATTGTTGGCAACAGCGAAGAGTCCAAGCAAATTAAACAATTGGTGGTTAAAATTGCACCCACAGCTCATTGGTTGTTGCTGCAGGGTGAAATTGGCACGGGTAAAGAACTCGTGGCCAACAACATTCACTTTTTGAGCCCACGTGCCGGCTACTCTTTGATTGATTTAAAGTGCAGCCAAATACCGGCGGATTTGATCGAAGGTGAGTTGTTTGGGTACGAAGAGGGATCTCTTGTCGGTTCAAAAGAAGAGCGATTTGGAAAAATGGATCTGGCTCATCGCGGAACCTTATTTCTCGACGACGTGGATGTGCTACCAATGCAAGTCCAAGAAAAAATCTACCGTTATTTACAAACCAGCAAAATCCAACGCCGCGGAGGCAGCAAAAGCATCGAGCTTGACGTGCGTGTGGTTGCGGCCACCGCCAAAAATCTTCAAGCCGAAGTTCAAGCGGGGCGATTTCACCAAGATCTATATGAACGTCTTAATTTAATGCCGCTTAAAATTCCTTCGCTTCGCGAACGACCAAAAGATATCGAAGCCCTGACGCAGTATTTTAGCAGCAAGGTCGCTGCCTCTGGAGGTTATCACTTTAAAACCTTCACCGCCCAGGCCATGGAGTTGTTACTAAAGTACGAATGGCCGGGCAACGTGCGCGAACTTAAAAACTTTATCGAGCGCATTTACATTCTCACTCCCGATGACTCTGTCGATATCCACGATATGAAGTTTGCAGGCCTCAAAGCAGGAGTGACACCGTCCTACGCAGAGTTTGGAAGTTTTCGCGAAGCGCGCGCCCAATTCGAAAAAGAATACATTACGACAAAGATCAGCGAGTACGAGGGCAACATCAGCAAAACCGCTGAGTCTATTGGTCTCGAGAGAAGCTATCTGCACCGTAAGATCAAATCTTTCGGCATGGACGTCGACTAAGTCGACCTATTGCACAAGGTCTTGAAAGTAGTCAACCAAAGGCTGAATTTTTTCAAGAGAACAATCTCGTGCGAGATCAGTCGCGTTTATTACTTTGTATTGAGGATGGTTATTCCATTTCTCCTGCAAATCTTGGCGACTTGGTAGTTTGTTATAGTCTGCGGAGGAGATATCCCTAATCAAGTAACTGCCAACGAGTTGAAAGATGATTCCACCTTCAGGGTCGGGCTCAGGTTCGAGCTCATTTGGTATCATCAAGTATCCCACCTCTTGTTTTTTATTTTCCACAAGAAAACTTTTAATTTTTGTTGGATCCACTATCGGCATTTGGGCTCGAATATTATAAGAATTGAGGGCGTCGGTTGCATTTTGAACATGTTTGTACATTTGATGAATTGCTTGCACCTCATAGGTCTCAAACTTCATCTCCTCGATATTCACCTGGTCCAAAAGTTCTTTTGCTTCTTGTTCTCTACCAAGTTGTTTTTGCACATAGGCCGCATAAACAAGTATTGCAGCATTGTTCGAGTCTTTGTCTTTCGCTTTTAACAATAGTTCCAGTGCCATATTGAAATCAGGTTTTTTATTTTCTCGCCCAGCCATTAAATCAGCAGCGGCGAGCCCTCGTAAGAAGAAATCTGAGGCCGAGGGTAGTTGTGTAGCCTTTATTGGTGAGGCGGTATCGTACATCCATAATCCCACCGGCGCTGCCGGGTCAGCTATGAATTTTTTGGCAAAATGTTCTAGTTTTGGTTTTGCACTTTCACCGAGCTGAACGAAACATTCGTTTCCGATAGATTCCTCATCCGGTATTTCCAATCTAGAAACTTTTTCGGTATTTTTTGTAATGATAGTGATCCCAGGAGCAGATACAGGTGTGTGTGACACATTCTGTTTTTCAATTTGAGGTGTGGCTCTTAGGCTTGACTTCCTCTGAGTAGGCCAAAAAAAAGCTAATAAAAAGATTCCGACCAAAAGAAAAATGATAAACTTCCACATCGGTTAAGTTTATGTCGACTGGCTTACGAAGTGGAAAAGCGCCATCAAAATCTAGCATTTGGTCATGGGATCGACCCTGTTAAATCTTTTTTAAATCAGGCAGCACGTTTTTAGGGATGTATTTTAAGATCACTTTTTCCCAACCATCGGGGCCCACAAGCCCTTTGACCATACTCGAACTGATTTGCGACATCTCGGCTGGCGGTATTAAATAAATGGTTTCTATCTTTGGCGACATCTCACGGTTCACTTGGTTCATAACCAATTCGTAATTAAAGTCGTTGATGCCGCGAATTCCACGGACAAGGTAAGGAATTTTTTGCTCTTCGGCATATTTTACTAAAAATTTGTTGTTGATCACAGCTATAGAAACATTGGAGCCAATTTTTAGGTCCTTCATGGCCTCTTCCACGTGCTTTTTTCGTTGCTTCACCGAAAACAGATATTTTTTACCAGGATTTTCACCAATGGCTACGGTGAGTTCGTCAAACATCAGTGAGGCCTGCTTGATCACCCAAAGATGTCCCAGGGTTAAGGGATCAAAACTTCCGGCATAAATAGCTCTTTTGCTTTTCATGCCGCCATAGTATAACGGTGGGAATCCAGAAGCAACTGAAAGGCTTTTCCATGAAATGGTCACAATCGTTTTTATTCACCATGAAAGAACCCCCTGTCGACGCGGAGATCATCAGTCACCAGCTATTTATGCGCGCAGGAGTTATCAAAAAAGTCGCTCCAGGAATTTTTACTTATAGCCAAACGGGACTACGTGCGATTCGTAAGCTCGAAAATATCATCCGCGACGAGTTAGCGAAAATTCAGTGTGAAGAGATTTTGATGCCCATGGTGCAGCCGCGATCGTTGTGGGATGAATCGGGTCGCTGGCCCCACATGGGTGAGTTATTAAAATTTAAAAACAAAAACGATCAAGATTTTTGCTTGGGTGCCACTCATGAAGAAGTGGTGAGTGATTTTGTTCGCAAGGATCTCAAAAGCTATCGCAATTTGCCAGTGAGTTTGTATCAAGTGCAAACTAAATATCGCGACGAAATCCGTCCGCGCTTTGGTTTGATGCGTGGGCGCGAGTTTATTATGAAAGACGCATACACCTTCGACGAGACTAAAGAAAAAGCGCAAGAGAGTTACGAAAAAATGCGCCAGGCGTATCATAATATTTTTAAGCGCGTGGGCTTTGACTTCCGCGCCGTGGAAGCGGACACAGGGGCTATTGGTGGTAATCAATCCCATGAATTCCAAGTCCTCTCCGAATCGGGAATGGACAAGCTCTTCATCTGCGATAAATGTGATTACGCATCCAACGAAGAAATCACTCCCGTTGTTGCTACACTAAAAGAGAACTCCGCTATTTTGGCGGCCGTAGAAAAGTTCGCCACTCCCAACGCAAAAACAATCGAAGATCTATCAAAACTTCTCAGCATTCCCGATGCGGAACTTGTAAAAACATTTTTCGTAAAATTCACCAAAGATAGCAAAGCCAAATTCTATGCGCTTCTCATTCCAGGAAACCGCGAAGTGAATTTGATTAAGGTTAAAAAAGTGGTGAACCAATCCGTGGATGCAGAAATGTGCACGGAAGATGAAGTTTTGCAAATTACCAAAGCCCATCCTGGAAGCTGCGGTCCGGTAGGACTCACATCTGCAGCTGTGGTTTTGGACTCTGGATTGCAATCCAAGATCAATATGGTTGTTGGCGCGAACGAAGATGGTTTCCATCTTAAAAACGTAAATCCTGTGCGTGATTTCAAGGTGCACTTCAACGGCGATATTGCTCTCGTTCGCGAAGGTGATAAGTGCCCGTCTTGCAGTGGCACATTGAAGGCTGTTCGCGGCAGCGAAGTAGGCCATATTTTTTATCTCGGTAAAAAATACTCCGAAGCCATGAACGTCAATTTTTTAGACCGCGATGGAAAAAGTAAAATTGTAGAGATGGGCTGTTACGGAATCGGCGTCACACGCACGGTTCAGGCCGCCATCGAACAGGCCCACGATGCCGACGGGATGATCTGGCCTGCGGCCATAGCGCCCTATGTGGTGCATGTTTGTTTGCTGGATCAAGATGAAAAGATACTTTCGGTGCTCAAGCAAATTACCGCGGCTCTCGATGAGGCAAAAATCGATTATTTTATCGACGATCGCGACGAGCGCCCCGGCGTAAAATTTAAGGATGCCGACCTCCTGGGTTCACCCCTTCGTTTAACGCTCGGAAAAAAGGGCGTTGAAGCGGGGCAAATCGAAATGACTCCACGTAAAACCAAAGCCACACAAAACATCAATTTGAGCGAAGCCGCCCAAGTGGTAGCTTCCGCCGCTCGCGGACTCTTGCAGGAACAGTTATAATGGCCGAAAGAAAAAAAGGTCGATGGGTTACCGGAATCCATGCAAGTGCCGAGTGTTTTCGCTCCCACCCGGGACAGATACAAGAAATTTGCTTTCAAGACTTAGCCATCGCAAAAAGTGTTTTTTGGCAGCCCTTGCTGCAAAAATCTCGAGTCAAGCCCACACAAAAATCCATTTCTTTCTTTAAAGAGCTTTCTGAGTTTGGTCATCAAAACGTCGCGGTGTTTACGGCTCATCAGCCGAAAGCGCGCGAGTTTGCTGGTTCATCCTCTGTGCTTTTCCTCGACGGTGTCGAAGATCCCCACAATCTCGGCGCCATCGTGCGCACAGCTTGGCTGATGGGAACTTCCGAAATTTTTATTTCCGAAAAAAATTCGGTAAAGATGACTCCCACGGCCAGCAAAGTGGCTTCCGGCGGCGCCGAATACGTGCCGGTGTCCGAGACGCATTTTTTGTCAGAGATGAAAGCGCTCAAAGACAAAGGCTACTGGATTTACGGTTTTTCCGAAAAGGCGCAAAAGAACCTTTACGACATTCAGTTTCCCGAAAAAGTCGTTTTAGTTTACGGCAGCGAGGAAAAGGGCATTCGAATTCCAATTCTGAACGAATGTGATGAATTGCTGAGCATTCCGCAAGTTCAGGCGCAGGCGAGTTATAATGTGTCGGTCTCCGTGGCTTTGGGTCTCGCAGAATTCGAGCGTCAGCAGTTTGTAAAAAACAAAAAGCCAAGTTGGACATGAGCAACTCCTTAGTATTTTGGAGGGGGCTCTTAATTCGTTTGACTTAAAACCCTTAAATCCATTAAAAACTTTCACCTAGAGCTTTAAAAAGCGAGGTTGTGCTGACTTAGCTCAATTGGTAGAGCAACTGATTTGTAATCAGTAGGTTGAGAGTTCGAGTCCCTTAGTCAGCACCATTTTTCTTGTTTTAAGTCTTGGAGGGATACCCAAGTGGCCAAAGGGGACAGACTGTAAATCTGTTGGCTTATGCCTTCGAAGGTTCGAATCCTTCTCTCTCCACCATTTTTTTTAGTGTTCTTCGCCAGAGAATTCTAAGCATTGCCTCTAGACATCTAGCGGCATTTTCTTTCTTTGCGTCTTTCAGTTTGCTAAATATCGCATTAAGAAATAAAAATCGGATGCTTAAGTGAATTTGCGGGAGTAGCTCAATTGGCTAGAGTATCAGCCTTCCAAGCTGAGGGTTGCGGGTTCGAGACCCGTCTCCCGCTCCAATCGGCCGATGTGGCTCAGGGGTAGAGCACGCCCTTGGTAAGGGCGAGATCGTGAGTTCGATTCTCACCATCGGCACCAGTAATGGCCAGCGGTTGGTGATTCGTGCGAGCGAAGGTTCACGTTGTGTGTATGAAAAGTTTGAAACAATAAATTAAACGATCCATTGAGGAGGCGAAAACATGTCAAAAGAGAAATTTAACAGGAACAAACCGCATCTAAACATCGGTACTATTGGTCACGTCGATCACGGTAAAACCAGCTTAACTGCAGCGATCACAAAGGTTCTTGCAGAATCTGGTGGAGCCACTGCAATGGCGTATGATCAAATCGATAAAGCGCCAGAAGAAAAAGCGCGTGGGATTACAATCTCCACATCACACGTTGAGTATGAGACAAAAAATCGTCACTACGCTCACGTTGATTGCCCGGGACACGCGGATTATGTAAAAAACATGATCACAGGTGCTGCGCAAATGGATGGTGCCATTCTTGTTGTTTCTGCAGCAGATGGTCCAATGCCACAAACTCGTGAACACATTCTTTTGGCTCGCCAAGTGGGTGTTCCTTCTATGGTTGTTTTCCTCAATAAATGCGACATGGTTGACGATGCTGAACTTCTCGAGCTTGTAGAAGTTGAAGTTCGCGATCTTCTCAATAAATACGAATTCCCTGGCGACGAAATTCCAATCATTAAAGGTTCTGCTTTAAAAGCTCTCGAGGGCGACAAAGGCGAACTTGGTCACCAAGCAATTATCAAGTTAATGGAAGCTGTGGATGCTTACATTCCGCAACCTCCACGCGCTTTGGATAAAACATTCCTTATGCCTGTTGAAGATGTTTTCTCGATCTCTGGTCGCGGAACTGTTGTTACGGGTCGCGTAGAGCGTGGCAAAGTAAAAGTGGGTGAAGAGATCGAAATCGTAGGTCTTCGTCCAACTGTAAAAACAACTGTTACTGGAATTGAAATGTTCCGTAAACTTCTTGATGAAGGTCTCGCGGGCGACAACTGTGGTTGTTTACTTCGCGGTACTAAAAAAGAAGAAGTTGAGCGCGGACAAGTTCTTGCAGCTCCAGGTACAATTAAGCCACACAAAAAATTCAAATGCGAAGCGTACATTCTTACAAAAGAAGAAGGTGGACGTCATACTCCATTCTTCGGAAACTACCGTCCTCAGTTCTACTTCAGAACAACTGATGTAACTGGTGTTTGCTCTCTCAAACAAGGTGTTGAGATGGTAATGCCTGGTGATCGCGTTGAAATGACAGTTGAATTGATCTCTCCAGTTGCGATGGAAAAAGAACTTCGCTTCGCGATTCGCGAAGGTGGAAGAACTGTCGGCGCAGGCGTTGTTGTCGAGATCGTAGAGTAATTAGGTTCAGGGCGGGGTGATTCCCTGCCTTTTATTTTTTCGTCGATTGTAGGGTAGTGGCTCAATTGGTAGAGTAATCGACTCCAAATCGATCGGTTGGGGGTTCGAGTCCCTCCTACCCTGCCATTTTACAAAGGTGAATATGGAAAAGTCGTACAACAAAATTATCACGGTCAGCTTCATCGTAGCCGCTATTTTAGGTGGTTACGTTGTGAGTGTTCTCATCAAGGTGCTGAGTGCCTGGGGAACCTTTGCAAGAATATCCAACAATGATTTGGTGTCCCACGGGGTGCCGGTTGCATTTGGTGCGATTTTCTTCTTTTACATGATTTTAAACACTAAAATCCGCACGTGGGCGGGTGAAGTGGCTCTCGAAATCAGTAAAATTGTATGGCCCACAGTTAAAGATACCAAGGCGTTGACGATCGTGGTTTGTTTAATCGTTTTATTGGCAGCACTGATTTTCTGGATGTTTGATGTTGTTTCCAGCCAACTTATTGAATTTATTTTAGACTTAGAATTTTAATGGGTGATTTGTGAGCGAAAAAAAATGGTACATAGTTAATTGTCAAACAAGCTGCGAGGCTATTGCAAAAACAGCCATACAGGAGCGAATTACGTCTAAACAAATGCAAGATTTGTTCGGCGACATTCTGATTCCTGCAGAAAACGTAGTGGAGCTTGTTAAAGGCAAAAAAGCAACGCGAGCTAAAAAGTTCTTTCCCGGTTACATTTTTGTCCAAATGGTTATGAATGAGAAAACATGGCATTTGGTAAAAGACTCCGCAAAGGTCACAGGCTTTATTGGTGGTTCGTCCCCCAAGCCAGTGCCTGATGTAGAGGTGCAACGAGTGAATCAGCAAATGGCTCAAGGTGCTGAAAAGCCTAAGGTTAAGGCATCTTTTTCTATTGGCGATTCAGTGACAGTGGTGGATGGTCCTTTTAGTAACTTTAACGGCACAGTTGAAGAGATTAACGAGGAAAAAGCCAAGGTAAAAGTTTCAGTGAGCATTTTTGGTCGACCTACACCTGTAGAGCTCGATTTTATACAGGTAGATAAAAACTAATAAATATCGAAAAAACCGAGCAAACTGCTTGCTCGAGTTCAATATTTAAATTATATACTGCGGATTCTGCATTTTATAACTTTATACCAAGTCGCAGAGCTTGGTTTACGGAGATCTAAGGCCATGGCAAAAAAAGTTACCGGAATGGTCAAACTACAAATTCCTGCTGGTAAAGCGAACCCTGCACCTCCAGTTGGTCCAGCGCTGGGTCAACACGGTGTAAACATCATGGAGTTCTGTAAGCAGTTTAATGCTAGAACTCAAAAAGAAGGCGATACTGTGATCCCAGTTGTGATCACAATCTATCAAGATCGTTCTTTTACGTTCATCACAAAAACCCCTCCAACTTCGATTCTTATTAAAAAAGCAACGAAGCTGCAAAGCGGTTCAAAGATGCCACAAAAAGATAAAGTCGCGAAAATCACAATGGCAGAAGTCAAAAAAATCGCCGAATCCAAACTTCCTGATCTTAACTGTTTAACAGTTGAGAGTGCTATAAATCAGGTTGTTGGAACATGCAAAAGCATGGGCGTAGAAGTTATTGGCTGAGGTTGAAAATGAATAAAAGAATGAAATTGGCAAAAAAAGATCTTCAAGTAAGCAAAAAATATACAATCGACGAAGCGTTTGAGTTGGTTATTAAAACCGCTACAGCTAAATTCGACGAAACCATTGAAGCTGCTTTCCAGCTCGGTGTTGATGCCAAGCAAGGTGATCAGCAAGTTCGCGGAGCTGTTTCGCTTCCGAATGGTCTTGGAAAAACAGTTCGTGTTGTTGTTTTCGCTAAAGGCCCCAAAGAAAAAGAAGCCAAAGATGCTGGCGCTGACTTTGTTGGTTCTGATGATCTCGTTGAAAAAATCAATGGTGGTTGGATGGAGTTCGACAAAGCGATTGCGACTCCAGATATGATGGCCACAGTATCAAAAGTGGCAAAAGTTCTTGGACCTCGCGGTTTGATGCCAAACCCAAAGGTTGGAACGGTAACAATGAATGTTGGCGAAGCTGTTGCATCTGAGAAAAAAGGAAAGCTTAGCTTTCGTATCGATAAAGCTGGAATCGTACACGCTGGTGTAGGAAAAAAATCAATGGGCCCTCAGAAGCTCAAAGAAAACTTTCTCTCGCTCCTGACAGCAGTTATGAAAGCGAAGCCAGCAACTAGCAAAGGTATTTATCTGCGCAAACTAGCAGTGTCTTCCACCATGGGCCCAGGGATTTCCCTTGATGTAGCTCAGGCGCAAAACATTGTGACGGCTGCTCAGCAGTAATTTTTTTAGGTTTTTTTTTAGGTTTTATAAAGTTAAGCGCGGTCGATGAAAATAGGTGCCTTGAAAAAGGTTTAAACGAAAGGCCTATCGAGACGGTGAAAAGTTCACCTCCAAAGATCGCTAATTGAAAGGAGGTCGAATGTTGACAACTCGTGCCCAGAAAGATGGAGAAATTGCTTCTTTATCCGAAAAATTGGGACGTTCTAAAGCAACGTTCGTCGTTGATTACAAAGGGATGAATGTTGAGCAAGTCACATCCTTACGTAAAAGACTAAGCAACCTTAAAAGTGAAATGAAGGTCGTGCGTAACACGCTGGCTATTCGCGCTTTAAAGAATCATCCTGCAAGTGAGAAGGCTATAGCCGACGATCTTTTGGGAATGAACGCCTTTGTTTTTTCGTATGAGGATATTACTGCTTCAGCAAAAGCTCTCTCTGAGTTTAGCAAAGAGGTCGAGCACCTCAAGTTAAAATCAGGGGTGATGGGTGAAGAAAAGCTAGATGCAAAAAAAATCATGCAGCTTGCGACTCTTCCATCAAAAGAAGCTCTACGCGCCCAGTTACTCGGATTACTCAATATGCCAGCTACAAATATGGTGAGAGTGATGAGTGCAGGACCACGTGGTTTCCTCAATGTAATGAACGCATACAAAGATACTAAAGAGAATTAATTAACTTATTTTAAATTTTTAAAAAAATTAGTGGAGGCTAAAATGGCTTTAAGTAAAGAAGAAGTAATCGATTTTTTGTCAAATATGAGCGTACTTGAGATATCTGGTCTTGTAAAAGAGCTAGAAGACAAGTGGGGCGTTTCTGCCGCAGCTCCTGTTGCTGTTGCTGCAGCTGGTGGTGGCGGTGCTGCTGCTCCTGCCGAAGAAAAAACTGAGTTCGAAGTTATCCTTAAGGATGCTGGCGCTCAGAAAATTAACGTAATTAAAGAGGTTCGCACTCTAACAGGTCTTGGCTTAAAAGAAGCAAAAGATCTAGTTGAAGGCGCTCCTAAGACCGTTAAGTCTGGCGTAACTAAAGACGAAGCAGCTAAAATGAAAGACCTACTTGAAAAAGCAGGCGGCAAAGTAGAGATTAAGTAACGTCTCTCGTCATATCGTAATTTTTAATTGTTCTAGGGGCGGTTTGTCCCTAGAATTGTCTGTTTGTTAAATCTTAATTAATTTAGAGTCGGCGCTGATCACGCTTTTTGACTCTCTGATGAAGGGGACGGAATGGCCACCACTCCAATCACTGCTTCGAATATTCGTGTTCGTAAGTCTTTTGCAAAAAACAAAGTTGCTATTGAAATTCCAAATTTAATTGAACTTCAAAAGAAGTCTTATGAGAGCTTCCTTTTGAAAGATACAGATGCTGACAAGCGTGAGGGCGATGGCCTTAACGGTGTTTTCAAATCTGTATTTCCAATTAGCGACTTCAACAACACTGCAAGTTTAGAATTTGTTGGTTACGTGTTAGAGCCGGCAAAATACGATGTTGATGAGTGTCGTCAACGCGGAATGACTTTCGCAGCACCCATCAAAGTCACACTTCGACTGATTGTGTTCGATGTTGATGAAAGTTCAGGCGCTCGCAGTATTCGCGACGTTAAAGAGCAAGAAGTCTATCTTGGTGAAATTCCACTTATGACTCGTAGCGGATCGTTTATCATTAACGGCACTGAGCGCGTAGTTGTAAGTCAGTTGCATCGTTCTCCTGGTATTTTCTTTGATCACGACAATGGTAAAAACAGCACCTCTGGCAAACTTTTATACTCAGCTCGAGTGATTCCTTACCGCGGTTCATGGCTTGATTTTGAATATGATCAAAAAGATCTTATTTATGTGCGTATCGATCGTCGACGCAAATTCCCTGCGACGATTCTTCTCAAAGCGTTGGGTTATACCGACGAACAACTTCTCGAGTATTTCTACGACCTCGACGATGTTCAGTTTACGAAAAAAGGCGATATTTTCCGCGATTTCGATGTTGAAAAAATGTCGGGTCAAAGAGCTCTTTCAGACATTATCGATCCAAAGTCTGGCGAAGTTCTTGTCAAAGCGGGCCGCCGTATCACGCGCGCCATTGTTAAACGCGTAAAAGAGTTGGGAATCAAAGAAGTCCAACTCCAAAAAGAAGACCTCGTTGGTAAGGTGGTTGCAAAACCTGTTGTCGATGAAAAAACCGGCGAAATCATTGCCGACGTCAACGCCGAGCTGACAACCGACATGGTCACTAAGATGATCGATGCTGGCATCAGACAGATTAAATTGATCTTTTTTGATGGTTTGGCCGTTGGACCGTTCCTACGCAACACTCTCCTTATCGATAAAGTAACCAATCAGGAAGAAGCGAAACTCGAAATTTATAAGCGCCTTCGCCCTGGTGAGCCACCAACGGTTGAAGCTTCTGAAGGATTCTTCCAAAGGTTGTTCTTTGATTCAGAAACCTACGATCTCTCTGAGGTTGGTCGTTTAAAGATCAATCATAGATTCAGCATTCCGTTTGAAGAGTGCCCAGTGAGCCACCGCACTTTGACCAACAAAGATATCATGGAAGTGGTTCGCACTCTCATGGATCTAAAAAATGGCAAAGGCGTGGTAGACGATATCGATCACCTTGGAAACCGCCGTGTTCGTTCTGTGGGTGAATTGCTCGAAAACCAATACCGCATTGGTTTGGTACGTATGGAAAGAGCCATCCGTGAGCGCATGAGTTTACAAGATGTTGAAACCATGATGCCGCACGATTTGATCAATGCGAAACCTGTAAACGCCGTTGTTAAAGAATTCTTCGGTTCATCGCAGCTTTCTCAGTTTATGGATCAGACCAACCCGCTTTCTGAAATTACGCACAAGCGTCGTTTATCAGCACTAGGGCCTGGTGGTCTAACTCGTGACCGCGCCGGATTTGAAGTTCGCGACGTTCACCCGACACATTACGGTCGTATTTGTCCAATTGAAACGCCAGAAGGACCAAACATCGGCTTGATCGCGTCTCTTGCCACTTACGCACGTATTAATAACTATGGATTTATCGAAACTCCTTATTTGAAGGTAGATAATAAACACGTTGGAAAAGATGTGGTTTACTTGTCTGCTCTAGAAGAGGGTGGGCACCATATTGCTCCTGCGACTCGTGAGAGCGTAAAAATTATTGAAAAAGAGAGCAACACTGTTCGTATCGACGGTGAATACATCAATGTAGCTCCGGATAAAATCTCGTTAATGGATGTTTCTCCAAGTCAGTTGGTTTCGATTGCCGCTTCTTTGATTCCGTTCCTTGAGCACGATGATGCGAACCGCGCACTCATGGGCTCGAACATGCAAAGACAGGCTGTGCCTCTTCTTCGTTCGAAGGCTCCGCTTGTTGGAACTGGTGTGGAAAAGCTCGTTGCACAAGACTCTGGAACTAGCGTTGTTGCTACAAACGATGGAGTTGTTGAAGAAGTGGATGCTTCCCGTGTGGTTGTACGTCGCTTTGGAAAAGGTGTGGAGCTTGGCGCTAACGTCGACATTTACAACCTGACAAAATACCAACGTACGAATCAAAACACCTGCTTCAACCAAAAACCAATCGTGAAGTCTGGCGATGCGATCAAAAAAGGCGATATTATCGCCGATGGTCCGTCCACAGAGTTTGGTGAGTTAGCCCTGGGACAAAACATCCTAGTCGCGTTCACTCCTTGGATGGGTTACAATTTCGAAGATTCCATTCTTATTTCTGAACGACTTCTTCGCGAAGACACGTACACTTCGATTCACATCGAAGAATTTGAGTGCGTAGCGCGCGATACAAAACTTGGAAAAGAAGAAATCACTCGTGATATCGCCAACGTGGGTGAAGAGGCCCTTAAAGATCTCGATACTAGCGGTATTATTCGCATTGGTGCGGAAGTGCGTCCTGGCCACATTCTAGTGGGTAAAGTAACGCCAAAAGGCGAGACTCAGCTTTCCCCAGAAGAAAAACTCTTAAGAGCGATCTTTGGTGAAAAAGCTGGCGACGTAAAAGATACGTCCCTTCGAGTGCCAAGTGGTGTTTTCGGAACAGTGATCGACGCTCAAGTGTACAGCCGTGAGGGTTCGGACAAAGATGAGCGCTTACAGTCGATTCTCCAAGAAAAACGCAAAAAAATCGAAAAAGATTTCAAAATCGAGCAGAACGTAATTAAAAACAACACTCTGGAAGAGTTAAAAAAAGTTCTCGTTGGTAAAAAAACCACGGGCGCTCTATTGAACGAAGACGGAACTCAGAAGCTTCTCGAAAAAGGCCAACTCATTGCCGCTGACGATCTTGAAACTGTTCCCTTTGAGTTACTTTCGTACATCCCTCTTGAGTCGGAACTTGAATTCCAAATTTCAAAAGTGATTGATCGCGCTCGCAACCAGTTAGAAGCGGTAAAATTTGTTTTCGACGAAAAAACAGATCGCCTCAAAAAAGGTGATGAGCTTCCTCCAGGCGTTATTAAGATGGTTAAGGTTTACGTTGCCATCAAACGACGTTTGCAAGTGGGTGATAAGTTTGCCGGACGTCACGGTAACAAGGGTGTGGTCTCCAAGATCCTACCTGTTGAAAGCATGCCTTACCTGGCAGATGGTCGCCCCGTTGATATGGTGTTAAATCCACTTGGGGTTCCTTCGCGGATGAACATCGGGCAAATTCTTGAGGTTCACCTTGGGTGGGCAGCGAGAAACCTTGGGCTGCAACTTCAAGATCATATCGAAAACTACAAAGTAGACGCTGCGAAAGCTGCGTTGAAAAGTGCTTTTGAGAACGATGAAGATATTAACAAAAAAATCGAAAAAGCAGACGATGAGTCTGTAAAACGCATGATCAAAACCATGGCTGACGGAATTCACTTAGCCACTCCAGTTTTTGATGGAGCACAAGAGAAGGATGTAAAACGTCTTCTCGAAAAAGCAATGGTTCCAACAAGCGGTCAAATGATCTTATTTGACGGTCGTACAGGAGAGAAATTTGAAAATCCTGTGACGGTTGGAGTTATGTATATGCTGAAGCTTCACCATTTGGTTGAAGAAAAAATTCACGCTCGGTCCATCGGACCTTACTCACTAGTTTCCCAACAACCGTTGGGTGGTAAGGCGCAATTCGGTGGTCAGAGATTGGGAGAGATGGAAGTGTGGGCGATCGAAGCCTACGGTGCCGCTTACTCTCTACAAGAGTTCCTCACAGTGAAGTCGGATGACGTTGCTGGAAGAACACGTATGTATGAAAGCATTGTCAAAGGTGAAAACGTCCTAGAGCCAGGACTACCAGAGTCCTTTAACGTTCTCGTTAAAGAACTTCAGAGCTTAGGCTTGAACGTGGAGTTGGTTGAATCTGGATTATTATCGGATTCTGACAACGAAGCTGTGACTGTGGATGACGAGTTTTTAGAGCAATAAGGAGTTACCTTGAAAGATTTATTAAACTTTTTTGACAAACCAAAAGACCCACTATCGTTTGATGCGGTTCGAATTTCTTTGGCATCCCCAGAGATGATTCGCTCTTGGTCACACGGTGAGGTCAAAAAACCAGAGACCATAAACTACCGTACATTTAAGCCGGAGAGAGATGGTTTGTTCTGCGCCAAGATCTTTGGTCCAATCAAAGATTACGAATGCTTATGCGGTAAATACAAGCGCATGAAGTATCGCGGTGTTGTGTGCGAAAAGTGCGGTGTGGAAGTCACACAAAGCAAAGTTCGCCGTGAGCGCATGGGACACATCGAGTTGGCATCTCCTGTAGCGCACATTTGGTTTTTGCGCTCTTTGCCAAGCCGTATCGCGAATATGCTCGATCTTTCGCTAAAAGAACTTGAAAAGGTTCTGTACTGCGAAGCTTACATCGTCATTGATCCCATGGAAACAAAGCTCGCAGAAGGCCAAGTTCTTCCTGAAGAAGCTTATCAAAATGCGCTTGATGAATTTGGACCTAACTTTAAATCTGGAATGGGTGGTGAAGCCATCCGTGAGATTCTACGCAAAGTAGATCCAGAATATCTTTCTCGAAAACTTCGTCTGGATCTTAAAGAAGCAAAGTCAGACGCAGCAATCAAAAAACTAGTAAAGCGCCTTAAAGTTGTAGAAGCTTTTAAAGATTCCACCAATAAGCCTGAGTGGATGATGCTAGAAGCTCTTCCTGTGATTCCACCTGATTTGCGTCCACTCGTACCACTTGATGGTGGCCGATTTGCGACTTCAGATCTCAACGATCTCTATCGTCGTGTAATTAACAGAAACAACCGCTTAAAACGCCTGCAAGAATTGAACGCTCCAGACATTATTATTCGTAACGAAAAGCGCATGTTGCAAGAGGCAGTAGATGCTCTTCTTGATAACGGACGTCGTGGAAAAACATTCACCGGTCCAAATAAACGTCCATTGCGTTCTTTGAGCGATATGCTTAAAGGAAAGCAAGGTCGTTTCCGTCAGAACCTTCTTGGAAAGCGTGTGGATTATTCCGGTCGTTCGGTGATCGTTGTGGGTCCAACATTAAAGTTGCACCAGTGCGGTCTTCCAAAGAAGATGGCTCTCGAGCTTTTCAAACCATTTATTTATAATAAACTCGAAGAAAAAGGTTTCACATCTACAATCAAGCAAGCCAAAAAGACTGTAGAAATGGAAACTGTTGAAGTTTGGGATATTCTTGCCGATGTGGTTAAAGAACATCCAGTACTTTTGAACCGCGCGCCTACATTGCACAGACTTGGTATTCAAGCTTTCGAACCAGTACTTCACGAAGGAAAAGCCATTCAGCTTCATCCCCTTGTATGTACTGCCTTCAACGCCGATTTCGATGGAGATCAGATGGCCGTCCACGTTCCACTTTCTGTGGAAGCGCAGGTGGAAGCTCGGGTTCTCATGATGTCGACAAACAACATCTTAAGCCCAGCAAACGGTAAACCTATTATCAATCCGACTCAGGATATCGTGCTCGGTCTTTACTGGATGACTCGTTTGCGTCCAGGAGCTAAGGGCACAGGTCGAATTTTCTCTGATATTGAAGAAATTTTCTTGGCTTATGATTCAGGTGTGATTGATCTTCAGGCCGCTTGTAAAGTGAGAAGAGATGGTAAGATTCTTGAAACGAGTGTAGGACGAGCTATTCTTAGTGCCTATGTTCCGAAAGAAGTTCCATTCGAAAACTGTAATACAGTGATGACCAAGAAGGAGCTCGCTAAGCTTATGGATACCTGCTTCCGTTTAGCTGGGGCAAAAGCCACAGCAATCATGGCAGATAAAATCATGAGCCTTGGTTTTGAGTTTTCGACAAAAGCCGGAATTTCAATTTGCTTGGACGACATGAAGATTCCAGACAGCAAAGTTCAGATGATCAAAGACGCAGAAGACCAAGTGAAAGAGATTCAAGGTCAATACGATGAAGGTCTGATCACTGATGGTGAGCGCTACAACAAAGTTGTGGATATTTGGGCTCAATCTGCGGATAAGTTAGCAAAACAAATGTTAGCTGGTCTTGAAAAGCAGGAGTTTATTGTTAACGGCGAAAAAGTGATCAGTCCGTCATTCAACTCTATTTTCATCATGGCAGATTCTGGAGCTCGAGGTTCTGCGGCTCAGTTAAGACAGCTTGCTGGAATGCGCGGTCTGATGGCGAAACCATCTGGCGAGATCATCGAGACACCGATTACGGCAAACTTCCGTGAAGGTCTTTCAGTTCTTCAGTATTTTATTTCTACTCACGGTGCACGAAAAGGTTTAGCGGATACAGCTCTTAAAACAGCGAACTCTGGTTACCTCACGCGACGTCTCGTGGATGTTGCACAAGATGTGATCGTTGTTGAACATGATTGCGGATCAAAAGATGGCCTGACCGTTGAAACAGTGGTTGAAGGCGGAGAGGTTATTCTTCCTGTGGGCGATCGTGTTCTTGGTCGTATCCCTCTTGAAGATATCGTCGATCCAAACTCTAACAAAATTTTAGTACAAGCTGGTCAAGAGATTGTAGAGGATGATATTGAAATCATTGATCGCTTAGGAGTTGATCGAGTTGTTATTCGTTCTGCACTCACTTGTAAAACACGTCGCGGAATTTGCGTAAAATGTTATGGACGCGATTTGGCGAGAGGAAACCTCGTAAACCTTGGTGAAACAGTCGGTATTATTGCTGCACAGTCAATTGGTGAGCCAGGTACACAGTTAACGATGAGAACCTTCCACTTGGGTGGTACGGCCTCTCGTTCTGTGGAAAAATCTATTCACACCACTCGACATGAAGGAACGATTAAGTTCAAAAATGTTGTGGGTGTAGAAAACCGCGATAAGAAAATGACCGTGATGAATCGCAGTGGTGTTATTGCCCTTATCGATGATAACGGTCGTGAACGCGAAACATTCGCGCTCACTTACGGAACAATTTTGAATTACAAAGAAGGCGAGCGCGTTGAAAAAGCGAAGACTCTCGCCGAGTGGGATCCCTATTCGAATCCTATTCTTTCTGACTCAAATGGTTTTGTAAAATACGAAGACATCGAAGAAGGTGTTACAGTTACAGAGCAAGTTGATACAGTGACTGGTTTCTCGACAAAAGTAATTACAGAAAGTAAGGGCGGAACAAAACGTCCAACGGTTTCCATAGTTGATGAAAATGGAAAAACACAAAAGTTTTCAGGTCGCGATGCGGAAGTTCGTTATGTAATTCCCGTGGGTGCACAGCTTCTCGTCGTCGATGGTCAAGAGATCCATGCCGGTGATGTGGTTGCGAAAATCCACAGAGAAACTAGTAAAACAAAAGATATTACGGGTGGTCTACCTCGTGTGGCCGAGCTTTTCGAAGCGCGTAAGCCAAAAGAGGCTGCGATCATTTCGGAAATTGATGGCTACGTCACATTTGGTAAAGACGTTAAAGGTAAACAGCGCGTGATCGTCACTCCAGATATTGGTGAACAGCGCGAATATCTTATTCCTAAAGGGAAGCACGTTGCTGTTCGCGAAGGCGAATATGTAAAAGCTGGTGAACCTTTGATGGATGGACCAACAAATCCACATGACATCTTAAAAGTGTTGGGTGAAAAAGTCCTTGCAGCTTACCTCGTGAACGAAGTCCAAGAGGTTTATCGTCTACAAGGTGTTGTGATCAATGATAAGCACATTGAGGTGATTGTTCGCCAGATGATGAGAAAAGTGTTAGTCCTACAATCAGGAGACACAGAGTTCTTAGCTGGAGAGCAAGTTGAAAGATACGCTTTTGATACAGAGAACGACAAGGTCCTCAAAGAGGGTGGGAAATCTGCAGTTTCAGAGCCGCTCTTATTGGGTATCACAAAAGTTTCTTTGAGCACAGACAGCTGGATTTCAGCGGCTTCGTTCCAAGAAACAACAAAAGTTCTTACAGAAGCAGCGATAAACTCCAAGACGGATAATTTAAGAGGTCTTAAAGAGAACATCATCATGGGTCGACTGATTCCGGCTGGAACGGGTCTATCTGCCTATAAACGCTGGAAAGTAGTTGTGGAAGAGGAAAGTACGACCACGCCTGCTCCAGGCTTAACAACAAGAACTGTACAAACTTCGCCCGCTCACTAATTGGGGGCCCACAAACATTGTGGGCTTGACGGAATTAAAATTAGCGGCTAATTTGCCGCCTTTAGTAAAGTAATGAGGAATTGATGCCAACGATTAATCAGTTAGTACGTAAAGAACGACGTGATAAGAAATACCGCAGTAAATCTCCAGCTTTAACAAGCTGTCCACAAAGACGTGGAGTTTGCACGCGTGTTTATACAACAACACCAAAGAAGCCGAACTCAGCCTTACGTAAAGTAGCAAAGGTTCGCCTCTCGAATGGTTATGAAGTGATTTCATACATCCCTGGTATTGGTCACAACTTACAAGAGCACAGTGTGGTTTTGATTCGTGGAGGTCGTGTAAAAGATCTTCCAGGTTGTCGTTATCACATCGTTCGCGGTGTTCTTGATACACAAGGTGTTCAGAATCGAATTCGCGGTCGTTCTAAATATGGAACAAAACGTCCTAAAAAGACGACTTAAGTTTTGAATCGGAGAAAATAGATGTCACGCAGAAAAGCCAATTATAAAAGAGAAGTTATACCTGACCCAACTTACAACGACACATTGGTCGCAAAGTTTGTAAACCGGGTTATGTATTCTGGTAAAAAGAGTACGGCTCAAGGGATCGTTTATTCGGCCATTGAAGAGCTCAAAGGTAAAGTCGCAAACGAAGAGCCTTTATCAGTATTTAAAAAAGCTATTGAAAACTGTAAACCTCAACTTGAAGTTCGTTCTCGTCGCGTCGGTGGAGCCACTTATCAAGTTCCTGTTGATGTTCGTCCGTCTCGCAGAATTGCATTGGCCATTAATTGGTTAGTGGATTACGCTCGCCAGCGCGGTGAAAAAGAAATGGCACTTCGTTTATCTGCTGAATTGATGGATGCTTTTAACAATCGTGGAAACGCGATCAAGAAAAAAGAAGACGTTCATCGTATGGCAGAAGCGAACAGAGCTTTCTCGCACTACAACTGGTAATACAAAAGTATTAATACATGAGTGTAACTGATCCGAAAAAAGTTGAAGACTTAATTTACACTCGTAACATCGGCATCATGGCGCACATTGATGCCGGTAAGACTACAACCACCGAGCGCATTCTTTATTACACCGGAAAAAGCCACAAAATTGGAGAAGTCCACGACGGTAATACTGTCATGGACTGGATGGAACAAGAGCAAGAGCGTGGAATTACTATCACTGCCGCTGCGACCATGTGTGCTTGGAAAAACTACCGCATTAACATTATCGATACACCAGGGCACGTGGACTTTACCATTGAGGTGGAGCGCTCCTTGCGTGTTCTCGATGGCGCTGTGGCCGTATTTGATGCGGTCAATGGTGTAGAATCACAAACCGAAACAGTATGGCGCCAGGCAGATAAATATAAGGTTCCAAGAATTTGTTTTATTAACAAGATGGACCGCGTGGGTGCCGATTTCAATATGAGCCTTGAGACGATCAAAGAGCGGCTTATGGCTGTCCCTGCGGCCATTCAAATGCCAATCGGTGCGGAAGATGGCTTTGTGGGTATGGTGGATCTGGTTGCTGAAAAAGCCTTTATCTGGAAGACCGCAGACGGAAAAGGCGAAAATTTTAGCACTGAAGAAATTCCCGGAGAGTTTTTATCCGAGGCACAAAAAGCGCGTGAAAAACTGATTGAAACCCTTGCCGACTACGACGATGCGCTCGCCGATAAATATCTTTCAGGTGACATTCTTTCAGAGCAGGATCTCAAATTATCAATTCGAAAAAGTACTTTGGCTTTAAAAATTACGCCTGTTCTCTGTGGATCGGCTTTCAAAAACAAGGGTGTACAGCCATTGCTAGATGCCGTTGTTGATTATCTTCCGACGCCATTGGATCGAGGAGAAATTTTCGGTCGATCGGCAAAGGATCTCGACAAGCTTGTCAGTTGCAAAACGGATTTCAAAGAGCCAGTGGTGGCGTTGGCATTTAAATTAGCGTCCGACAGTTTCACAGGCTCACTTTGCTACGTGCGCGTGTATTCAGGCATCATCAAAATGGGGGAGTCGTTAACTAATCCTCGAGAGAAAAAGAAAGAGCGTGTGGCTAAAATCGTAAAAATGCACGCCAACAGCCGCACTGAAGTTCAAGAGTTAAAAGCGGGAGATATTGGTGCCATCGTCGGTCTTAAGTTTACGGTGACTGGCGATACGCTCTGCGCTCACGAACGAGAAGTTGTTCTCGAGTCGATTACCTTCCCTGATCCAGTGATTTCGATAGTTGTCGAAGCCAAATCTTCTGGCGATCAAACAAAAATGCTTGAGGGCCTCACTCGTTTGGTGAAAGAAGATCCATCGAGCTCTCTCAAAACAGATCCAGAAACGGGTCAGCTGCTCCTTTCCGGAATGGGAGAGTTGCACTTAGAAATTTTAGTGGATCGCCTCAAGCGCGAATTCAATGTTCAGGTGAACACAGGAAGCCCACAGGTCACTTATCGCGAGGCAGTGCTGGGTGAGGCCTCTGCAAGAAAGCGCTTCGAACGCGAGGTTGCTGGGCAGATTCAAACGGGCGAAGTTGAAGTTAAAGTCTCGCCAAATAGTGGCCAGGAAAATAATATCGAGAATCTTGTCAAAGATGCTGCGCTGCCCGGGGACATTAAGGCTGCGGCCACTGAGGGTGCGCGCGAAGGACTGGAGAGCGGCATTCTCGCTGGGTTTTCCAATATTTCGACAAAGGTCAAAATTGTTGCAATGCCATTTGATGCGGAGAATGGCCACATGGCTGCCTATAAAATTGCTGCCTCGCAGGCTGTTCGCGAGGCTCTGCTCACCGCGAAAGCGCAACTCATGGAGCCGATCTTTAAGCTCGAAGTCGTTGTCCCTGAAGAGTTTTTGGGTAGTGTTATCGGTGACTTAAACTCTCGCCGTGGAAAAATTTTAAATACGGTTGGGCGTGGGCGTCTGCAGGTGGTGTCGGCGGATGTGCCATTGGCAGAGCTCTTCGGTTACGCCACAGGCGTGCGTTCCCTAACCCAGGGGCGCGGGACTTTTTCGATGAAATTCCACCAGTACAATGCTGTTAACGACCGTGTTCAGAAAGAAATTCTGACCCATTTGGGGCGAATTTAGTCCCTAATAAGAAGTGCCTTTTTGGAATCAAAAAATTAATTTATTTTTTTTTGACAAAATATTTGTTTTCAGTGCATACTCCCCCTTCTGTAATTTAAAAAGCATTGTTTTATTAAACACTTAGCTTGCTAAACCCCGGTAATAACTGGGAAAATAGGGATGCGCGTATGCAAAGTCAAAAGATTCGAATTCGTTTAAAAGCTTTTGATCATAAACTTCTTGATCAATCGACAAAAGAAATCGTGGATACCGCACGCAGAACAGGTGCAAGAATCGCGGGACCCATCCCGTTACCAACACGAATCAACCGTTACACCGTTTTGAGATCTCCTCACGTTGATAAAAAATCCCGTGAGCAGTTTGAAATGAAAACACACAAAAGACTTTTGGATATTTTAGAGCCAACTCAGCAGACAATTGATCAGTTGATGAAACTCGATCTATCGGCAGGGGTCGATGTAGAGATTAAACTCTCTGCAGAATAATCACCGGGCCTAGGAGCCCGCGAGGAGTACTAAATGAGTGAATCACAAGTTGAGCCTCAAGAGTCGAACGAAAGTTCGACCTCAACCGCTGGAGAAATAAAACTCGGTGGGCTATTTGCCCACAAAGTTGGAATGTCTTCAGTGTACAACGAGGATGGACAAATAATTCCAGTAACTGTTCTTAAAGTGGAAGCTTGGAAAGTTACGCAAGTTAAGACGACCGAAACAGATGGGTATAACTCTCTTCAAATCAGTCTCTTTGGAAAAAGAAAAGATAGCACATCAAAAGCTTCGCAAAAACATGCGGAAAAAGCCGGTGGAGAAAAAGGCGTGAAACTTTCGCGCGAAATCCGCATCGACGAAATTCCTGCTGGCGCTGCCGTTGGAAATTCTGTTTCTATTGATTCTCTGCAAAAGGGCGACACAGTAAAAGTCACTGCAAAGTCCAAAGGACGTGGCTTCTCTGGTGCAATGAGACGTTGGAACTTTTCCGGCGGTCCTGCATCTCACGGATCAAAATTCCACCGTCGTCCAGGTTCTGCCGGTACGAGAACTTGGCCAGGCTTTGTTCAGGCCGGTAAAAAAGGCCCTGGTCACTACGGTGATGAAATGATCACCGTTCGCAATATTCAAATTGTCGATGTAAATGCAAAAGATGGATTAATCATGGTCAAGGGACCCGTTCCAGGCGCTCGCAATGGCCTTGTGCGAATTTTAAAACAGTGAGTTGATGTATGGCAAAAATTGAAGTTTTAAATTGGGATAAGAAAAAAGTTGGTGAAGTGGAGCTTCCTTCTCAAGTCGTTGAGAGAGAAGTTAAAAAAGAACTTCTTCACGCAATGGTTCGTTGGCAGCTTGTAAGCCGTCGCCAAGGAACACACGCTACAAAGACAAAAGGTCTTGTGAGCGGTGGTGGTAAAAAGCCATTCAAACAAAAAGGGACTGGTAATGCTCGTCAGGGATCTATTCGTTCCCCGCTAATGCCAGGTGGCGGTACTGCTTTTGGTCCTCAACCAAAAGATTACAGCTACACACTTCCGCGTTCTATGAAGATTGCTGGCTTACAGACAGCTCTTTCATATCTCTTTGCTGAAAAGAAAATTTTCGTTGTTGAAGGTATGAGCTCAAAAGAAGGAAAGTCCAAAGAGCTTTCTTCAAGACTTAAAAAGTTTGGCGTTGGAAAAGCGCTTTTGATTTCTAAAGATCAAGATGAAATGTTTGCAAGAGCTTCTAAAAATTTAAAAAACTATCGCTATAATACAGTGGCGGGTGTGAATGTGTATGATCTTTTAAAATACGATGCCGTCGTATTTACGCAAGATTCAATTCCATCTGTTGTTGCAAAGTGTGGAGTTGAATAATGTACCAAATTATTAAAAGACCACTTGTTACAGAAAAAACAAGCGCCTACAGCGATTACAATACCTACGTATTCGAAGTTGAAAAAGAGGCTACGAAAGACCAGATTAAATTTGCGATTGAAAAAGCTTTCAGTGTGAAGGTTGCAGCTGTTCGTACAGCCTGTTACCGCACTCGCTGGCTAAAACAACAATCTCGATTCGGTCCGCCTCAGTATAAAAAGAAAGCCTTTGTTAAGTTGGCTCAGGGCCAAAAAATTTCCATCTTTGAGGGAGCCTAATCATGGGAGTAAAAGTTTTTAAACCTACGAGTGCTGGCCGTCGTGGCATGACGGGTTTTGATTTCTCTGAGATCACTACAGATCGTCCAGAAAAATCACTTACAACAAGTCTTTCCAAAAAAGCTGCGCGCAACAATTATGGTCAAATCACGATTCGTCATAAAGGCGGCGGGCATAAGAGACGTTACCGCCTTATTGATTTCAAGCGCTTGAAGCTTGAAGTTCCAGGAAAGATCGCCACTATCGAATACGATCCAAACCGGACTTGCCGAATTGCATTGGTAAACTACGCGGATGGAGAAAAAGCCTACATCATCGCACCAGTTGGCTTGAAGGTGGGAGACACCGTACAATCCAGTGACAAAGCGGATATTCTTCCTGGAAACAATCTTCCATTGAGCGCAATCCCGGTCGGAACAATTATTCACAATGTAGAATTGCGTCCAGGCAAAGGCGGACAGTTGTGTCGCGGTGCCGGTGCATCTGCAACTCTTGTTGGTCGTATGAGTAAGTTTGCCCAGGTCAAGTTGCCCTCTGGCGAAGTTCGTGAAGTTCTAGTGAACTGCCGAGCTTCTATTGGTCAGGTTGGAAACACAGATAACGAAAATATTTATATTGGTAAAGCAGGTCGTAATCGTTGGAAGGGGAAGCGCCCTTCCGTACGTGGTATGTCAATGAACCCAGTTGATCACCCACTCGGTGGTGGTGAAGGTCGCGGCAAAGGACATCATCCTGTAAGTCCATGGGGACAACCTTGTAAGGGCTATAAAACGCGCCATAACAAGGCTACGGACAAGTATATTATTAAAAATAGAAAAGCAAAGTAGAGGTAATGTGTGGCTAGATCACTAAAAAAAGGTCCGTTCGTTGACGACCATTTGGTAAAAAAAGTAGTTAAGGCTTTAGATACAGGCGACAAAAAAGCGATAAAGACATGGTCGCGTCGTTCAACTGTAATGCCTGATATGGTGGGTTTAACCTTCGCTGTACACAACGGTGCGAAGTTTGTTCCGATCTACATTACTGACAACATGATTGGTCATAAACTTGGTGAGTTCGCGCATACTCGTATGTTCCGCGGACACTCAGAAAACAAGGCTAAAGAAGCCGGACCAGCTAAGGCATAGGGTGAATTTATGGAAGTAAAAGCGAGACTAAAATTTGCAAGAGTGAGTGCGCAAAAAGCGCGTATAGTTGCCGACTTGGTTCGTGGAAAGTCGATTAACGAAGCAATTCGAATTCTGACTTTTGAACCACAGAAGTCCGGCAAAATGATCAAAAAACTTGTTGAATCTGCAGTGGCAAACGCTGAGGTAAAACAGGTGATTGATGTGGACAATCTTTACGTAAAAACAATTTATGTGGATGCCGGTCCGTTTATTAAAAGATTCATGCCTCGATCGCAAGGACGTGCGACTGAGATCAAAAAGAGAACAAGCCATATCAACGTCGTATTGGACGAGAGGTAATTCGTGGGACAAAAAGTTAATCCAATTGGATTTAGAGTCGGTGTGATCAGAACTTGGGATTCTCGCTGGTTTGCGGGTGGTCCTCTGTACGCGATACAACTTCATGAAGACATTCGACTTCGCAAGTTTCTCAAAGCGAAATTGAAACACGCCGGTGTAGCTAAAATCGAAATGGAAAGAGCTGCTAAAAAGCTTAAAATTATTATCTCAACAGCTCGTCCAGGCGTTGTCATTGGTAAAAAGGGTGCTGGTATTGATTCGCTCAAAGAAGAAGTTCAAAGAATGACAACGAACGAAGTGTTCGTAAACATTCAAGAGATTCGCAAGCCAGACATGGACTCTCAGTTGGTTGCGGAAAACATTGCTATGCAATTGGAAAAACGCGTCTCTTGGAGACGTGCTATGAAAAAAGCCATCGCTTCTGCAATTCGCAGTGGTGTACGTGGAATTAAAATTAAAGTTTCTGGTCGACTTGATGGTGCCGAAATCGCACGCACAGAGTGGTACAATGAGAAGAGTGTTCCTCTTCATACACTTCGCGCGGACATTGATTATGGCACAGCTGAGGCACTCACTGCCTACGGCATTATTGGTTTAAAAGTTTGGATCTATAAAGGTGACGTGCTGAGTGCACGTGAAGCTGAGGAGGCAGGCCGTGCTAAGTCCTAAACGCGTAAAGTGGAGAAAACAGCATAAAGGTAAAATGAAAGGGCTAGCATCACGTGCAAACTCTTTGGCCTTTGGCGATTTTGGTTTGAAAGTAATGCAAAACGGATGGTTATCCGCACGCCAACTCGAAGCTGGTCGTATTGCGATCAGCCGTAGTATCAAGCGCGGTGGAAAAGTTTGGATTCGTGTATATCCACAGAAACCAGTCACTGAAAAACCTGCTGAAGTTCGAATGGGTTCCGGCAAAGGAAATCCGGAGTACTGGGTGGCTGTTATTAAGCCGGGAACTATCCTATTTGAAATTAACGGTGTAACTCGTGAACAGGCTGCAGAAGCTTTCCGCTTAGCTGGGCACAAAATGCCGTTTAAAACAAAGTTCATAGCGAGAGAGGTATAAGATGAAGTTTTCTGATGTAAAAGAACTCTCGACTGTAGAAGTAAACAAAAAAATTCGCGAGACCAAAGAGAAAATGTTCGAAGCAAGAATGAAAAACTCTATGGGTCAAATGACAAATCCTGTTTCTATTCGTGGAATGCGAAGAGACATTGCTCGTTTAAAAACTGTATTGACTGCTAAATTAAGAGGTACTCCATGAGCCAGAAAGATACCCAGACAAATAATAGAGGTCGCCGTAAAGAAGAAACTGGGACCGTTGTTGCAAATAAAATGCAAAAAACGATAACAGTGATGACTTACCGATCGGTGATGCACCCAAAGTATAAGAAGTTCATAAAGAAAACTTCTGTGTTTAAAGCACATGATGAAAAGGGTGAGGCAAAAGTTGGTGACAAAGTTCGCATTTTTGAAGTGAGACCTTTGAGTAAGACGAAACGTTGGAAACTTGCGGAAATCGTTGAAAAAGCGACCCGGGGTCAGGAGTAATATATGATTCAGCAACAGAGTCGAATGAAAGTTGCAGATAATTCAGGCGCCAAAGAAGTTATGTGTATTAAAGTTCTTGGCGGATCAAAAAAGCGTTCAGCGGCTGTTGGTGACATCGTCGTTGTATCTGTAAAATCAGCGCTACCTACTTCAAAAGTAAAAAAGGGTGAGGTTGCAAAGGCTGTGATCGTAAGAACAGTGCAGATGATTCGTCGTGCAGACGGAACATGCATTAAGTTCGACGATAACGCGGCCGTTTTGATTAACGCTGCAAAAGAACCCATTGGAACACGTATTTTTGGACCCGTTGCCCGTGAGCTTCGTGCAAAACAATTTGTGAAGATTGTTTCGTTGGCTCCAGAAGTCCTATAGGTTGGTGAGATATGAAAAATAGATTATATGTAAAATACAGAAGCGAAATTGCACCGGCTCTTAAAAAAGAGCTTGGCTATGAGAACATCATGCAAATTCCTAAGTTGGAGAAGATTGTAATCAATCAGTGTCTTTCTGATGCTGTCCAGAATGCAAAAATTCTTAACACGGCAGCCGAAGAAATTGCCGTGATCGCGGGCCAAAAGCCTTTGATCACCAAAGCCAAAAAGTCGATTTCAAACTTTAAACTCCGTGAAGGTATGCCAATTGGTGTTACTGTAACGCTTCGTAAAGACAAAATGTGGGCATTTTTTGATCGCCTGATTTCCTTGTCTCTGCCTCGCGTGCGTGATTTCCGCGGTCTTCCTTCTAGAGGATTTGATGGTCGAGGAAACTACAATATGGGTCTTAAAGAGCAGACTGTATTTCCCGAGATCAATTACGATAAAGTTGATAAAGCTCGTGGGATGAATATTACGATTTGTACGACAGCTAACAATGATGCTGAGGGGAAAGCGCTACTCGACGCTTTTGGCTTTCCATTTAGAAAGTAAAGGGACGTATATATGGCAAGATTAAGTCACATTGCAAAAAATAAAAAAAGAGAAGCTTCAATTAAGAAGTATCTTGGCTTGCGTAGAGAGTTGCGCGCAAAAATGAAAGACATGGGTCTTCCACAGGAAGAGCGCGATGCCGCCCGCAGCCGTCTTACCAAACTTCCACGTATGTCGATGGAAAATCGATTTAATACGCGTTGTGAAATCACAGGTAGACCTAAAGCAGTTTTGAAAAAATTTAAAATGAGTCGTTTGGCTTTTAGAGATTTCGCTAACAATGGGATGATCCCAGGCGTAACAAAGGCCAGCTGGTAACTTATAAAATTCGCACCCCGAGTTGGGTCGCGTGAGGAGATGAGATGGATACAGTAGGTGATTTTCTAACAGTGATTAGAAACGGCGTAAAAGCCGGTCACGAAAAAGTAGATGTGCCAAATTCGAAGCAGAAAGAGGCCATTGCTGAAGTATTGAGAAAAACGGATTACATCAGTTCTTTCAAAGTTGTGAAGGATGGTAAACAAGGCGTTATGCGCGTTTACTTGAACTACAACGAGAATGGAACTTCTAAAATTAATGGGATCCGTCGCATGAGTCGTCCTGGTCGTCGTTATTATGTAAACGCAGAAAAAATACCAAACATAAGATCTGGTTATGGGCTTTCAATTATAAGCACAAGCAAGGGTGTTATGAGTGGTGGAGATGCAAAGAAGATCAACGCCGGTGGCGAACTTCTCTGTATCGTTTGGTAGGTGAAATATGTCGAGAATTGGTAAAAACCCAGTAAATTTTGATAGCAAGGTTAACGTAACGATCACTCCTAAAAATGAAGTGGTGGTTAAAGGTGCAAAGACTTCAATGACAGTTCTTATGCGTCCGGAAATCGAAGCGAAAATTGATGCGGGAAAAATTGTTTTAACTCGTAAGAATGACGCGAAAGAGACTAAAGCTCTTCATGGTCTATACAGAGCTCTTTTGAACAACGCTGTAACGGGAGTTACAACTGGGTTCACGAAATCGCTCACCCTACAAGGGGTTGGTTATCGTGCCTCCATCGCTGGTCAAAAACTTGAGTTGTCTTTAGGTTTCAGTCATCCTGTGATCTATGACATTCCTACAGGAATTGAAATTAAAGTTGATAAACAAACAACAGTTGTTGTGGCTGGTGCTGATAAAGCTTTGGTTGGACAAGTTGCTGCAATCATTCGCGGTTTTAGACCGCCGGAGCCCTACCTTGGAAAAGGTGTTCGTTACACTGATGAAGTTATCAGACGTAAAGAGGGTAAGTCCGCAGGTAAATAATTAAAGAGGTAGATTATGAGATTAGTTATAAATAAAAAAAATAGTCGCAAGCTAAAAGCACGTTCGACAAAGAAAGTGCGAATTCGCAAAAAAATCAAAGGCACGTTGGAACGTCCACGTCTTTGTATTTTCAAAAGTTTGAGCAACATGTACGCTCAGCTTGTTGACGATGTAACGGGTAAGACGATCGTTTCTGTATCTACTCTTGGTGAAATCAAGGGTAAATCAGGAAAAGACGCTGCTTTTGAGGTTGGCAAAATGCTAGCGACAAAAGCCAAAGATAAGAAAATTGAAAAAGTTGTTTTTGATCGTAGCGGGTATATTTATCATGGGCGTGTCAAAGCTGTAGCTGATGGCGCGCGCGAGGGTGGATTGAATTTTTAATTCTTAGAGGAGTTATGAATGCAAGAAGTTGCAGAGTTTGAAGAAAAAGTTGTTGCTGTAAGACGCGTTGCCAAAGTTGTTAAGGGTGGACGTCGTTTCTCTTTTGCAGCCCTTGTGGTTGTTGGAAATGGAACAGGCAGTGTAGGGTACGGAACAGGTAAATCTGGTGAAGTTCCTGAAGCTATTGGCAAAGCATCCCGTGGAGCAAAGAAAAAACTCCGAGATATCACTCTTGTTGAAGGACGCACAATTGCTCACGAAGTTATTGGTAAGTTTGGTGCAGCAACAGTGATTATGAGACCTGCAGCGCCTGGTACTGGAGTTATTGCCGGTGGAGCCGTTCGTGCGGTTCTTGAATCGGCAGGAATCAAAGATATTTTAACAAAGTGTATTGGTACGCGTAATGCGCACAATGCTGTGAGAGCGACTTTAAATGGATTAGGTCAGCTCCAGGGCAATACACTCATAAATACATTTAAGTAGTAGGGCGGAACCCATGGCAAAAAGTTTTAAAGTTAAGTTAATTAAAGGTCTACGGGGTTGTTCACAAACTCAGCGCGAAACAGTTCGTTGCTTGGGTTTGAATCGTATCAACGCTGAAGTTGTAATGGCTGATAATCCGGCTAATCGTGGTCAGATTATGAAAGTTCAACACCTTGTAACGGTTGTTGTACAAAAATAATTTTGTTTTTGAATGAGGAGTTTGTATGATTTTAGATAAATTGAAACCATCAGCGGGATCGACTCACTACCGTAAGCGTGTAGGTCGTGGTCACGGATCGGGTCTTGGCGGCACAGCGGGAAAAGGTCATAAAGGCCAAAAAGCTCGCTCTGGCGGAACTGTTCGACGCGGATTCGAGGGTGGTCAAACTCCTTTAGTTCGTCGTTTACCAAAGTTTGGTTTTACCAACGTTGCCTTCCGCACATCTTATGAAATTATCAACCTTTCGGACCTGACTAAATTTGGAGCAGAAGTGTCTCCAGAGGCTCTTTACAAAAAAGGCGTTATCAAGAAGAATTCTCTTCTCAAAGTACTCGCAAAGGGTACAATCGATAAAGCCGTGACAGTAAAAGCTCATAAGTTTAGCGAAAAAGCTAAACAAGCCATTGAAAAGGCCGGCGGGAAGGTTGAGGTTATTGCACAGTGAGTACTGCTGAGAACATGGTCAACAACAAGGATCTTCAACGACGTTTGCTCTTTACTCTCTTCTGTATCGCCGTATTTCGTTTCGGCATTCATATCCCGACACCGGGTGTGAACTCTGAAGCGGTCAAAATGTTTTTCGAAAAACAGGCCGGCGGATTGTTTGGTGTTTTTAACACCTTTACCGGCGGCGCACTCAATCAGTTCAGCGTTTTAGCTTTGGGTATTATGCCCTATATTTCGAGCTCCATCATTTTCCAACTTTTAAGTTCCATGGTTCCATATCTTGAAGCGCTTAAAAAAGAAGGTGAACCAGGGCGTAAAAAAATTCAACAATACACACGCTGGGGCACAATTGTTCTCTGCGTATTACAATCTTACGGGCTTTCGAATTTATTGATCGGCAAAGAAATCAACGGTCAGTATCTATTTAATCCGCAGGTTGGGGCCATTCCTCTACAACTTATGACAGTAGTAACGCTTACAGCGGGAACTTGTTTTGTGATGTGGTTGGGAGAGCAAATTACTGAGCGCGGCTTGGGCGAAGGCGCCAGCGTTATTATTTTTGCTGGTATTGCTGCGAATATCCCCACGGGTGCGTTTAATCTTTGGAATGCCGTAAGTTCTGGTCAAATGAGTGGATTGTTAGCTCTTTTACTTTTAGCTTTTATGGCTTTTGTTCTCGGCTGCATCATTTATTTCGAGGTAGCACAAAGAAGAATTCCAATACATATGTCACAAAAAGGTGCGAACAGAGCTCCGCAAATGCTAGGTAGCTATCTTCCTTTAAAAGTAAACTTATGCGGTGTTCTTCCTCCAATTTTTGCTTACGCCATTTTAGGCTTTCCAGCAACGCTAGCGACATTCTCGCAAGCGCCATGGATCCAAGGTTTACAGCAGCAGTTCAGTCAAACAGGTGCACTTTTTAATATTTTCTTTGTAGCACTTGTGACATTTTTCTCGTTTTTCTACACAGAATTAATGTATCCGCCCAACGAAATGGCCGAAAACCTTAAGAAAGCTGGGAAGTTTATTCCTGGTATTCGCGCGGGAAGAAGCACGTCCGAGTACATTCAGTCCGTTATGGAGCGTTTGAATGTGGCGGGATCTATTTATCTTTGCGTTATTTGTATTTTGCCAACCATCCTTGCTACTCAGGCGGCTGTTCCGTTCTTTTTTGGAGGAACCAGCGTCCTGATTCTTGTTGGTGTATCCTTACAGTTGATTGAAAAAATCAACGCCTATAGATACGAAGCCATGATCAAGACAGCTCAGCGTCCACGTCGCACCCGACGGGTGAGCTTTTGAGTCTAGTTCTTTTTGGTCCTCCAGGAGCTGGCAAAGGGACACAGTCCCAGCTCATGCTGGAATCAAAACCGTTTTTACATCTCAGCACAGGTAATTTACTTCGAGAGGCGATTCAGCAGAAATCGCCCCTCGGCGTTGAGGCTCAGTCCTATGTGGAGGCGGGAAAACTCGTTCCCGACTCAGTTGTTATCGGTTTGGTTCGTGAGTTTATCGAAAAGAACAAAACATCGCGTTTTATTTTTGACGGTTTTCCCAGAACCATCGTGCAAGCTGAAGCTCTCGAAAAGCAAATCGAAGAAATCGGTGCTGTGAAAATTCAAAAAGCCTTATTTTTAGAGGTTCCACAAGGGGACCTCTTGCAAAGGCTGACGGGGCGCAGAGTTTGTAAAAATTGCGGGGCCGTTTTCCACGAGTCCAATACACCTCCTAAAAAACAGGGTGTTTGCGATAACTGCGGTGGAGAAGTGTACCAGCGCAAGGATGACGCGGCTGAGGCTATCCAAACGCGATTAGAGGCCTACGAAAAATCCACGGCGCCTCTAAAAGAGTACTATATCAAAAAGAGTCTGTTCGTTTCCATCGACGGTCTCGGATCATCGAACAGCGTCTTTGGACGCATCCAAACATATCTTTAACTATTTTTAAAATAGTTCTTTTTTTTCGAAAATTATCTGGACTCTATCCGTACGCCGGTGCTAGATTTGCCGGTCTGTCAATTTATTTTTTGGAGGTCAGGTGAAGGTTCGAGCATCTGTGAAGAAAATTTGCAAAAAGTGTAAAGTGTTAAAACGACGAGGAACCGTTCGTGTTATCTGTGAAAATCCAAAGCACAAACAAAGGCAAGGTTAGTTATGGCTCGTATATCGGGTATTGATATACCTAAAAACAAAAGAGTAGAGATTTCCCTCACTTACATCTATGGCGTGGGTCGCAAAAGATCCAAAGACATTTGTACAGCAATGGGATTCTCTCCAACAAAAAGAACTCATGAATTGAATGATGAAGAGATCGCAAAAATTCGCGATATGATTCAAGCTCAATTTAAAATCGAGGGTGATCTTCGTCGAGAAATTTCAATGTCTATCAAGCGCCTTATGGATCTTGGTACTTATCGAGGAACTCGTCATAAAAAAGGACTTCCTGTTCGCGGGCAAAGAACAAAGAGTAATGCGCGCACAAGAAAAGGTCCTCGTAAGACAGTGGCTAACAAGAAAAAAGCAGTGATGTAAGGAAGGGTTGAAATATGGCTGAGACTACAGGTGCAAAAACCGGAGCTGGCGCAAACAAACCAGTTAAAAAGAAAACGAAAAAAAACATTCCTAATGGACGCTGTTATATCCAGGCTGGATTTGGAAATACAATTGTTACGATCACAGATGTGGCGGGTAACACCATCAGCTGGGCAGCTTCTGGAATGTTGGGTTTTAAAGGAAGCCGTAAAGGAACTCCTTTCGCCTCTCAACTTGCAGCAGAAGATGCAGCTAAAAAAGCCATCGAACAAGGCCTCAAGAGTGTAGATGTTTATTTGAAAGGTCCTGGCGCAGGTCGTGAGCCTGCGATTCGTGCTCTTGCCAATGCGGGAATTCGCGTAAACTCCATGAGAGATCTTACACCTGTTCCACACAATGGCTGCCGACCACCGAAGAGAAGAAGAGTTTAATTTTTTTAAAGATCGAACGGAGAAGAGATGCAACAAGAACATTATTATAAATTTTGGAGAGATTTGATCAGTCCTAAAGGCGTTGAGGTTGATTCGGACTCTCTCAGCACGACCTATGGAAAATTCACGATTCGTCCTCTTGAAAGAGGTTACGGAATTACCATTGGAAATTCACTTCGCCGAGTACTTTTGAGCTCGATGATGGGTTCGTCTGTATCTGCAGTTCGATTTGATAAAGTTTTGCACGAGTTCTCGACGATTCCAGATGTGATGGAAGACGTAACAGACATTATCTTAAACCTTAAACAGGTTCGTTTTCGTCAACACACTCCAGACACCTTAAATTTAAAAATTTCTAAATCAGGCTCTGGTAAAGTGACTGCAGCTGACATTCAGTTGAACGACAAAATCGAAGTTTTAAATCCGGATCAGCACATCGCCACTCTTGGTGCTAACTCTAAATTTGAAGCTGACATCACTGTGAGCTTCGGTCGTGGTTATGTTCCTTCGGAAGAGCTAGAACAAGCAAGCACAGGTGTAGGAATTGTTCCTGTGGATGCGATCTATTCTCCGATTCGCCGTGTGAACTACAACGTAACCAACGCGCGCGTTGGACAAAAAACAGACTACGATGCTTTGACATTGGAAGTTTGGACAGATGGTTCCATTAAGCCAGAAGAGGCTGTTGCCCTTGCTGCTAAAATTATGAAAGAGCAGTTACAAGTATTTGTAACGTTTGACGAAGCTGTTGAGCCAACAACAGAAAAAGAAGAGAAGCGTTCTCCAGTTCTCAACGAGAATCTTTTCCGTTCTGTGGATGATCTTGAACTTTCTGTTCGCAGTGCAAACTGTTTAAAGAACGCAAACATTCGTTTTATTGGCGAGTTGGTTGTGAAGTCTGAAGCCGAGATGCTTAAGACTAAAAACTTTGGACGCAAATCATTAAATGAAATTAAAGAAATTCTTGTTGAGATGGGATTAGGTTTAGGCTTGAAGATCGAAGGATGGCCGCCTCCTGGATGGAATCCAAATACTCAAGCTCCAACAAGTACACGTGTAGCGAGTGTGACCCCTGGGAATGATCCGCAATAGTCGGGAGTGAGTTATGAGACATAGAAGAAAAACAAAACATTTTAGTCGTAAAAGCAATCCTCGCAAGGCTCTTTTAAGAGGTCTTGTGTGTTCGCTGGTAGAGTGTGGTCGTATTAAAACGACAATCACAAAAGCAAAAGAGCTTCGTCGCCATGTTGAGAAGGCCATTACCCTAGGTAAGACCGGCAACTTGAATGCGCGTCGTGTTTTGTTGGCGGATTTCCCTAACAAAGCAACCGTAGAGACGATCATGTCAGACTTGGCTGTGCGCTTTAAAGAGAGAGCTGGTGGTTACACTCGCATTCTCAAATTAAGCAACCGCCCAGGTGACTGTGCGCCTCAGGCTTTTATTGAATTTGTTGATTACGATGCAAGTACTTACGCTGAGAAAAAAGTGAAAGTAAAAGTTCGCGGGAAAGATCGTAAACTTGTTACGAAAGAACTGAACCGCAAAGAACTTGTCGCACACAACACGAAAGTGAACGAAAAAGCAGCTTTTGCGCGTTACAAAAACATTAAGACTATGCAAAAAGAAGCTCGTCGTGTTTTACGTGCGAATAGCTAATCGAAGCCATTGCAATTAAACTCGATGGAAAAAACTCGAACTTTTAAAGCAGCCCTCATCACTGGAGGGCTTTTTTTTATTCTATTTATCGCTTGGCTCAAGCTGGATAAAGCTTACACCACGGAAAGCGCTCCCACGTCTTTTGAAGTTGTGGGCTTTTTAGAGAAGAACGACTTTAAAGCCTTGCCAGGACTGGTCCTTAAAGATTTAAAGCAAACAGAGGTAAACCTCGAGGCTTTAACGAGGGATAAGATTGTTATCCTGAACTTTTGGGCAAGTTGGTGTGAACCCTGCGCCGAAGAGTTTCCATCCATGGTGAAACTTCTGAATCACTTTAAAGGAAAAATTGTTATTTTAGCGCCGTCGCACGATTCAGCATTGGAAGATATCGAAACGTTTGCGCAGGCTTTTAGTTTGGATACAGTTCCGGAGCTGCACCTTTTGTGGGACAAGGACCACGCGGTGGGCAAGGCATTTCAGGTAAATAAGCTGCCTGAATCCTACATTTTTGGCAAAGACGGGAAGCTTCTTCGCAAAGTGGTGGGCACTCGTGACTGGTTCAACGAAGACGCCAAGCTGTTTTTTGAATCTTTGGTGAGTGTTAAAGAGCCTCACAAAAACCCTTAATCTTTTGACACCCTTATAGGATTTACAGGAAAACCTCACCCGTAATGAAAGAACGAGCAGATGAAGGTATAAGTTACCAATGAATTTTTTGGTGCTCCTGGCAGTTCTACTTTTTTCTCACGGTGGCGTTGGCAGTCGTTGCGTGGATATGTTTTCTAAAAGTGTAGCATTAAATCAAATACCGCGCGTGAGTTCACGGGATGTGCCGTACGAAACATCCGAGCTTTCCAGGCATGGAACAGTTTTAAATGTCTCGAATTCCAAACAATTGGCTGATTACAAAGAGACTTTGCTTTCGCGGGATGGGCTTTACGTTTTTTTGCTCGATCGAACGGGAACGATAGCCATCGACCACCACCTGCCACTTCCCATTGATTATTCAAAAGCGTCGTTTCACGGCACTCACCGGGGCTTGCTGCGCGTCCGCGAACAGGATTTTTCACATTTAGGAAAAACAGATGTTGTGTTTGCCGGAGAGCTGATGGTTTTTGGCGCTCAGGTTGTTTGGGTTTCGGATAACTCTGTTCTTTATTATGACACTCCCAAGGTTCCACAAAGACCCAATGAAACAGCTCGAGATTTTCGTATTCGCACAGAGCGGGACAATGAGAGTTTGCGACGAGTGGCAAAAAATCGATTGGGGTCAGTACAAAATTTGTTGTTGAGTTGGGGTTGGATTGATGGAAGTACTAAATTAAAACAATCTGAGGAGAGTTCGGGTGACGCTGATCACAGTTCGCGCCAGTGGGGGCATACGCACTCCCGCAAGTTAGCTTTGTTTGAAAGAAATTGCCGAGCTCAACAGCAATGCTGGGAGGCGTTTTTAAATCTGGAGAGCCAGGTTCATCGTTTGACTGATTTAAATGGGTTAGAGCTGCCAAAGGAAAAAGTGCAGCAGCTTATAAGGTTGGATTCCCAGAAGGCCGTTATTTTAATCCAGTCGCTTTCTACGGTCCGCGAGAGTGGAGTTGTGGGAGTTATGTATCAGCAGTTCAACTTACAAACCGGAGAGCCTAAGCAAACTCTCCAGGATTTTATGGTGGCCCTTGATTGGTATTTAAATTCTTTTTAGAATTTAAACTTTTTCAAAAGATCTTTGGCTTTGTCTTTAATTTCGTCTTTGCCCTTGTTCTTGGCCTTCTTTTTCTCTTCGTCGAGTTTTCCTTTTAACGAATTAATGGCATCTTCCTGATTTTTTAACGACACGCCATACTTTTTCTCAAAGTCGCCGACTTTTGACATGAGTTTTTCTTTTTCGCCTTCAACCTTTTTATTCACTTCGTTGCGGAGCTTGTCTTTTAGTTCGGCCACTTGTTTGTTGAGCTCTTGCTTGAGCGCTTCTTGAAGCTTTGTGCCGATATTGGAATTGAGATCTAAATCCAAGTTACTCCAAGCACCCTTGGCACTGCCTTGTAAAGACAATGCTCCAAGACTGCCAGAGATATTGGTGAGGATCTCTTTGACCTTCGACGACTTGGCTTCGATGAGATAAGCGATTTTGTCGAAGGTGGCGTCGAAGTTAAGTGAGACACCTTCATCCAAAAGTTCCACTTTTAAAACTGAGGAGCCTACGGCCTCTTTGAATCCAAAGGTTACGTCGCTGGATTGCGAGAGCATCATATCCTTCAGCGGAAAAGCGCCAATCTTGATGGTGCCGTATTCTTTAGCATTTTCTGTGCGATGGTCCACAACGGCGTGAATCACGACATCGTACATCTGACTTTTAGGAAATTCCCCTGTGAGTTTGGCTTCCATGGGTTGTGCAATGCTCGATGGCGCATCCGTGATATTGAGGATTTCGCCGCTGATGCTGCCAGAAAAACCTTCGGCACTGGCTTTTGAACTCACGTTGGCTTTTTGAATCCAAAGTTTTGGATAGCCCTTTGTGATGCGGAACTTAAAGTCTTTACCAGTTTGTCGTTCGCGGGGAGTGACAGTGGGTTTTTGTCGATCTTTTTTGGGCGGTGGCATGTACTCGCGAGCCAGGCGCATGTATTTTTCGGCGCGGTAGATTTCGCTGGCAAACTGACGGCCAAAGATGCGCATGGCGAGATCTTTTGGATCTAAAGACGGAATTCCCAGTTTCCCTTCGAGATCTTTTAAGTCTTCATCCACGTATTTTTTGATATCAGCATAAAGGTTTTTATAAAGTTTGAGATCGCCCGAAAGTTCACCGCTGGTGTTTTTGATGGTTTTGTATTTTTCGTCGATTTCTTTGTAAATCGCTTCGGCATCTTTAACAGCGGCGAGAATCGCCTTGGGGTCTTTGCTGTCGACTTTGAGGGCTTTTACACGATCTTGCAGTTTTTTAAGCTCCTCTTTTTGTGGCAGCTTTTCGATGCGCTCTTTCCAAAGTTTTTCTTTGCCTTGCAGTTCCGTTTCCATTTTTTGAATGAACTGCGAGGTTTTAAGATTGCCTTCCATCTCCTTGAGCTTTTCTTTGTAGTTGTCGCCTTGGGCAATGGCGGCCAGATCTCCAAAGATGCTTCCCTCTAAAACTTTGTTAGTCACGTCGAGGGCGCTGGATTTCATACTTTGCACATTGTCGTCGGAGCTTTTTTTAACTGGAAGCACGCGTCCAGGGCGTTTGCGAGCTGTGTTGATCATGATGTCGGTAACACCGGCTAAGGGAATAACAACTTTTCCGCGCAGCAAGGCATCCCAGAGAGCTTTAAACTGAATGGTGCCAATCTGTAAAACGTTGTGAGTGGGGGCTTCTTTATTGGTGACCTGAATGTCGCGAATGTCTAACGAGGCGTTGAAAAAACTGGTGGAAAGGGAGCCAATATTAACTTCGGCGCCATTGGCGTAAGTTCCGCCCATTTCCATTCCCGCTTTGAGGTGGATATCAAAGAAGAATTTGAAGTAAGCAAAAAACAGAAGGAACACAATGGCGATGGGGATGATGGCCTCAAAGCGAATCGGTCCCTTTTTTTTCTTTTTTTTAATTTTTACTTCTTTACTCATTCCATACCCCCGTACAAGTTGTCGTAGCTGACGTACCACTTATAAAAAGTTGTGGCCTTAAAGAACTTCCAGGCTTTGGTTTCCTTGACCCGGGCGACAACGGTGGTGCGATATTTACTGACGGCAATTTTTGACCCGTAAAAGACAAACGGAATGAGGGCAATGGAGACCACTCCGGAGCCCATGACGATGCTATTGTAAAAACGGGTCCACGGCACAACAGGCATGTTGTAAAGAGTCGTAAACAGTGGTTCCAAAGAATCCAAGGTGAGAACCGCGGCACCCACTGAGTGAAAAACTGGATCGAGAAAAAACGCGAGGAACTTAAAGAAGAAAGCCGCTAAAAAAGCAGCGCCAATTTGGATCCGGAAAATAAACAGCAGAAAAAACACCAGTACACTTTGCAGCGAAAAAGCCGGTGTCATCCCGAGCACAAAGCCCAAGGAAATCCCCCAAGCCACCGGGGTGGTTTCGTTTTCGGAATGAAGAAGTTTTACAAGCTCGAAAAGCTGTTTTAACAAAACGGTCATAGGCATCCTTTTAGGTTTTGAGAAATGATACCAGGGTTTTTAAGCAGAGAGCAACCGGTGCATTGTTTGCGGCGGCAAACAGGGCGCGAGGCGTCTGAGATTCTAGCTTGTGAGCACAGGCTTTCATCAGATATAAATAGCCCTAAGAAGATTGTATTAGATTCGACGCAAATTTTCTGAGGAGAAGTTATGGCCATTCCGTATCTCGATTTAGCAATCCAGTACAAAAAGATTCAGGCTCAGATAGAACCCAAGGTTTTACAGATTTTAGCGAGTGGGCAATATGTTTTAGGCCCCGAAGTTGTCGCCTGCGAAACAGAACTGGCGCAATTCACCGGTGCCACGTTTGCGTCTGCTGTTTCAAACGGCACAGTGGCTCTTTTAAATGCGCTATTGGCCGTGGGTGTAAAACCGGGTGACGATGTCGTCACCACTGGATTTTCATTTTTTGCCACAGCCGGTGTGATTTCGCTCTTAGGGGCCAACCCGGTTTTCGTCGACATCGAAGCAGATACTTATAATATCAACGTAGATTTACTCGAAAAAGCGATCACACCAAAAACCAAAGCGATCATGCCGGTTTCTCTTTATGGACAGATTTCCGATATGGACGAAATCATGAGCATTGCGCAAAAACACGGCCTGTTTGTGATCGAAGATGCTGCGCAAAGTTTTGGCGCTCTCTATAAAGGAAAAAGAAGCTGTGCGGTGAGCCACATTGGTTGCACAAGTTTCTTCCCAGCAAAACCATTGGGTTGCGCGGGGGACGGCGGCGCCGTATTCACTTCCGATCCCGAGCTTGCTAAAAAGTTAGATTGGATTCGCGTGCACGGGCAGACGAAGCGCTATCATCACGAGTACATCGGTTTTAATGGTCGATTGGATCCCATTCAGTGTGCCGTGGTTCGCGAAAAACTAAAATTTTATGATCAAGATTTGGCCGAACGCCGTGAGATAGGTCAAGCCTATAACGATGCCTTTGCGGGCCTGAAGGGCGTGAGCATTCCTGTTATTCGACCAGATCGAAACACCGTGTTTGCGCAGTACACTTTGGCCGTGGCAGAGCGCGAAAGCTTTATTAAAAAGCTAGAGCAATCTGGCGTGCCAACTTCTATTCATTATCCGTCGGGAATGCATGAGCAGCCGGTGTACAAACATTTGCAAAAAGTGTCTTTGCCAATGACTGAAAAATTATCAAAACAGGTATTTAGTCTCCCGTTGTATCCTGGAATGCCCAAAGCCCATGTGAAAACTGTGATTGAGGCCGTACAGAAAGCTGCTCAGTAAATGTACGTGATTGCCTTTGCTGCATCGCTGAGTTTTGTCTTATCGTTATTGCTGACGATTTATTATCGTCGAGTGGCAATGAAGTATGGGATCATGGACGTTCCCAACGAACGCAGTTCCCACAAGATACCTATACCGCGGGGCTCGGGAATTACCTTTTTTTTAAGCTTTAATATCGTTCTTGCGATTTTGGTGCAACAGGGAATTTTAACTCTCAAGTACACCTTTCCAGTTTTTCTCGGCGGACCCGTTATTATGCTTCTTGGCTATTGGGATGATATTAGTTCCATTCCCGCAGGCGTGCGCTTGTCAGTTCATATGTTGGTTGCTTTTTTTGTATTCATTTTGATTTCATCGGGCTTTTCTAAAGATATCACAATTTCTTTTTTACCGGAGTGGCCGTGGCTGACAACGGCATTTTGTATTCTCTTTATTGCGTGGTTTATCAACCTTTACAATTTTATGGATGGCTGCGATGGCTTGGCAACCAGCGTGGGAATGGTGGGATCGGGCTTGATTTCTTTGCTCTCTTACATCTCCGGGCATCAAGATCTAGCCGTGACGTATCTTATTTTAGCTTATGCTCTGGCGGGATTTTTAGTTTTTAACTGGCATCCTGCTAAGGTTTTTATGGGCGATGCAGGTGCTTATTTTTTGGGTTACGTTTTTGGGGCCTTAGCTTTGGTATCTAAAATGTACTACGACAGTTCGCTTTATATTCACCTTATTATTTTTGGTTTGATGATCGTAGATGCAACATGGACTCTATTTAGACGAGCCACTCGAAGAGAGCGCATCTTTAATGCTCACCGCCAGCATGGTTTTCAAAAATTAATGCAAAGGGGTTGGGGGCATGCTCGCGTTACGTCGCTGTATGTTCTTATTACAGTTTTATGGCTATTTCCCATGGCCGCTTTTTGCATGACTTATCCTACAAAGAGTTTTGCATTTTTAGTGGCGGCCTACGTGCCGGTGTTCGGATTTGTTTTATACCTTAGAGCGGGTGAGGCAGACGCATGACCCTTGGTTACACAATTGATAAAACAGTGACGGAAGTTTTGAAAGCAAAAGCTTTCACGGTCTCGGCCGAAGTTGTTCCACCGCGAAATGGGGAAGATCAGGCCCTCACGTTTAACAAACTGAAACGCATTATTGACTCTGGAGTTGATTTTTTATCGGTCACTAAAGGGGCTGGGGGAAGTTTGCGGGGGGGAAGCTTGCCCATTGCCCAAGCTATTAAGGAAAAGTTAAACCGACCTTGCATTGCCCACTTTACCTGTCGAGATTTAGTGCCAGCCGAGGTCGAGAATCAGTTGATGGATCATCACTACTTTGGCATTCGCAATATTTTAGCACTGCGCGGAGATCCGCCCATGGGTGAGACTGATTGGAAACCGCGCGAGGGCGGGTATTCCTATGCTTACGAGCTGGTAAATCATGTAGTAAAGATGAATCGCGGCGAGTTTTTAAAACGTAAAGATTTTAATGTGGAATCCCGCGAACGAACGCAATTTTGCGTTGGTGTAGCGGCTTACCCCGAGCATCAAGACGCCACAGAACGACGGGAATACATTCGCGTAAAATTTGCTGCGGGTGCAGAGTATGGCATCACCCAAATGCTTTTTGATCCCGACAAATACGAACGTTTTTTAAATGAAGTCCGCTCCATGGGTTTTGCACAGCCAGTGCTGCCTGGTTTAAGAATTCTGAAGTCGAAAAAGCAAGCCAAAGTCATGGAGCAACGCTTTCAATGCTCAGTGCCCGCCTGGTATCTGAATCAACTGCCCGACGAGGGGCAGGAGGCTTCGGTGGATAACCTTTTGCAGCCCTTCTTTCGGCTGGTTGAGTCTTTAAAAACGACGGGCGCCCACGGTGTGCACCTGTTTGTCCTTGCAGACACAGACATAAATTGTGAAGCTATTTCTAAGCTCTGTAGTAAATAGAGCGCGGGCTCTTCGGGCCGCTTTTCAACAGGAGAAATAATGATTCCAGTGATTCTTTCGGGCGGCTCGGGAAGTCGCCTGTGGCCCATTTCGCGTTCGTCATATCCCAAACAGTTTTGTGATATTTTTGACGAACCGTTGCTTGAAAAAACTCTCAAGCGCCTGATGGGGTTGGGGTCACCCTACGTGATCACAGTGGAGTCACTGCGTGTACTCACAGATAAATGCGTGACTGATTTAGGCATGAAAAGCGAGCAAGTGATTTATGAGCCGCTAGCTAAAAACACCGCGCCCGCCATCGCTTTGATTTGCCAAAAAATGCTTTTAGAAAAAAAAGAAAACGAGATTTTGGGGATTTTCCCCGCCGATCATTTGATCAGCGACGAAGCCGAATTTAAAAAAGTGATTCAATTTGCTAAAATCTGCGCCGAAAAAAATCAAATCGTGACTGTTGGGATTGAACCAGACTATCCCGCCACTGGTTTTGGTTATATTGAATGCACGGAAACAGAGTTTCAAAAAGAAGGGAAGCTAATAGCCAAGCAGGTTCAAGGGTTTCGTGAAAAGCCCAATCTAGCGACGGCTGAAAAGTTTTTGAGCGAGAAGAGATATTACTGGAATGCGGGTATGTTTATTTTTAAAGTTTCCACCATGGTCAAAGAATTTCAAACTCATATGCCCGATCTGTGGAAGGTGATTTCCACACTCAAAAGCGATCTTTCCAATCTGAAAGACGTTTACGAGCAAGTGCCTTCCATCAGTATCGATTACGGGATTATGGAAAAAGCCACAAATCAGGTTTGTATCCCTTGCAGTATCGGTTGGAGCGATTTGGGGTCGTGGGATGATTTTGCTAAACTTTTTAAAAGCCAGCCCAATCTTGGCGCCGCGGCCTCGGATGTTCATGAAGTGCAGAGCAAAAACAATTTTGTTTTCGCCCTCAAACAAAAACTGGTTGGCTTAGTGGGAGTCGAAGATTTAATTATCATCGACACACCAGATGCTTTGTTGATTTCTAAAAAAGGCTCCACTCAGGAAATTAAAACTTTAGTTGAAGACCTGAACAAAAAGAAAAGTAAAAAAACCTCGGAACACTCTTTTGATTTTCGGCCATGGGGACAGTACGAAGTGCTTTCAGACACCTCTGATTTCAAAATCAAGGTGATCAAAGTGAATCCAGGCGCACAGTTGTCCTATCAATCCCATGAACATCGCAGTGAACACTGGGTGGTGATCGAGGGCGAAGGGGATGTGATCATTAACGAACAGGCTTTGAGCGTCCTACCTGGTAGTTCCATTGTGATTCCCGAAAACTCCAAGCACCGAATAAAAAATACAGGCACCAAAGCCCTGCGCTTTGTGGAAGTGCAAACTGGGGATTATTTTGGCGAGGACGATATCAAGCGCTATCAGGACGATTATAAACGAATGTAGCCCAGCGAGGAAAGCCGCTCACGCTTGATTAATTTGCAGACATTCAGGCACGATTTGGCTATAAAAAGACATGTTCAAAAATGCTCTAAAACTGATTCAGTTCATCCGTCCTTTTAAGGGTGAAGTGATCTTTGTTTTTATTTCTGGCTTTGTTTTGGGGATTGTATCTTCATTTCCAACGGTCTTGATTGGTATTCTCACGAATGCACTCGAGAAAAAAAGCCTCATTACCAAGCTACCTGTAAGCGTTTTGAATTTTCTCGAAAACCAGTTTGGTCGCGATTTAATTACGAAGTTAGCATTAGACTACGATTTTCAATTGCGGATCGCAGCGATCGGATTTCCCGTAGTTTTTCTGATTTTGGGTATTGTTCGGTATGTTAACCAATACCGTGCACGCTTTTTAGCAGAGAAAATTAGTAACGAAATGAGATTCGAATTATTAAATCGACTGGTAACATTAAACCATCAATTTTTTCTCAACCTACACGCTGGTTCAGGAAGTCTTTTGAGTCGTACTTTAAATGATACCTTGGTGATTCAACAGGGCTTGAATCTTTACACAGATTTAATACGCGAGCCATTTATTGCAATTATTAGTTTGACCCTCATGTTATGGGTTGATTGGAAGCTTACAACAATTTGCTTGGTTTTCGCGCCCCTAGTTGTTTTTGTTACACAAAGTGTGAGTCGTCGACTGCGAAAACTCTCTGGAGAAAGCCAAGAGAATCTCGATATTCTCACAAAAATTTTTAAAGAATCTATAGATGGAATGAGGGTCATTCACGCCTACAATCTCGAAGACTACGTGCGCGTTCGGTTTCGCCACAAAGTAAACCAATACAACAGCGTTCGTAAGAAAGTTTCGAAGCGCATGGAGGTTTCGAGCCCCATTAACGAGTTTTTGGTATCATTTGTAGTAGGAGGAATTTGCTTTTACGTGGGGAGAAAAATTTTAAGGGGTGAATCAGATTTGTCTTCATTTTTTATGTTTCTCGCATTGGCCGCGAATCTCATCAAGCCCATAAAAAAGATTGAGCAAGCGGTCGTTGGTATTCAACAAACCGAAGTCAGCATCCAACGCGTGATGCAAATTATCGAAAGCCAGGACGTTATTACCGAGAGACCAAGTCATCAGATGACAGAGTTCCCTAGCAATTGGAAAAGCATCGAGTTTAAAAATGTGTCCTTTAATTACGGCGAAAAACGCATCTTGCAAGACGTAAACCTCACAGTTCGCCGCGGCCAAACCATCGCCCTCGTTGGCGAAAGTGGCGGCGGAAAATCCACCATGGTAAACTTGTTAGAACGATTCTTTGATCCCACCGAGGGCTCGATCCTGATTGACGGTGTCGACATTCGCGAAATTTCACTGAAACGCTTAAGAGACGAAATCGCCTACGTCTCCCAAGACACCTTTATTTTCGACGAAACCATCGAAGAAAACATTCGTTTTAGTAATCTTACAAAATCCCATGAAAAATTAGTGGAAGCCGCACAAAAAGCCAACGCCCTGCCTTTTATTCAAGACAAACCCGAGGGCTTTAGCGCACGCACCGGCGAACGCGGAGCCCAGCTCTCAGGCGGCCAAAAGCAGCGTCTCAGCATCGCACGCGCCCTCTTTAAAGACGCCCCAATTCTCATTCTCGACGAAGCCACCAGCGCCCTAGATTCGGCGAGCGAAGCCGAAGTCCAAAAAGGTATTTCATCACTGTTGATGAACAGAACATCCTTCGTGGTAGCCCACAGACTCTCGACCATTCAATCCGCCGACATCATCGTCGTCCTTGAAAAAGGAAAAATCGTCGAAATGGGCAAACACAGCGATTTGATAAAAATCGATAATTATTATGCGCGCTACTACAAACTCCAAGAAATCTCGAGCCAAAGCCAACAACCTAGTTGATAGCCCGTAAGAATTAGAAGTTTTTCAGTTGCCGAACATGTTGCAACACGGTTTGTGCCCTAGCAATGTCGGTGTGGAATTTTTTTAAGTGGTTTTGTCCTGCTAAAGCTATTTTTTCGCGTTCTGTTTCGTTTTTTAAGTAGTAGCGGCAAAGATCCACTAGGTCGGAGAGATCGTCTTTGCAGTGGATGACATGCTGGCCGTGGACAAAGTCGTTGGGGATTTGGATTCCGGGTTTTTGCGTGATCATCAGGCTTCCCACAGCGGGGACTTCCCAGTAGCGCATGGTATCCCAGCCGCCGCCGCGGAGATTCAATACAATCTTACAGCGGGCGAGTTCTTCGAGGTAAAACAAACCTTTTCGTTTGTAATGATGGAATTGCTGATTTCGAACCGTTCCATTTTTCGCGCAATCAAATTCTGTTTCTAGCAGATGCAATGCTTTTGTGCGAATGGGGTGGCTTTCAACGGCCCAGAAGCTGACGTCGTATTTTTTGTCGCTTGGTAGCTGCTTAGGGGTGCGAGCGAGATTCATGCAAAATGGCAACGGTACAAGGCGGGGGTCGTTGGCGTATTCGGGAAGAAATTCGCGTTTGAAGATGAGATCAAAGCGTCGCTGTTGCTCGATGTTTGGCAGAATGTGGGGAGATTTATAATAAACCAGATCGCCGCCAACGGCCGTTTGATCGCCGCCGTCGATAAGAACAACCGGTGTCTTTTGCGGGATCAGATGCAAAATGGAATGATAGCTTTCCAGGGTCTTGTTTTTACAAGATCCCACAACCACGAGATCCCACTGGTTGCCCAGAGGTTGAATCCAGCGCTTGAGGCTTTGCCAGCGACGATTGAGGCCCAGATTGCGTGGGTATTTTTTGTTTATAAAGTGGTAGCGGAGATGCATGGGAAAATCGTAAACCTGCTCTGCGCCACAGACCTTTACCAGTCCCGAGTAGAGCAGATCTTGCATATAGTCGCATTCTGGAGAATTGATATATAAGACTTTCATGGATGCCCATGGTTATAGGATGAGATGTGGCCCATGGCAACATGCGCTGTGCTTGGTGGTTGCTATCCACTGTCTATTTTCGTAGAAAAACGCAGGCCATGGATATACTTGATTACGAAATTTACACGAATAAAAATGAGCATTTAGCGGCTCATCCTCACTTTGAGCCAAAGGTGTCCATCGTCGTGGCTTTTTACAATAGTCAGCGATTTTTTGACATCCAAATGGCGAGCCTTGAAAGCCAAACATTTAAAAATTTCGAAGTGATTATTTGCGATGATGGCTCACGACCCGAGGTGGTGGCCCATGTGCAAAAATATATGCAGAGAGCTCGGCTTTTGATGCACCATTTCTGGCACAAAGACGATGGATGGCGAAAAGTGGAAATGCTCAATAAGGCCATCGTCAATTGCCAAACTGATTATCTTATTATGGTGGATCAAGATTGTGTTCTTCATCCTGAATTTGTGCGGGAACACATGGACGCAAAAGCTCCCAACGTGGCTCTTGCTGGTCGTCGTGTGGAACTGACGCCGTGGCTGTCCAGCTTGGTAACGGCGGAGCGCGTGCGCCATGGTTTTTTGCAAACGCAGTACTGGTGGATGATTTTCTTTTTAATGTTAAAAAACAATTCTCAATGGCGACGAGCTATTTATATAAAAAACAAATTTTTGCGACGGCTTTTAAATCGAAAAACTCGTAGCATCCTCGGTTGCAATGTGTCTTATCATAAATTGGATTTGTTAAAGATCAATGGAATCGACATGAGCTTTAAAGAGTCCTGTGGTGCCGAAGACTCGGACATCGACACGCGGTTAAGGAACGCGGGTGTTGAAATTCGCTCGCTTTGCAATACAGCCGTGCAGTACCATTTGTATCATCCCATTCGCAAGTTTGATGGAGAGCTTCCCGAAATTTTTGCTGAGCATATCAGGCAACGGACAGTGAAGACAGCGAAGGGGTTAAATCTTATTCAACCTGCAGATGGGAAGAATGTGTGAAAACATCCATCGCCGTTGTTTGTTTTTCCAATAATAAAGGGGGAATGGAACTTAATTCCCTGGGCCTTGCACGACTTCTTCATCGTCAACATGAAGTCACAGTGGTTTGCCGTGAAGGTAGCCATATTGAAACGTTTCGCAAGAGTCTTTTAAAAGAAGGAATTGAGCTCGTTAGCATACCTTTTGAAGGTAATTTTAGTTTACGCTGCATTTTAGATTTACGAAAAGTTCTCAAAAAGAAAAAGATTAAAAATCTTATTTTTTTTGGAGCCTCGGAGTTAAAGTCCATCGTCGTTGCAAAAATAGGCCTGGGCGTGAGAATTTTAAATTTTCATGGAACAAACAAAACCCATAGCAAAAAAGATCCGCTGCATGCCCTTATTTATAAAGGTGTGCAAATGCATATTGCTGTGAGTGAACATCTTAAAAACAATGTCCTTAAGATCATTCCTGGCTCCAATGAAGATAATGTGAAAGTCGTGTACTTACCCTGTGATCACACGAACACGGCAACAAAAACGCTCAGCGCTCCTTTGCAAGTTGTCCACGTGGGGCGAATAGCCAAGGGAAAAGGCCATGAAGATTGCCTCGAAGTGATAGAGACCCTTTCTAAAACTCAACAGATTCGTGCGACCTTCGTGGGGGGCATTGAAGACGAAGATATTAGCGAAAAGCTACAGCACAAAATGTATAAACATCCCGAGTTATCTCAGGTGGTACATTTTGCAGGCTTTCAAACCAATGTTCAGATATATTTAACTCCCGCTCATTTTTTACTGTTTCCGTCTCGCGGAGAGGGTTTACCAAACACATTGATTGAAGCCTTTCTCGCCAAAGTTCTTCCTATAACCTACGATAACACTGTATTTCCAGAGTTCCTCAAGCTTGGGTTTGAGTTTCCGCAAGTACCTGATGGGAATCTTGAGGCATTAAAAGTGATGTGCCAAGCAACCTTCAGTATGGACCCCGAGCTCTTTTCGCAAAAAGTAGAAAACAACTACAAACTTGCGGAAAAATATTTTTCAGGGGATAGTGTGCTTAAATCCTACAATGAGTTGTTGCAATGAAAACATTAAATATATTGATCACCGGTGGGGCCGGCTTTATCGGCACGCACCTGGCTCGAGTTTTATTGCTTAATAACCACAAGGTCACCTCCTGGGATATTCGCGAGCCGTTACACACTGTTTTGGGTGTAAATTATCAGCATCGGGACATGCGAAAGCTTGAAGAGTTTAAAGACGAAATCACAAATTTTGATTTGATTTATCACTTTGCCGCCATCGTCAGTGTTCCCCTTTGTCAGGCAGATCCGGTGGGAACTTTTGCAACCAATGTATCTGCTACACTTCGACTTTGCGAAGTCATTCAGAAACGCGGACAAAAAATTCCTCTGGTTTTTGCCAGCAGCAGTGCTGTGTACGGAGATTTGGGAGAAAAAATCGCCAGTGAAAATGAACTCCTGGGACCGTCGTTAAGTTTGTATTCCACACACAAACGCAGTTGCGAAGATTTAATCAATAACTACCGCTCTTTTCATCAACTGCCATTTTTGAACCTGCGCTTTTTTAATGTCTACGGCCACGGACAAGATCCGAAATCCACTTATAGCGGTGTGATGACGTTGTTTTCGCTGGCGGCAAAAAATAATGTGCCGCTGCAAATTTTTGGTGATGGAACAGCCACGCGAGATTTTGTGCGCGTGGAAGATGTGGCCGAGGTTTGTTTAGAGGCTGGTTTAGGTCTTGTTGAAAAACAGGATCCGTGGCTTTCTTTAAAAGCTATGAATGTGGCCACCGGAGTTCCTCTCACCATTGGGCAACTTGCCAAATTTTACGTAAATAAAGAAAAAAGAGATGTGTCGCTGATCAAAAATATCACTCCCCGTGGAGGAGATATTCACTATTCCTGTGCCGATGTTTCCCTTCTTAAAAAGATGGTGGGTCGCGTGCTGAAGCCTGTGTCTGCAGAAACGCTCACATGACAAATTGCATTATACGTTGTGTACTTGATTTCAAGCTAACACCGAACCTAGTGTGACCAAACTATGCATAAAGACAATCTACCCAAAGTCATCAGTGCGATCAAAGATAGCGATGTTTTGCTCGACATCGGCGGTTGGGCCCATCCTCTCGAGCGGGCCGATTATGTGATCGATGCCATGCCCTACAGCACGCGGGGTAAAACGGGACAGCTCGGCATTCCCGAGCGCTTTACCAAAGACACCTGGATTGAGTTTGATATCTGCGGCCGCGAGCCGTGGCCCTTTAAAGATAAACAATTTGATTTCGTGATTTGCTCCCATGTGTTGGAAGACATTCGCGATCCGCTTTGGGTTTGTAGCGAAATGATTCGCGTTTCCAAGGCCGGATATATTGAAACTCCTTCGCGGGCCGCAGAGTACTTGTATGGTGTGCAAGCTTACGACTACACAGGTTTTCAACACCATCGGTGGTTTGTTGAGGCTAAGGGCAAGGGGCTTTACTTTACGCAAAAAACACCCCTCGTGTCTTCACAGCAAAGAGGGTATTACCTGATTCATACGCCTTCGATCTTGAGCTTTTTTTGGAAAGACAGTTTCCACTTTGAAGAGATTTTTGCCGGTGTGGATATGTATCTGACGGGCGACAAAATGAAAAAATGGCAAGTGCAGTACGAACAAACTATGCCTTCCAAAATCAAGATTGTAAATTCCATTTGCCGCTGGTTGCCCTTTAACTTTTTAAAGAAAAACGTGCAAAAAACGTTTCGTTCTTTTTGGAAACTAGCGCGTATTTAAATATGAGAATTGCCGAAGTTTGCCTCAATTCATCACTCGGTGGCCTAGAGCTCTATTACTTTTGGTGCTGTCGGTATTTTAAAACCACAAAACACGAACTCACCGCCATCACCGTTCCGCAAAGCCGTTTGGAACAGCTTTTAAAAGACGAAAACATTCAACCCACTGTAATTGCTAAATCGGGCATTTTTGGAAGTGTGCGAGCCGCTTACAAACTCGCACGAGTGTTCGAGCAAAAAAACATCGACGTGGTGCATGTGCATTTTGCCAAAGACCTTCCCATTGTTGCTCTAGCAAAAACATTAAGTCGTCAGCCAGTGCGTTTGGTGCACTCCCGGCAGATGGAGATGCCAGCGCATAAAAAAGACCCTTACCATCGTTGGGTTTATTCGCAAGTGGATCACTTACTCTGCGTGACTGAGAAGCTCACCCGAGAGGTGAGGGATCGGGTACCACTGGCCAGCGAGAAGATTTCTCGTTTGTACTATGGAGTTCCCAAACCGTCGGTGAATCTGGAGGCGCAAAAAGCGTTTCTAGAAAAATTTCCATCGCCCAAACTCAAAGTAGCCATGTTTTCTCGGCTGGAAGAGAGCAAAGGGCAGTGGCGTTTGCTAGAAGCTCTGCATCTTCTTAAAAATCAGGGCCTGGACTTTCAGATTTACTTTTTTGGCCATTTTATGGGTGGCGACGGGTACGAAGAAAAACTAAAGGCACTGATTGAAAAACACGGAGTGACGTCTTCTGTTTCTGTTTATTGGTGCGGGTTTCAAAAAAATCCAGGGGAATTAATGCCATGCTTTGATTTGATACTTTTGCCCAGCGATCAAGAAACATTTGGTTTGGTGCTTATTGAAGCTATGGCGGCCGGAGTGGCAATCATGGGTTCGAACACGGGCGGAGTTCCAGAAATTATTGAAGATGGAGTAAATGGTTTCACCTTTACTCCCAACGACATTAAAGACCTGAGCGAAAAAATAAAAACAATTTTAACAGACACACAGCTTCGCAAAACTTTTATCACTGCGGGTTTGCTAAAATACGAAAAGCACTTTCGCGCCGATCAACATTTTTCGCGACTTGAAGAAATATTAAAAAATTAAGATCTTCTAATAATTTTAAATTTATTTACGCGATCAAAAGATTTCTAACAATGTTTGGCTGCATCAATAAAACCTCAAGAAGCCTATTTGCTGAATTTCTAGGTCGGCGCAATCCCTGTTCCCAATGTTGAATCGTACTCACGTCCACATTTAACAGCTGTGCGAATTCGACTTGTGTTAGCTTTAGAGTGTTTTCTCTAATTTTTTTAATTTCAGTTTTAGAAAATTCGGGTGCAGGTCGTGCAATTTCTCTACGCGATGTTCTAAGGGCTTTTTCGCCGCGTTCATAGGCAACGGCGTCTTGAGCGGATGCGAGAAGAGCTTGTCCTAATTTCGTTTTTTTATTTTTCATGTTTGGCCTCTTTTTTTAAAAGATCTATATATTTTTTAAATTCTTTCTTCTCTTGAGCAGTTATATCTTCAGTTTCACCCTTTGAGAGAAGGTATAAAAAGTAAACTTTTTCTACTAAAGGTAGGTCGAGAAAAAAAATTCTAAATCCACCTCGTTTACCTTTACCTCTGGATGGATCAGAGTATCGGAACTTTCTTGCGCCAGCCAATCCAGGGACTAAGTCGCCAACGGTGATATTGTTCAGAATCTCAATTTCTATTCCTCTACAAAACTCTTCCTTATTTTCCATTTCTTTTAAACGTTGTTCGATGGGTGCCGTGTAAATGAAGGTTCTTAACATACTTTCATTGTACTACTACAACGTAGTACAAACAAGTGAAACATTTAAAATCTGAATTATTAAAGAAATTCAGATTGTTACGTATTTTGTGGGGAGTTTGCTGTCCGCTGGTATGGATCCTGATTTAGACACTCCTGAATGGTCACCAAAGTAAGAGCATTGGCAAAGGGCACGTACACGATATACCAAAGTATGTGATTGATATGCGTGTGGATATAAGAATGGCCTTTTCCAAGCACAAACCAAGAAATCGGTCCCAAAAAGCTTAGCAATGTGGTCAGGATTAAGGCTCGGTGCTTGGCCCAGAGTTGGTTCTTTTTTAAGTAGTAGAGGCTTAAGCCCATCAGCACTGGAAAGACTAAAAATCCTTTTTTAAAGTAAAGCAGAATCACATAAAGCACGTTGGCACTGAGGCTTTCGGCGTACACACCGTAGGTGTTCGAATCAAGGGCATGAGTTCGTTTAAAAATATGAAATGCCATGGTCTTGAGAGCTTCGTCGGAGGACGAATAGTAATTCTCCAGTTGCAGATACCACAGGCCGAGCATACAGAAAAACGCCAACACGCCCACGCTGCCAATTCCGATAAGGCGTAAAATTATAAATTTCCAAGGACGTTGTTGTTTGAGAGACAAGTACAAAACCGGAACCAAACTTGCGATGATCACAGTGGACGTGTATTCAAAGCCCGAAGCAAAACGCAAACACAGCGAAGCAAATAGTAGTAAAACACCCCACCAAGTGGGAGAGGTGGAAAACATCCAATACGAGATTACGAAGGGAAGATAAAAACTCCACAAGCCCCAATACAAATTGCGCCCAAAATAAGTCATCCAGCTTGAGTAGAAAAGGGGAAACACGGCACCGAGTGCCACGAGGGCATTGAACTCTTTGCTAAATTGCCAAAATATAAACACCACCACAAGCGCAAGTAACAGGCTGTTGATGCCGTAGAGGACTTCGACGGTTAAGCTGTGAGCAAAAACTTTATCAATGGTTGAAAATAACAGACCTTGGAAGCCAATTTGCGAGGTGTAAACAAAAAAGTTATTTTGCTCGATGGATTTTTTGGCAAAAAGTTCGTACTGGTATTCTACCCAAGGTGTTGAAGTGTCTAGTTTAATGTGTCCATCGATGGGTTCGAACCGGCCGAGCAAAGTGCCCTGGCTGGTCATCCCCTCATGGCGCGAAAGCTTTAAGCGCGAGATCACTAAAGATTCAGAGGAATGTTCGAACTGTGCGAAATCTTCTGGGGCCACCCGGTGAAAGGGGTTTTTCCAGTAAATACAGCAACTTAAGGCGAGTATGAGAAGGGCAAGTAGCACTTTGTTGCTGTTGCTAAATTGGGTCAGTTTTAGTATTAACTTCTTCATGCCACACTCTTTGTTTTTATCGGTCATAGTACCAGTTCGCGATTTTCAAGCATCTATAGACGGCATCTTGCAAGAATTGCAAGCTGAACTCAACGAGATTGTCACAGATCACGAAATCATCGTTGTAGATAATTGCTCTCAAGACACAACTTTGAGCATTTTGAAAAAGCTAACGATGCCAAAAGGAGTTAGCAACCTTGTGGTGTTTTCGCTCACGTCGCGTGTTCGCAAAGAAATCGCTGCGTGGGTGGGAGTCGAGGCGTCTCTTGGTGACTATGTGGTCGTGTTTGACCCGAGGTACCACCAATTGAGCTTGATTCGCGACATGCTTAGCGGGGCTCTCGAAGGAAATGACATTGTTCTTGCTCACAACATGTTTACGCCCAAACAATCTCAATTTTATAATTTTGCGAAACGGTTTTTCAAAAAACTTTATTTTTTGTTCGAGCACGTGGAACTCGGGAAGGACGATTCGCATTTCCGGTTGATGTCGCGCAAAACGATTAACTTTATGTTGCAGCACTTACGGCCCGAAATTACCTACCGTAATCTTCCAAGCACTTCGGGTTTTAGCAAAAAAGTGATTGAGTACAAAAAAAACTACGTCATTCCCGAAGGCAGTAAAGGTTTTTGGGAATCTGTGGATCAGGGTATGGAGTTGTTGGTTTCTAACAATCGAATTCCCATGCGGATTGTCACAGCACTTTCGATGTTTGGGGCTTTTGCTAATGTGTTTTACTCGGTTTACGTCATTTTAATCGCCATTTTTAAACAGAATATTCAACCGGGGTGGGTGACAATTTCTTTGCAACTTTCGGGGATGTTTTTTTTGATTTCACTCGTCCTGTTAGTAATGGGTGAATATCTTCTTCGTGTTGCGAGCACAAACAACAATCCCCGCTACCACGTGGGACAGGAGTTCACGAGCGCAAGGATGACTCGTTTTGAAAAAATCAACGTGGTCGAGAAGTGAAACACTACAGTGCGGTTGTTGTTGGCGGCGGATTCTACGGTTGTGCCATCGCTATTTATCTCAAGCAAAAAAAAAAGTTTTCCACAGTTCGGCTGATTGAAAAGGAAGCTGAACTTTTGGTGCGGGCCTCCTACAACAATCAAGCTCGAGTTCATAATGGCTACCATTACCCACGAAGCTTTACGACGGCTTATCGAAGTCGAATTAACTTTCCACAGTTCCTAGGAGACTTTTCAAACTCCATCGATCAAAAGTTTACCAAAATATATGCTGTGGCCCGCCAACACTCCAAGGTCAATGCGAAACAGTATTACCGGTTTTGCCGTCAGATCGGTGCCACCATTAAAAAACCCACGGCGCAGGAACGATCGCTTTTTAACTCCCACTTGATTGAGGATATTTTTGTGGTCGAAGAAGCCGCCTTTGATGCGCTGGCCTTGCGTGCTCATTTCACGCAGAAGTTACAGGATTGTGGCGTTGAGGTGAGTTTGCAGACATCAACCAGCCAGGTCACTGGAGGGAGCCCGTTTTTTTTGAATCTGGAAAAAGACGAGCGCGGCGACCAAACTACAGACCAACCTACAGACGAGATTTCTTCGGACTATGTTTTTAATTGCACCTACAGTGGATTGAATCACATCAGCACCGAACTGGTTTTACAGACTCAGCTCAAGCAGGAGATGACCGAATTGGCCCTCGTTGAAGCTCCTGAGGAGTTGAAAAACTATGGTCTTACTGTGATGGATGGACCCTTCTTTTCGTTGATGCCGTTTCCTGCCGAAAAATTATTTTCACTGTCCCATGTGCGCTATACACCGCATTTTCAATGGCTCGATCGCAACGACGAAAATCCTTACAAAAAAATGCGAGACTACGAGTTTATAACTCGGTTCGAACGCATGCGCCGGGACTCCATGCGTTTTGTCCCCAAGGTGGCGGAAGTGGTTTACAAAAAATCTCTTTTGGAAGTAAAAACGGTCCTTGTGCACAATGAGGTGGATGATGGGCGACCCATTCTGCTTGAGAAAAATCAAAAGCACCCGCGATTTGTCTCTATTTTAGGCGGTAAACTCGATAACATTTATGATATTATCGAAAAACTAGATCGGGAGCTTTAATGAATCAAAGTCAGCAGCACAGTGCCAGAGAAATAAGACGCGCCCTTATCGGCCACTCCGGTTTTGTGGGAAGCGCTTTAAAAAGGCAAAGTACCTTTACAGATCTCTATCGCTCTAACAACATTCATGAGATTCGCAACCAAACTTTCGATCTGGTTGTTTGCGCAGGAATTTCGGCAAAAAAATGGCTGGCCAATAAAAATCCCGAGGCTGATTTAAAAGCGATCCAGGCTTTGCAGGATCACCTAAAAACCATCAAAACAAAACAATTCATTTTGATTAGTACCGTAGATGTTTTTAAATACCCTGTGGGCATCAACGAAGACACTGCGGTGGATACACAAAACCTTCACCCCTATGGTTTGCATCGCTTTCAGTTTGAGCAGTTTGTTCGCAAGCAATTTCCGCAAGCTCTCATCGTTCGTCTGCCGGGCTTGGTGGGCCCCGGTTTACAAAAAAATATTATTTTTGATTTTCTCAACAACAACAATCTTTCGCAGATTGATAGTCGTCATCAGTTTCAGTTTTATCCCATGGTCAATTTATGGTGGGATTTACAGATTGCCATGCAACATAATATTTCTTTGCTTCATCTCACAGCCGAGCCGATCGAAGTGGGAGAGATGATCAAAAAAACTTTGTCGCGTGAGTTTCAGCAAGCGGTGAGTGAGTCTGTTATTCGCTACGACTTCCGCACAAAGCATGGTCTATTGTTCGGATCGTCCACGGACTATCAATACTCCCTGGGCGAGATTTGTTTAGCGGTCCGGGCCTACTTTCAGTCGGAAGCGCTCACTGAGGTTAAATCATGAGACTTTCTATTTCCAATATCGCGTGGGATCCGCAGGACGATGAGGCCATGGCAAAGCTTTTACAATCCTTGGGCGTCTCCAATATTGATATTGCTCCAGGGAAATACTTTAGGAATTTTCAAGCCACGACCACGGCAGAAATTTTGCACGTGAAAAAATGGTGGATGGATCGGGGAGTTGATATTGTCGGCATGCAGGCGCTGCTGTTTGGCACCGAAGGCTTAAATCTTTTTTCGTCCACGGCATATAAAATGCGAGAGCATTTGCAAGAAGTCATGCGAATTGCCGGTGAACTCGGTGCAACCCGGTTGGTATTTGGCTCTCCTAAGAATCGTGACCGGAGTGGCTTAACTGATTCAGAAACTCAACAAAAAGCCGATGATTTTTTTTTCCAGCTCGGTGATTATGCCAAAAGCAAAGGCGTAGTGCTTTGCCTCGAAACAAACCCGGCGGCTTATCACTGTAATTTTATGACGACGATGGACGAGACCGCCGAGGTGGTAAATCGAATCAATCACCCCAATATACGGCTGCAGCTCGACACAGGAGCCATGCTAATGAATCAAGAGTCGGAGTTATTGATCGCGAAGTATGCCGCCATCATCGGCCATATTCACCTGAGCGAACCACAACTCAAACCGTTGGGGTCTATGAATTCCGATCACTCGAAACTGGCTGAGCAGTTTTCTGTGTTTGCCAAAGAAAAAATCGCCACCATCGAAATGGTAAAACCCACAGAGACCTCAGAGCCGCTCAAGCAGGTTGAAAAATCCCTGCGCTGGGCTTTGCAAAATTATGGACACAAAGGGCATTAAAATGAGCAAGGAAATAAAGGCGGACATGCGCGCAGAATCTAAACAAGTTCCCGCTTACGACGTGATTTTGACCAACCAAAGGCATCACCAATACATGCTGGTGATTCCCGTGATCAATGAGGGACCAAGAATTCATTCGTTGATTAAAAAAATGCAAATGTTAGATGTGATGCAAAAGTTAGATATCTGTATCGTTGATGGCGGAAGCACCGATGGGTCTTTGGACAAAACATTTTTGCAAAGCAAGGGCGTGCATAGTTTTCTACTTAAAAAAGGTCCCGGCAAACTGAGCGCTCAGCTTCGCTGCGCCTACGACCATGTTTTAAAGCAGGGCTATGCGGGTGTGATCACCATCGACGGAAACGACAAAGACGATGCTGATTCGATTCCGCTATTTATTAAAGCCCTTGAAGATGGCGTGGATTTTGTACAAGCCTCGCGCTTTATTCCCGGAGGTAAAATGGAAAACACCCCCTGGATTCGTTTGATTGCCATTCGCTACATCCATGCTCCGCTATTGTCGCTGTTCTCGGGCTTCCGTTGGACAGATACTACTCAGGGCTACAGAGCGTATAGCTCGCGCTTGCTCAACGATAAAAAAATAAATATATTCCGTGATATTTTTTCGAAGTACGAACTGCTGGCCTATCTTTCCTACCGCGCTCCACGCTTAGGCTACAAATGTTTAGAGGTACCAACGTCGCGAATTTATCCGCAAGGCGAAGTACCCACAAAGATTTCGAGCCTTGGCGGCAATTGGGATGTTTTAAAAACGTTGTTTAAAACGTGCTTAGGTTTTTACAATCCCTAGGTACTAAACGGGAAAGTCTTGCTGCCGAAGGTATTCCACCAGGGCAATGTACAAAATGTATTGATGGGTGAGCTCGATATCTTCAAAGTTGCACTCTGTGATGCCACCAATCAGCAAGACCATTTGGGCGCCAAGGGCGCCAATGTAGAGCGTCCTGTGAAGGGCGTGGGGGCTATGACGAATGCCTTGAATGGTATGTTTTAAATTTACAACCACAAGCAGCAAAAAGAAAGATAGACCGAATGCACCCAGCCCCGCTAAAAAATTTAAATAGGTGTTGTGGGGGTGATTTCTCATCACTTCGGGTTTATCAAAAACATCTAGGTAGCGATCAATATTTTTTACGTTTTCGTTAAAGCCAATTCCCACCCATGGATTTTCCTTAAAAATATTCCAGTTGGCCTTCCAAAGATAAATTCGGTTGTGATTGGCGATGTAGTTGAGGTCGAAGATCGAATCAATTCGACTCTTAAAGTCGGGCATACTCGAATACAAAACGCTTACGCTAATCATCAGCGCAAGTACGATACGCAGGCAAAGCTTTTTGTTTACAATGTAAAGCAGGGTCGTGACACTTGCAAAAAAAGCGATCCATGCAGCGCGTGTGAACGAGAGAAGAATATTCAAGGCAGAAATAAAAAAATAAAATTGCGTTACTTTCGATCCTCGAGATGCAGGATTTCGGATGTGCAACCAGTTGGCAAGACTCATACAAAAAAACATGGCACTGGCGTAGGCGTAGGTTGTGGGCAAACCGAAGAATGCGTTGGGGCGCCAAAGCTGCGAGCCTTCGTAGATGCGATGGAAGGTGGCGTGGGAGCGAAACAAATCGTGAGCTGTGAAAAACTGATAAATCGAATAAAACCCAGCCACGATGAGAACGCACTGAATGGTAAAAAAAATCTTTTCAAAATTGATATGTTTATAGGCAAGGTTAAAAAATTGAACAAAACCTAAATAAGAGATCATCCACCGAAACTCGCCGATGTAATCTAAAAAACTCGCGGGTGGTAGCGAGTTGCTATAAAAACTCGCTATAGCTACGAGCAATAAGCCCGAAAAACAGGCAAGTATCCAGCGAGAAGGCCAAACCCATTTTTTTTGATAGAGGGCGATACCAGCACTAGAAACAAAAACAAGAGGCGCTAGAGTTTCCATGGCTGCAACAGAAAGGAAGGCGCTGCAAAAATATGCATAAAAAATAAAAACAAGCACTTGCAAGAATTCGCCCCCTGTACCGAACAATCACGATATCAAAGTTGTGCAGAATGCAAAACAGAATTGTGAGCAGGAGACTGCGATTTTTTTTGTTTGAGTTCGTAGTAATCAACTTGCTTGTTGAGAGCTTCTCTTAGAGGATCGCGAACCCAACCCCACTTATTGAAGTAGAGAACCATGCTTTGTAGAAAAATAAGGAAGAGAGTCAAATTGCGATAAGCACCGCGGGACCAATGATGATAGGCAGTAAGGTCGGAGAAAACGACGGTTCTGTACTGCTCGGAAATACGCCGAGAAAGATCGGTGTCTTCTAAATACAAAAAGTATCGCTCATCAAACCCATTATTTTCGACAAAGGCGTCGGCTCGAAAAAACATAAAACAGCCAGAGATTGTGGGACACAGAAACGTTTTATTTTTTTCCACATCTTTCAACTGATACCAATTGTAACTTTCAGTTTTAAAAAGCTCAGTTTTAAATTTGCAGCTTAAAAAATTTACTAGCAAATCTGTTGGGCGTGGAACGCGGCGATTGATCAGCTGCATCTTTCCTGAGGGATGGCAAATTTGCGGAATGCAAAGCCCAATCTCGGGATCCTGCTGCATGCGGATTAAAAGTTCGGAAATAAGCTTGCCGTCAAAATAGACATCGGGATTCAACACCAAAAAGTAGCCATGGGACTGTGCTTGCGGTAACGACAGTAAGTTTTGGTTGTGGGCACGGCCGAATCCAAGATTTTTCCCGTTGAAAGTGTACTTCAGGGGTTTACTGCAAGTTAATTGCGCCATATCTAAGGGGCTTGGCGAATTGTCCGAAAGGAGGATTTGCAGTTGAAGGGGTGTCTTGCAGAGGCTATTCAGTGTTTGCTGGAGCTGTTCCATTTTCGGCTTATAAACGACAATGGAAACAGTGAGTTCGAAATGAGTCATTTTTAGCTAAACCTCTACTTGAGATTTATTTTAATGCGATGCAAAAAGCAATCAAATTTTACATTGCAGACCGTCGATTTGACCCTAAAAGGTGTATAAAACAAAGATGGGTAAAGCAGTGTGTTTGATCAGGAAAATTGTACAATTAGTAGCCTTGGGTTACGGCAACTGGGTGATTTATCGCACACTCAGGTACGCACGGTCTTTTTTGGTTCCGCGAGAGGTTGCTTCTCCATCGACAGAGAAAATTTCTCGCGAGCAGGCTCAATATTTTATTCAGGAGTTGAACGGAGTGTTTCAGGTTTCGAACTCTCGGGCCCTGTGTCTGCATTTGTATTACACCGACGTTTTGCCGGAGATTCTCGCAAGTCCACTGTTTGTCCAAGAAAAGTGCGATTTGTATATTTCCGTTGGACCTGAAATCGACGGGCTGTTTTTTAAAAAATTGAAGTCCTTCAAAGGCAGAGTGAAAGTTTATCAGTTTGCCAACAAAGGCCGCGATATTTTTCCCTTTCTAAAAATCTATCCAGAGTTACTAGATGCTAACTACGAATGGGTGTGCAAACTCCATAGTAAACGCTCGCCTCAGATTCGCGATGGGGAACTCTGGCGGCAAGACCTCTTTGCAGATCTTCTTTCGCTCGACTGCCGTCAGCGCCTTGACGTAGGCCGATCCGATGCAATCATCGCTCCGAAGTTCAGTTTATTGCCGGTGCGATTATTTTTGGGTGCCAATGGGCCCATGATGCTGAAACTTCTAGAAGCCATGAGATTCCTTCGCAAGGATTGCGATTTTCTGTTTGTGTCGGGAAGCATGTTTTGGTTTCGACCAGCAAGTTTGAAAAAACTTTTAAAACTCGAAAATTTAGAAGATTACTTCCACGAGCGCTATCAAATTGATGGCAATACCGAACACGCATTTGAACGACTTTTTTATTTTTTGGCCACTGAATCAAGTGTTTGAACTGAGCATTTCTAACCACTCATTATTTTTTGTATACCAGCTCACGGTTTGATGAAGTCCTTCCTCGAAAGAAACCGATGGAGACCAGCCGAGCTCCGAATGTACCTTTGTAAAATCAATGGCATAACGCCAGTCGTGCCCTTTTCTATCTTCGACGTATTCAATTAACGAATCGGGTTTTTTAAGAATCGAAAGAATGGTTTTAACCACATCGATGTTGCGTCGTTCCGACTGCCCACCAAAGTTGTAGACGGAGCCTGCTGCGCCCTTTTCGAACACCGACCAAATGCCTCGGTTGTGGTCATCGACAAAAATCCAATCGCGAATATTTTTACCGTTTCCATAAACGGGAAGCGGTTTGCCTTCGATAGCATTCAGGGTCATCAGAGGAATTAACTTTTCGGGAAATTGATAGGGCCCATAGTTGTTCGAGCAACGAGTGATGCAGGCATTGAGTTTAAAGGTTTCGAAATACGCACGGACTAGAAGGTCGGAGCCCGCTTTGCTGGCGCTGTACGGGCTGTTCGGGGCAAGCGGTGTTTTTTCGGTAAATGCCGGAGAGTCTTCTTCGAGTGTCCCATAAACTTCGTCAGTGCTCACGTGAACAAATTTAAAAGAGGGTTTGGCTTCTGCTGCCTTTAAAGAGGCATTGAGCAGATTCAGCGTGCCCAGCACATTGGTTTCTACAAAGATGTTCGGCGAATCAATAGAACGGTCCACGTGCGACTCCGCAGCAAAGTGAATGATGCCCGCAGGTTGAAAATCGTTAAAAACTTTTTGCACCGCTTCGGCTCGGCGGATATCCAGTTTTTGAAACTTAAGGTGAGAGAAAGCATCCAGTTCGGGTTGAATGGTTTGCAATCGTCCCGCATAGGTTAGGGCGTCCACAATGACAAAGTTGTATTGGTTTCGGACGACATCGCTGCAGGTTATTTTTTTAACAAAGTTACTGCCGATAAAACCAGCGCAGCCGGTTAACAAAATCGTGGGCTTCATATTTGTTCTCTTTTTTGTTTGAGTGAAAATTCACTGAAGGTGGGCAACGCCTTGTCTTTGTCGGATAAAATCAATGCTTCAAACGGAATTTTCCAGTCGATGGAAAGTTCGTTATCGTTAAAGATAATTCCGGCTTCGCTTTCTTTGTTATAAAAGTTGTCTACTTTATAAAAAAACTCAGCCGTCTCGCTCAAAACGACAAAGCCGTGGGCAAAGCCCCGCGGGATATACAACGACGTGGGGTCTTCGGCTTTAAGTTCAATTCCGTACCATTTGCCAAAGGTCGACGAGCTGCTCCGCAGGTCTACGGCCACATCATAAACATGGCCGCTGAGCACCGTGACCAACTTTGCTTGAGCATGCTCTCCGCGCTGCAAGTGGAGCCCGCGAAGAGTTCCACGCTGGGAAAACGAGCGATTGTCTTGCACGAAGGGTTGTGAGAAACCACGCTGCTGAAAATGCAATGCGTTAAAGCTTTCGAAAAAGTATCCCCTCGCGTCGTTGAAGACTTTGGGGCGATAAATCAAAAGGTCTTTTAAAGGCGTCTCGGTGAACATGTTGGGCCTTAGGTTTTATTACTTTAAGAGTTTTTTGCAATGAGAAAGTAATAGGGTTATACGTCATTTCTTTACCATAAAGAGGATCTATGAAGGGTATTATTTTAGCAGGTGGCAGCGGGACTCGTTTATTTCCAACAACGCTCGCAGTGAGTAAACAGCTTTTGCCAGTCTACGACAAACCGACAATTTACTACCCGTTATCCACTCTGATGATTGCTGGCATTCGGGAAATCATGATTATTAGCACACCCCGCGATGTACCCATGATTCGTTCGCTCCTCGGCGATGGAAAAAAACTGGGTCTCGAAATCAGCTATGCCGTTCAGGAAAAACCCGATGGCATTGCCCAGGCTTTCGTGATTGCCGACGAATTTATTCGTGGCTCGTCGGTATGTTTAATTCTTGGAGATAATATTTTTTACGGCGAAAACATGCCGACCATGCTGCAGGAAGCAACGCAACTCAAAACCGGAGCCGCAGTGTTTGCTTACCGTGTGAATGATCCCGAGCGCTACGGCGTGGTGGAATTTGATGAATCGGGTAAAGCGGTGAGCATCGAGGAAAAACCTGCTGTGCCGCGATCGAGCTGGGCGGTGACGGGTCTTTATTTTTACGACAGTGAAGTCACTAAATACGTTCGCGGATTGAAGCCCTCGAAGCGCGGAGAGATCGAAATAACGGATCTCAATTCACTTTATCTTAAAGCGCAAAATTTAAAAGTTTTCACCTTGGGGCGTGGCGTGGCGTGGCTGGACACCGGCACCGACGATTCACTTTTGGATTCTGCTCAGTTTGTGCACACCATCGAAAAACGCCAAGGCCTTAAGATTGCGTGTTTAGAAGAAATTGCCTTAGAAAAAGGTTATATTTCGAAAACCCAGTTTACAAAACTTGCCGAAGAAGCTCCGATGAGTGGTTATGGGCAGTACTTAAAGAAAATCGCAGCCCATCTCTAATCGAGAACACTAAAAATTTGTGCTGCGGATTTCATTTTAATTTGTGTTCGTCGAAAAAACTCTTGGCCCTTTAAAATGGCAGGCGATGGGTCCTGAGAGTAAGTCTGGATGGCGTCGATCCATTCCTGTGATTTAGTAAGCGCGATCAAGGGTTTGTAATTTTCCGAAAGATTATCGTAATCCACCAGCAGCACAGGCAAATTCATTGCCGCAGCATCGACGGCTGTCGTCGAGGGTGTGGTGATTACCAGATCCGAGATTTTGGCAATGGCTGGAGCTGTGAAGGGCTCCCACAGCGGATCCTGCGGATTTAAAATCATCACATTTTCGGCTTTGCGGATTTGTTTTTGTTGGGTAAACCAGCGGCCATCATGGTGCGGTTTTAATAAAAAACAAAAGTCTTTGAAATGGTTTGCTGCTGCAAAAAGATCCTCGATAAACTGCTCACGGTAGGATGAAGAGTATCGATGCCAGTGCAAGTTTTCAAAAACCGAAATCACAAAGGAAGCCGGCTTGCGAGGGGCAGCAAGGCGCGAATTATCTTTTGTGCAACCAAACTCTATGCACTTTTGCAACGTGTGCGCAGGTATGTTTGCATGCAAGTGGCTTTTATTGGACCAAATTAGGATTTTGTCCGAGGCAAATTTTAGATTTTTGATATCGTGAATCGAATCGCTGTAGGTGAGACCAATGTTTTCGAAGCCATGCTGAAGGGTCAATGTTTTCAGTCCCATCCAGCGGGCGAGTCGCGTGAGTCGGTGGGCCCAGCGGTGAGCGCGAGTGGAGCTTTCGGAAGCGGTAATCAAATGACTCGCGGTTCGCAAGCTTGCAACAATTTGCACAAGATCCCAAGGTAAGCGAACCGCTGTCCATTGGATGTCGTGCTGTTTTAAAAAAGCAGCGATTCTGGGGGATCGGCGCAGAAGTTTGTGGTGTAGCAGAATGTTAAAACGCGTGTTATGAGACTGTAACTCAAGAAGAATTGGCGCAAGAAGGTCCAAATCCTGGGGAAGATGGATGAAAATGGAGACGACGTGTTGAGACGCGGATAACGCCTTGAGTTGCATAGTTTTTGTTTACAGAATATACGCATAAAAGACAATAGGCATTTGTGATAGTTGAGGTTGGCATGTCCAAACGAAAAATCTTTGTAGGAACAGATAAAAGCCAGCGGCTTGCAGTGAAAGTTCTCGAGCACTCTATCAAAAAGTACGCCTCTGAAGACGTGGAAGTAGTGGCGATGTGTGATTTGCCAGTGCCGGTACCACGATCCATTGCCAATCAGCAGAGAACTGGTTTTTCTTTTAGCCGCTTCTGCATTCCACAGTTTATGGATTACAAAGGAACTGCGATTTACCTCGATGCCGATATGCTTGTTTTCTCCGACATCATGGAACTCTTTCGTTGGCCCATGAAAGACCATCACATCGTGATTCAAAAACCTGTGCCTGGAAAAAAGCGAATCCGCCAGTGTTCGGTGATGGTTATCGACTGTGAAAAATGCCGATGGGATATCAAAGAAATTGTGGCTGATTTAGATAATGGAAAATATAATTATCAACAGCTAATGCAGAACATGTGCATTGTTGATGATGCCAAGGTGGGCGAGGAGCTGCCGTTTTCGTGGAACAGCCTCGAGCATTACGATAACGACACAAAATTAATTCATTACACCGATATGAACACTCAGCCATGGGTAAGCACCCGCAATAAACACGCTGGTGTTTGGTACGAAGCCGTGCTGGAAATGTTAAACTCGGGAAAGTTGACCGAGGACGAAATTCGGGCTGAAATCAGTGCTGGGTACTTTCGTCCGTCACTTCTTGTGGATCTACATAATTATGCTAAGGTGCCAAAAATCCTTGCGCCATTTTGGAGATTTTCCCTGGCGTTGATGGATGTTTCTAAGGGTTATAGGAAACACAAAGAAGTGATGACACGATCAAATCAAATCAAAAAAGCCATGGCAGTAAAGACATAATGCAAATTTTAAAAAAAATATCGTTTTCATTGATCATTCGCTATGCATTGGCCCTGGGCATCTTGGTCTATTTGATTCGCAGTGATTCGTTTTCCTTTTTAACAGAATTGTACCGTTTGAGCTTTGTTACGGTGCTCGGTGCGGTGGCAATTAAATTGTTGGTCTATGTCTCTGTTTCATGGCGCTGGTGGTTTATTTTGCAGAAGGCTAGCGTGCCGATTAAATACTGGGATGTTTTTTTTCTGAATGCGACGGGGCTACTCACCAGCTACGTTTTGCCGAGTGCCGTATCCGCAGATGTGGGACGTTTTTATTACATGCGCGGATTAAAAATTCCTCTGGAAAAAGTAAGTCTTTCGATCTTTATGGATCGTCTGTTCGGCTTAGTATCGCTGTTGCTAATGTTAGTTGTCGGTTTGTTGCTGAACCCCGAGGTTTGGACAAAACTTGATTTTTTAATTCGCGTCGATCGAATCTACGTTTTAAGTGCCGTCCTCATTGTCATTATTGTTGGGCTTTTGTTGGCTGCGAGATTTAAACATCGCTTAAAAAAACTCCATTTTCTTTCGGCCTTCGCCGATTGGAAGCTTTGGGCTGTGGCCACAGTGGTGGGAATTTTAAGTCAGGGTCTTTATGTGCTTTGCATTTGTTGGATTGCATTGAGGGAGAGCTTAACGCAAGTGACTTTTATTAATACTCTGATTGTCTTTCCGTTGTCGGCGTTGTCGATGATTGTTCCAACCACTCCTGGCGCGCTGGGTGTGGGCCAGGTTATTTACAAATTCCTCTACGACTTTATGAGTTCGTCCGTCGGCAGTGACGGGGTACTTATCTTTACAGTTTTGCAGTTGTCCGATTTACCATTTTTGGGAATTGGATTCTATTTTTTACTTAAAAAGAAGCGTGTATGAGTCCTTTTACAAAAATTCTAGTGTTTGGAAAAAACGGTCAGCTGGCGCGGTCCATTGCCGAGGTTTTTAAAAATTCAAACATTCATTTTGTTTCGCAACAGGATTTGGACTTGCGCCTTTCTGTAGCCATTGTTCCATTTGTGACGGCACAGAATCCAACTCTGGTGATCAATGCCGCTGCCTACACGCAAGTGGATTTGGCCGAAACGCAAAAAAGTGAGGCCGAAAGTGTAAATGCGCTGGCCCCCAAAATGCTGGCGATGGCCTGTGAGTCTCTCAAAATTCCTTTCATTCATTTTTCAACAGACTACGTGTTCGACGGTGCAAAGACTGTTCCCTATGTGGAAACAGACAGTCCTGGTCCTCTCAACTTTTACGGTGAAACAAAATTGCGGGGAGAACAAGCAGTTCAACAACATTGCGAAAAACATCTTATTTTTCGCGTGAGTTGGCTCTATTCCGAACATGGTAAAAACTTCTTCCTGACGATGCTGAAATTGGGGACAGAGCGTCAGCAGCTGAAGATTGTTAACGATCAGGTGGGAGCGCCAACCTACACTTTGGAAATCGCAAAAATGTTGGCTCAGACGCTGCCCGAAATAAATAACAACTGGGGACTTTTTCACTTCGCAAATCAAGGGAGTGCCACTTGGTACGAATTCGCCAAGGAAATTTTTGCGCAAGCACGGCAGAACGGCCTTCCACTGCGCGTAGACACGGTGGAGCCCATTGCCACGAGCCAATACCCAACTCCCGCCACTCGCCCAGCCAATTCAAGACTCAATATCAGCAAATTTGAAAGCACTTTTAGCTACCGTCCGGCTATGTGGAGCGACGCACTAAGCTCTTGTTTTTCGGCTTATATGCGAAGATAACTATTCCTCATGCAAAAAGAGAAAAAGCTGCAAAGAATTGCCTGGAAATTGTCGCGCCTGACGTCGAATGTGGCGAGTGTGCGTTATCGCTGTTTGTTACCGGCAAAGTTTTTAGAAAACCACGGCGTTCAATCGACCTTTTTTCAATCTTCTGACGCCATCGACTTTTCCTGTTTTGATGCCATCGTATTCGTAAAATGTTTTACAGAGTACGATTACCACTTGGCGCAAAAGGCCCAGGCGAGCGGTGTTAAGGTGTTTTTAGACATCTGCGACAATTTGTTTTTTGTAAACCACGAAACTAAAAAGTATTCGTTTCAGTACAAGTTTTTTTTAAAAATGGCAGAAATCGCCGACAAGGTGTTTTGTCCCACTGAGGAGCTCAAGTCCGTCCTTGCGCAAAAACTCCCCGTCGCTAAGATTTGTGTGTTGCCAGATCCCATCGAAGAGAAGCATCACAGTTACGAATTCGCACAAAAAATTCCACGCTTTTATTTTTCGCGAATATTCCACAGCGGACGACTTGCCATTCCGCTTTTGTATTTTTTGCGTCTGACGAAGGTTGCCAGCTTTCGTTTGCGGGTGCGGCCCCTCGTTATGCGGGTGGTGGACCTTTTGTTTGCTGCCATCGACACAATGATTGGACTTTTGACATCAATCCTCGCGCGATTGATTGTATGGACTCTTCCTGGTTCCGTGGCCCATGCCTTTCGCTCTGAGACTTCCGAATCTGGTGGCGCAAAAAAAATTCGCTGGGTCGACGAAAAAGATTTAAAAAAACCGGTGATAGGCTGGTTTGGTAACAGCGGCACTGCGGGAATTTTTGGTCTTTCAGATTTGCAGCTCTTAGATCAGGATCTACAAAAATTATGTCAGCAGCGGCAAGCGACACTTTTAGTTGTCAGCGACAGTCCTGCACAGATGGAGAGCCTGTCCCACCTGGCGCTCAACGTGTGTTTTGTGAAGTGGGATGCAACCACGATTTACGACGCTGTTGATAAAATGGATGTGGTGGTACTTCCCAATCGAAAGAACGAATTTAGCATCTGCAAATCTCCCAATCGAGCGGTTTTCTCGCTTTTGTTAGGCAAACCAGTAGTGCTGACATCCAATCAATCCAATGAGTTTTTGGGCGAGAACGTGCAAAGAGCAGAGGATTGGTTCTCTGCAGTGAGCGAGTATTTGGATAACCCGCAAAAAGTGACGAACCATGTCGAAGGCTCACGACGCCTCATTTTTCAAACACTCGCTCCGGAAATTTTGGGGCAGAAATGGTTTGATCAACTGTCCTTGGCAAAAAAGCAGCAAGAATTTAATTCTCAGGCGGTTCATGTTGTTTACCCGTGAATCTTTTAAATTTGGTTACTATTTAGCCAAACGAGATATTTCCTCCACGTACTCCCGCTCTCTCTTCGGAATGTCCTGGTTGTTTGTAAGCCCCTTGGTCGCGTTGGCGATTTACGGGTTTGTCTACGGACGGGTTCTTCGAGTGGGGTGGTCGGATCCTACGACGGGCGAAGCCCTTGGGTTTATTCTGCCGTTTTTTTGTGGTTTTGCCCCGTACATGTTATTTAGTGAAGCATTAGCCAACGCCACCAATGCTTTGCTTTCCAAACGCGGATTGATCACCACAAGTAAAATTCCTTTGATTTCGTTTATTGCCTCCACTCTTTTGCGGACCGGATTCAGCGCCATCCTTCAGCTGTGTGTTTTGCTCTCGCTCAGTCTGTTTTATCAGCGATTTTACTATTATACGCTTCCTGGATTTTTAATTGGATTTTTAATCTTATTTATTTTTATCACACCGATCAGTATTATTTTTGCGATTCTCGCTCCTTTCGTCGCCGATCTTAAAGATACAACTCGAGTGATTGTGCGTTTTGCTTTTTATTTAACCCCCATCGCTTACCCCCTTTCGTTAGTCTCTGAAACATTTCAAAAAATTCTGTTTCTCAATCCGTTGACGTCCCTTGTGGAATTGTTTCGTTTTCCCATTTATTCTAATCCCTTTGTGTTTCAAACGTGGATGATCTCCTTTTTAGTGATTTGCTCACTGCTGTGGGCAGTGGCTGCTTTTTTATTTTCGAAACTTTCGCCAGCGGTGACCGATGTTCTCTAAAGACGAAATTCTTGTAGCTAAAAATATTGGTAAGAATTTTTTAATTTCGTCGTCGACGTTGGGAAATCTGTATCTTGCGCTGTTTAATAAAAAGCGCAAGGCGGATAAGATTGTTTCAGTTTTGAAGAATATTTCTTTTTCGGTCAAACGGGGAGAAACCGTGGGAATCATGGGGCGAAATGGGGCTGGAAAAAGTACGCTTCTGTCCATCATCTGTGGTGTGATTCCTCCCACTTCGGGCGAAGTGGTTAGCAATTGTTCGATTTCGGCGTCGCTCAATGTGGCCTCTGGATTTAGTCCAGATTTTACCGGGCGGCAGAACGCCCACGTGTTTTGCAACTTGCACAATATTCCTGCAAGCGAAGTGAACGATGTGGTTTCTAAGATTTACGATTTCTCCGAACTTAAAAATTATTTCGAGATGCCGGTTCGAACCTACTCTTCTGGAATGCGGGCGCGGTTGTCTTTTGCCTGCAGTGCTTTTGTAAAAGCGGATCTGATCATTGTTGATGAGACACTTTCGGTGGGAGATGCCGCTTTTAAAATTAAATGTCTAGACCAAATTCGCAAAATGCAAACGGCGGGGCAAAGTTTTTTGATCGTGAGCCATAGCCCAAATATGATTTCAGCCTATTGCTCGCGAGTGATGGTGCTCGATAAAGGGAGCATCGTGCATGACGGTGACTCTTTAGAGGGCGTGCGCATGTACAAGCAAGTCACTTCGCAACAGCTCAGAGAAAGTCCTGTGGCCCATCAAAAGTCCGAAGATTTTTTCGAGAAGGCGGAAGTCTCGTTCAGCGGCAATCAGGCGCTTCTCAAGTTTAGTTGCACCTACAAAAATGGGGGCCACTACCGTTTGAGCATTGCTCTCAAGAACATGGAGGGCATTACCATTTCAGGGTTCTCGGTGGATGACAATATCGTAGGCAAGGACCTTTCGCGTCCCATAGCTTATGAGTTTAGTTTTTCTAATTGTCTTGCGGATGGACAGTATTTTTTTGACGGAAACCTCTATATTTTTGCAAACGAAGAAAAATCATTGGTTAAAATTTATCCTAACTTTTTTGGCTTTAACCAAGCGGTGGCGCAGACAACCTCGCAAAGCAAACATGCGGGACTCATGAATATATTTACCAACGCAAGTCGAACAACCACTTAAAGGAATCCCATGATTGGCTACTTAAGATTTTTTTTAGCATCTTTGGTTGTTTACTCGCATCTCGATTTTCCCCTGTGGAGTTTTTTAGGCTTGAAAATTAACCAGGGTGTCTTTGCTGTATTTTGCTTTTATATCATCTCTGGATTCTTTACCGCTTTGATTTTTGATCGATTTAAAAACAGTAAAAACCAGATGATCGAGTTTTATTTTGATCGACTCCTTCGACTTGTTCCCTTATTTTGCATTGTGATGTGTTTGGTGTTTTTAGGCAATCAAGTTCAGTTTACCCCGAGCTTGAGAATTTTACCTGAACACGCGGTAAGCCTAAAGCATCTTTTTTTATCTTTTTTACAACCGATAAACGGAGTTGTTGGCTTTTTATTGGCTGGAGATTTTTCCTTCGGTGCTTATTCGCATGTCACTCCAGCTCCCTCTTTAGCTCTGGAAGTAAAATATTTTTTCATATTTCCATTTTTGGCATTACTCAGAAGCTCGTATTTAAAAACCATCATGGGGGCGGCTGTTGTGTGCACCGTCTATTGTTTACATAGACAGCATATTGATTTGGTTGAAAGCTTCACTTATCGATATCTCTTTGGCACACTTCCTTTATTTTTAACTGGATTTATCATTTACAGGCAAAATAAAGGCGAGGAAACGTCTCAAAAGTTCAAAGTTGAATATATAGCAGCGGGTATCGGAATTCTTTACTGCAGTTTATTGTTAGCGATGAATTTAGAGCGTGTGCCTTGGCTTATGGAAAACGCCCTGGCTCTTTTACTGTGTCCATCGGCTTTGAAATATTTATTAAAATTCAAATCGGGAAAAATAGACCATCTAGCAGGCTATTTATCTTATGGAATTTTCTTGGTACATATTCCAATAATTCATTTTTTAAATATCAGACAAAGTAAAGTAGAGTACTTGCTTGCCGTGCTCGTATTGGCTTCCGCTCTCTCTTTTATATTACATCATCTTGTAGAACGGCCGGTTTTAAAGATTCGTCACAGGAAAGGAAGATGATTTTTCTAAAGCTTGTGTGGCAACCGTATCTAGCACGCGCATGATATCAGGTCTCACAAAACCGCGCTCGATGTTGTGCTGCACATATTTTTCATCAAATACATTCTCTTTCAAACACTCCAGTAGTAACAGAAAAAAGAATTTTTGCTGGTTGGGATCTGGATGGGGTTTATAAAAATTTCCAGATTCAAAATCAACCCAACCCATTTGCTGTTTAAATTTTCTAAACATAAAAGCGGGCGAAATCGCCTTTGTACCAAGCTTCAACGTCAACTCCCCTGTGGTGTCGAAGTCGCGCGCCAAACCAGTCTTCCACGGCTGGGTTGAACGCTCTGTCATGTGCAGAAGTTTGGTGTTTGCGTCCAAGTAATCAAAGGAATTCCATTCGTCCGGCAAAATGCCAATGCTAGCTTGATCTTCGAGTTTTAAACCAATCCAATCGCCGTAATCAAATTTTTTGGCAAATAGATTTTCGATCACGTCATCCCACTTCCAATGGGTGAGCTTAGCGCAGTTTAATAACATCACGCTGGTGCCAAAGAATGATTTTGCATAGCCCGTGTATTTACCGGAGTTCACCTGACGAGCCCAAATTGGCTTTTGATTAAAATCAAAAAGCTCACCGAGCTTTGCGATGTCTGCACTTACTGCGAAAACATCAGGATCGGTGACGATGGCGATGCCTTGGTACGACATCAACTGCGGCGGTAGAAACCGAAGAGGGGAAAAGGATTGAAGATCCGAATTGATCCAAGTGGCTTTGCGGCCTTTTCTTAGATAAGTGCGACCTTCTTTTGAGGTTAAAACAGGGTGATTTTTAAGTTCGATAAGATCTGCAGTTACTTTGCCACCAGACAGTTTTTTAAAAGAGTAGGCAGCCACTTTGGCGCCCAAAAGCTGCGATTCATTGGTGTGAATAAACACTCTGATATCAGTCATAAATTGTTTATTTCACGAACTTTAAGCCCTGTCTAATGTATTTAAGGCTTCTGAAGAGTGAGATGAAAACGGTCACCTTTGCCAAGGCGCGAAAACAGAGAGGTTATGGGTTTAAAAAGAGCATTTAAAAGCCGAGAATTTAAGAAGACGTGGCTCGGTACATTTTTTAGCAATCCAAGGTCCTGAAGGGCATAACCAAAACTTCGCGAAAAATCCTTGGCGATATTTTCATGCTCTAAAGCCGCAAATTGAAAACCCACCGATTGACCCAATTCCGACAGTCGCTTTGGTGGGTAAAGAATAATGTGGCGCGGAGCTTCGAGGCCATACCACGACGATTTAAATAAGCGAGAGCTGATACCCTGTGGATTGGGCAGTACCAAATGAATGAACCCTTGAGGGCGGAGTTTTTTTAAAAAAATCTGGAGCAGTTCCACTGGATTGTAAACGTGCTCGAATACGTGATTCAAAAGTATGAGATCTAAAGTTTGGTCTTCGATTTTTTCTAAATTCAGGTCCTCCAGTGTATGGATGCCCCGATGACCGCTCGCCTCCACCGCATCAACGGAATCCTTGGAAAAATCAGCACCAATGGTTTTCCAGCCGAGGGCGCGCATCACATCTAAGTGGGCAGGGGAGCCACAGCCGTAGTCTAAAAACGTTCGCCCGTGACCTTCTCCAAACGAGAGCAGCTTACGTTTGGTGTAAGGCCACCTTGCAATCTTGCGGGGGTTCTTTGGAATCACATACTCTTTATTCGCGGCATGTGAGCGATGGGGGGCATACTGGACGGGATAAAAAGTGCTGATGTAATGGGGTGCAATTTGCGGATTTTGAAATACAACCCCACAGGCTGTGCATTCCTCGTAGCTAAACATCTCTGAAGAAACCTTCATGTCGCGGTCGGTGGACGAGCCCCACTTAAACAAGTTTGTCGACTCGCACGAGGGGCAGGCACTGAGTATTGTGCTGGGAATATTCTGCATCATTTTCCCTTAGGTTATGGACTTTAGGTAATGCCGGGAGTTTCTGTAAATTGTTTGCAACCATGCTAAAATTCCATGCATCTCATAACGGTCAGCGATATTTTCGTTTTCAATATACTGTTCAACGTTCAACTCTTTACACAGAGTAAGAAAGTCTTTTTCAGGTTCCAAGGGGCTCAGGAAAGGAGTGAGGCTTGTCACTGATACGCCTCTCGCTCTCAATGCCTCGCGCACCTCAACAAGACCCTGGTAGTATTCGTTATATCGGACGTCAGCACTTTTGTTCTTCCACATAGTGTGTTGCTGGTGAGCATGGTGATTCTTTGAAAGAGCTCCATTGTCGCAACCCACGAGAATAATATTTTTGGCCCCCATGTTTGCGGCTAGGTTGACCGCGGTCTGCGAAACCGAGCTCCAAAGGTAAAGATAATCCTCGGTTGGATTGCGCACCCAGCTTAAATTTCGTCCCACGATGTCAATGTGGTCCACAATTTTCGCAGGTTGGTTTTCGGCCTTTGATTTAAAAAAATAATAATCGTTTTCTAGAGCATGGTTTCTTTGCTGTTGGTTGATCAACTTCTCAAATTTTGTGATCCAGATGATGCCAGGGTGGGCAGCCTCGCTCGGCATAAACTCAGCGATATTTAGCTCTGGACGTGTGGTTAGGCAATAAGTCACAGGCGTTAACTTCCAAGCCATATTGAGACCGATAGTTATTTTGCCTTTTAAAAACTCAACGGGAAACGTACGCATACTGGCGCCAGTTCCAACAATATAGATATCGGAACCGTTGTGTTTGTTATAAAGTTCTTTAACGGTTTTCATAGGTTTAAACCCTTATAATCGAATACGAGCTGTGCGCAACGCGCTAGAGACTATTATTGACTGCACCATTGCGCAACTATAAATTTTTTGGTCCCTCTTAAGGAGATGAAAATGTCAGCAGGCTATCTATTTACTTTGAACAAGTTGCAGCAAATTGGATCTGAAAATAGAGAGATTTACATGAATGCTGATCCATTTCCTCACATTGTGATTGATAATTTTTTTGATGCACCAGTTCTCGAGTCCGTGCTCAACGAGTTTCCTGAGATAGAGTCCGATCGTTGGAAAAGCTATAAGCACCAGTACAGCGAAAAATTAGCCAATTCTTCAGAAGAACAGCTTGGAAATCTGACTCGTGAACTCATCTATCAGATGAATTCTTCGCCATTTTTGCGCTTTATTGAGCAAATGACCGGCATCGACGGTTTAATACCAGATCCCCATCTTTTGGGCGGCGGTTTGCATCAAATTGAACGTGGTGGATTTTTAAAAATTCACGCTGATTTTAATTTTCATAACACTCTCAAATTAGACCGCAGAATCAACTTGTTAGTTTATCTTAACAAAGATTGGAAGGAAGAGTACGGTGGGCACCTTGAACTTTGGGATAAAGATCTCAAAGGATGCAAAAAGAAAATCGCCCCAATCTTTAACCGCGTCGTTTTGTTCAACACGACAGATACGGCCTTCCATGGTCATCCGGAGCCGTTAAATTGTCCTGAAGGTCGACGACGGCGCTCAATCGCAATGTACTACTACTCAAATGGCCGACCGGAGCATGAAAAAAGCAAAGCCCATTCGACTCTTTACAAAGAGAAGATGGAAAAAGACGCAGCCATTAAGGCCACCTTAGGTGCTTCGTATTTTAAGCAAAAAGCGAAATCCCTTTTTTTGAAATTCAAAAATATCACAACACAAGTTTGAGAGGGTTAGTTGTTATTTAACTCTTTTGAATTTATTTTTCTTTTTTTGCCTGTTGTTTGGATTGTTTATCACTTCTTAATCCGCAAGAATTTTCCACGTACGGCTTTTAGTTTTTTAGTTTTAGCCTCACTGTTTTTTTACGGCTATTGGTCGATGGCCTATTTAACGCTTTTGATGGCGTCCATTCTTGTCAATTTTGCTATCGGTAAAGTTTTGCAAAAGTTTCCTCGAAAACACATTTTGGTTACCGGCATCGTTTTTAATCTTTTAATTATCATCTATTACAAATACAGCAACTTTTTCATCGAGAATGTAAATCTGTTTGTTGAAAACAAGCTTTCGCTTTTAAATTTATTTTTGCCCTTGGGCATTTCGTTTTTTACTTTTCAGCAGATTACGTATTTGTGTGACATTTTTAGTGGCAAACTCAAAAACAGTCAGTTTTTAAACTACGTTTTGTATCTGACGTTTTTTCCCCATTTGCTGGCGGGCCCCATCACCCATTACCTACAAATGGTACCGCAGTTTGAAAAATCGAAAACGACGAATTATATTTCCGATAAAATGCTAGCGGCGGGCTGGGCCATCTTTATTATTGGTCTTTTTAAAAAAGTGGTTTTGGCGGATCATATCTCTCCCATCTCCGACGTGTTGTTTACCAATGCCACCGCCACGTCTATGACCTTTGCGGACGCCTGGGTGGGAACGTTTGCCTACGCTTTCCAAATTTATTACGATTTTTCGGGTTATTCAGACATGGCTATCGGTCTTGCACTGATGTTTGGCATTGAGCTACCGCTCAATTTCTATTCCCCTTACAAATCTGCAAACATCATCGAGTTTTGGCGATGCTGGCATATGACGTTGTCTAAATTTTTACGAGATTATCTTTACATTCCACTCGGCGGTAGTCGCACCGGAGGAACAAGACGATATTTAAACTTAATGATTGTGATGCTTCTTGGCGGGTTATGGCATGGAGCGGGTTGGAACTTTATTATTTGGGGCGGACTGCACGGGACTTATTTGATTATAAACCATGCCTTTCAGCGCGGTTTTAAATTTGCGGGCAGCGATCGATCCGCCACAATCCGCACCGGGCTATTTACGGCAGTTACGTTTGTTGCTGTGTGCGTCGCTTGGGTGTTTTTTAGAGCTCCAAATCTACTTTCTGCGACCCATATTTTATCCACAGCCCTCGGTGGAAAATCTCTTTCCATGCACTTTATGGTTTTAAAATCAGCCGTGAGCATAAATCATGCGCCACTTTTTGCTGTGCTGATATTTATCACTTGGTGTTTGCCAAATGTTTCACAGATCTTTCAGTACCAGGATTTTAATAAGGAGGTGCAAAAAGTCAGATTTTATTTTGACCAAAGCAGCCCTTACCTGATGGCAATGGGTGTTTCTGTTTTATTTTTCTTCTCTGTTGTGTTTTTGAGTCGTGTGAGTCCGTTTTTGTATTTTCAATTTTAGAAAGCTGCATGAATTATAAATTGTTTCTTAGCAAAACTATCAAAATCTCAGGACTCGGGCTGCTCGTGTTCTTTGTATACAATGCGCTCATAGATCCCTATGAAATCTCTCCGCTGAGAATTCCCATTGCTAGAATTAACGCCATGAAACCAGCCACAGATAATTTTGGCAGAGTTCACAAATCGTACCAGCCGCTGTATTTAAATTCTCAAACTTTGATCCTTGGAAATTCCCGTGTGGACAGGGGATTTAGGCCCGAAGATATCGGCGATTCCAAAGTGTTTAATGGGTCCTATCCCGGGGCTGTACCCGGAGAGCTCATTCTAAATATTAAAACAGCTTACGCATTGAACCCGCAGCTCAAAACAATACTTATCGGCGTGGATTTAATGATGTTCAATCACTTGCGAAGACCATCGCAAGTGGAATACACGATCTCAGGCAAGAATCCGCTTTCCATTTATTTGGACGCTGTTTCTAAGTTTTTAAAAATGAGTTTAAGTTGGGATACCGCCGTTCAGAGTTACAAGACGGTGGTTTATAACCTCAACAATACCAATGTGGTTTTTTATTCGAGACAGGGACACTTTTCCTTTTTTGATTACACACCCTTTAACGAAGTGGACCGCGTGTCGGATCAGCTTTTGACAACCTACGCTAGTGAAACCGATGTCTTTAAAAACTATAAAATTTCCCAACAAAACTTAGAGCAGTTGCAAAATATTATCGCTTTTTGCAAGGACACATCGATCGAATTAAAAATCTTTATCACTCCCACGCACCCAGTGATGCAGGAATTACTTTTGCAACTTGGGCTGTGGCCCGATTGGGAGGAGTGGAAGCGCGAGCTTGTAAAAATGGCGCCGATTTATGATTTTTCCACGTACAACGAATTCACGACTGAGCCGCTGGGCCAGGATATGAAGTACTATTACGAAGTGGCCCATTTTAAGCCGGCCCTGGGAGCGATTTTGCTTCGTGATCTTTTGAAGCCCGAGGGAAGTCACGCCATCGTGACCGTGCAAAATGTCGACGAAAAGTTGCTAGCTCATCAGCAGCAACATTTGCAGTGGCAAAAAGACAATCCCAAGATGAGCGAAAGAGTACATCTAGTGCTCGAGAAACTGAAAAAATAACACAAAGCGGCACGCGCCCAATGGCCCGCACATGACTTGCGAATCGCAACAACAAAGAGTACTAAAATACCATGTACAAATTTAAGCCTCTCGCAAAGCCTTTTTCTTATCAGTATCAAGATCAAACCTATACGTGGGGAGATTGCAAAAAATGGTCTCTCTTTTCGGGACCGGATATAGTCGAAGACGAGGGAATGGTTCTTGAGGTCGCTCAAGAACTGAAAAAGCTAGCGGCCAAACACAATGTTAATTGGTTTTTAAAATGCTCCTTCGACAAAGCCAATCGCACCAGCGGAACGAGCTTTCGTGGTCACGGTGTGAAAGAAAGCTTGCAGATGTTAGCCAGAATTAAAGCCAAGGTGGGAGCTCCGGTTTTAACGGATGTTCACGAGACCTGGCAAGTTCCGATGGTAGCAGAAGTGGCCGATGTGATTCAAATTCCAGCATTTTTGTGTCGCCAAACGGACCTCGTGGTGGCTGTGGGCGAAACGCAAAAAATCGTGCACGTCAAAAAAGGCCAGTTTTTGGCGCCGTGGGATATGAAATCGGTTGTAGATAAAATCAAAAGTACCGGAAACGATAAAATACTTCTGTGCGAGCGTGGAACCACATTTGGCTACAATCGTCTCGTCAACGACATGATGGGTTTAGTGGATATGCGCTCTCTCGGTGTGCCTGTGATCATGGATGCGTCCCATTCTACGCAATTGCCTGGAGCCTCTGGTGTGGCTAGCGGTGGACGTTCTGATATGATCCCAGTGCTTGCGAAAGCGGCCATGGCTGTGGGCGTGGATGGATTGTTTATCGAAACGCATCCAAACCCAGATAAAGCCCTCTGTGATGGTCCAAGCAGTCTTCCATTGAATCAGATGGATGATTTACTCACGACGCTCAACCAGCTTTGGAAAATCCACGGAAATAATTAATTGGGCTTACGGGCGACCAGCGTCCAGCTGTAGCCATGTCGATGATAAAGTTCATCAATTTCGAATTGGTGGTTTTCTAAGAGACTTCTGATATCTTTTTCTTTGTAGTATTTTGCATAAGCGGGATTCAGCTGATCATAAACAACAAGAACTCGTGCACGATAATGTATTTTTAAAATCACATCTTTCATATAAGCATTCATGGGAAGCGGAAGCCATCGGCACAAATGGGCGTAAAACGTAAGTAAGCAACCAAGGCCGTGGGATAACCCCGCCAACAACCAATGCGGACTGCGAGTTGTAAACACTCTTAGAAAATTTGCCAACCGCAAGTAGACTTGATTTCCTTCATAGCCATAGACCCACAAAATAAAGTGGCCGCCGGGCTTCAGCGAGTTGAAAATAGCATCTAACACCGGACCGGGCTCGGGAATATGGTGCAGAACACCAATGCAGACCGCAGTGTCCATGTCCTTCAAGGAAATTTCGTCGCCACGACATTGCACTGCCATCACCTTATCTCCGTGAGGTTCTAAGTTTTTTTTGAGAACGGAGAAAGCTTTTGAAGGTTCAATGGCAACCACCTTGGCCACCCCCGAGGCAATAAGCATAGCGGCAATTCTTCCTGTTCCCGCTCCCACATCGAGTACTGTTTTTCCCATAAAAAAGTGAGCGTCATAGTGGGGACCAAGGATATCTTTTAAAAACTCCACAGAAGCGTAATAGCCCACGTTTGCCTGGTAAGTGGTCCATTGATCACCGAAGTCTTGAATGGTTTTGTCTCGAGTCGTCAAAGGTTTCATGGTTAGGACAAGTCTATATTAGATTTGACCCAGAACGTAAATAGAATTAGATTTTTTTTTGAAGCAAATCCAAAACTTAACAAGAGTCTAAACCTGTACAAAGACCCAGATTACATCAAAACAAATTTTAGCTCTGGCTTGGAAAAAGTTTTCAATACGGTTTTGTTTCCTTATCGCGCAGTGATTCAAAACCCAAACAAAAGCTCATCGACGTTTTTTTGTTTACGCGACGAGCGCATGATGAATGTGCGACGCTTTTGCAAAGGTCATGTTTTAGACATCGGTTGCGGACCAGGGGATATCTTCAATCGCTATTTTTTAAACGGAAATGGCCAGAGCGTCGATTTTCATGATTACGAAGGTCTCAAAGCGAGTCAGGTAATTAAAGACCCTAAAAAATTTCCGTTTACCGACGCCAGCTTCGACACAGTAACTTTAATTGCGAATATAAATCACATTCCAAAATCTGTTTTTGAAGACGAAATTAAAGAGATTGGCAGAGTTTTAAAAAAAGACGGCGAGCTTGTTATGACTCGCATCGGATTGGTTATTTCGTTTTTAACCCATAATTGGGTGAAGGTGCAGTCTGCGGTTTCAAAAGAATATTACGATATGGATTCCGACCGTGGGATGGAAGAGGACGAGCGCTATACAGTGTCCTTCGAAGAGATTGAATCAGCCTGTAAAAAAGCGGGATTGACCTATCAAGGAACCCACAAAATTTGGACGCAATGGGCGCTCAATGAAATTTTAATATTTAAGAAAGTACAATAATGTACTCGGATGTCAGCATCATCATTCCGGCATTCAACGAAGAACAAAATATTCAAAAAACATTGATTCTGCTTAAAGAAAACTGCCCCGATGCCGAAGTCATCGTCATTGATGATGGCTCAAGCGATACGACGGCCGCGTCGGCGAATCAGGTTCCGGGTATCAAATTAATTCAACATGCTTATAATAAAGGGTACGGCGCCTCCCTCAAAACCGGGATGCGTAAGTCCACTCGCCCTATCATTGTCTGGTTTGATGCGGATGGACAGCATCGTGTCGAAGATATGAACGCGATTATAGAGCCTATCCGCAGTCAGGGAATGGATGCAACTTTTGGCCGCCGAACCAAAGAATCAGCCTTTGTTGTGAGACGGGTCCCCGGCAAGTGGTTACTTAAACTGGTATCACAGATCATTGCCCGACAAAAAATTCCCGATCTGAACTGTGGGTTTCGAGCCTTCCGTCGTGATATCATTATGCGCTATTTACATTTGTTGCCAGATGGTTTTTCAGCCTCGGCAACAACCACATTGCTGATGCTAAAACGGAATTACATGACTGCGTTTGTTCCAGTCATGTCGCCTAAAAGAGTGGGCAGTTCCACCGTCCGAATGTTCCGCGACGGTTTTCGTACTCTATCCATCATGTTTCGTATCATGTTGCTTTTTGACGCATTTTTATTTTTTACGTTTTTTGCACTTTTGCAAATTCTACCGGCCATTTGTTATTCTATTTATATGGCTATCACATTTCGTTTAGGCATACCGGTGTTAGGTTCCTTAGTGATTATCTCGGGAACACTCACATTTTTTATGGGTATCATTTCTTCACAAATCTCGCAGATGCGCCAAGAAAGATTTGAATCCAAGGAAGTTTCGTAGCCTATGTGCGGAGTGGCGGGGATTGTTAATTCTAGCGGCCATAGTCTGCAAGAAACAAAAGGCCTCATTCAAAAAATGATTTCTCGACTGTCCCATCGAGGACCCGACGGTGAAGGTATTGTATGCACAGACTTTGCAGCCTTCGGGCATCGACGGTTGTCGATTTTGGACCTCAGTGCCAATGGTCACCAACCAATGTGGGATGCGCAGAAGAAGTATGTGATCACCTACAACGGCGAAATATACAACTTCCTAGAAATCAAAAAAGAGCTTTCGCAAAAAGGACATATCTTTAAAACAGGAACAGATACCGAAGTCATTCTCAATGCGTTTATTGAGTGGGGCCCAGGTTGCTTGGAAAAACTGAATGGTATTTTTGCTTTTGCGATTTGGTCGGAAGACAAAAAAGAGCTGTTTTTAGCACGGGATCCGATCGGAATTAAACCACTGTTCTTTTCGCAAAAAGACTCGCGGTTTTTATTCGCATCAGAAATTAAGTCATTGTTGGCAGATTCAAATGTTTCAACGGATCAAGACGAGCATTCGTTGGATAACTATTTTACGTTCAACTACTCAGTCGCTCCACAGACAGGCTTCAAAGATATTCAGCAGGTCATGCCTGGGCAATACCTTTTGTTGAAAAATAACAAGTTAGAGAAACATGAGTACTCGTATCGTGCCAAAGAAAACCATGAAATCGCAAACTGGCGGGATGAGAGAGAAGTAACTGAGTTATTCCGTGATCAGTTTCGTTCTACGCTAAAAAGACAACTTATCGCCGACGTACCCGTCGGCGCTTTTTTATCTGGAGGGATTGATTCGTCGGCCATTTGCGCTTTCCTCGCAGAGCAAGGTGTAAGTCCAAAATGTTTTCACATGAGCTTTCAGCAAGAAAGTTTTGATGAGAGTCCCTTTGCACAACTGCTATCCCAGCACTTAAAGTTGCCCTTAACGCAATTCTCGGCCAACGTAAACGAAGACGATTTAGTTGAGATCTCTAAGCATTTGGAAGAACCCACTGCAGATGCCTCTTCGTTAGCTATGTTTCAGCTGTGTAAAAAAACATCAGAGCACGTCAAAGTTGTTTTGTCGGGTGACGGTGCGGACGAGATTTTGGCGGGTTATAATACTTACTCAGCCACGCAGTTGGCACGTTTGTTTAAAAATCCGATTTCAAAATATCTTTTGCGTGGGACTCGCCACTTTTTACCAGTGAAAGCGAGTGATAGTCGTTACAGTAAATCCGATTTTTATGATCGGTTTACTCGCTTCGCAAGCGAACCCTTTCCTTTTGACCACGCCGGGTGGCGATCGATTTTTTACAAAGAGCATAAAACATCATTGTACAAAAAAAGCTTTTTAAATGCTGTGAAAAATCATGATCCCTACGAAAGATACTCTGCAGCTGGAACTGGTCCAGGCAATCTGGTGGAACTTAGTATGCAAATGGATACCAAATTCTATCTTCCAAACGACATGCTAGTAAAGGTTGATCGCATGAGCATGGCTAGCGGCTTGGAAGTTCGAGTTCCATTTTTAGATCTTGAATTTCTTCATTTCTGCCAAAAGCTACCAACCCGGTGGAAGCTAAGAAATTTTACAAACAAAAAGTATATTTTAAAAAAATCTCTACAAGGCAGAATCCCTCATCAGATTCTATCGAAACCTAAAACGGGTTTTAATTTTCCTATAGCAGAAAATCTAAAATTTAAATGGTGCGATTTATTTGAGGATCTAATGCAGGATCAACACATCAAAAGTTCTTCTGTCCTCGATATCGAAGAAGTTCGGAAGTTTTATTCACACTTTAAGAAATATAATACGAATTCACACTACCAACTATTTGGTGTCCTTATGTATCTATTGTGGGTACGCAACATCAAGGAATGGTCCCAATAGCTAATGATATTTAAAGCCCCTGACAAGTCCGGTCAATTTTTAAGTGGAGGAGTACTTCCTCTGTTGGCGAAAGTGTCCCAGAAGAGAGCGACTGGACAATGTTTTCTTTAGGTAGAGTAACCTGGCTTGAGCAAATTTCGGTTTGTGCACGGTCTATGTAACTGGGAATCAAGAAAGCTATTTCTTTAGAGAAGTCTAACCAACGATTCCAGTTTGTAAAAGCGATAACTATTCCCAAAAAAATGTAGGAAAATTTTAAAAAGTTCTGGTTCACGAATCGGCGAAGAAAATAAAAGGCAGACAATATTACAGAAAAATAAAGTGCAATGGCAACGGTGGCATCAAACCGATCCGCAATGATGAGAAGGGTTGTTGTTTCCTCGTGTGCCGATCGTAGGGAAAGATTGTAGGTCCGTAAAAAAGTCATAGAACAAAGGATTATTGAGGTGCAGATATAATAGAATTTGAATCGAGGATCTGCTTTCATGAAATTCTTTGCTGCGAGGCCGATCAATGCCCACCCGAGCATTAACAAAGCTGTCTTTGTTTGCAACAAAGCGGGAAGTACTGAGCTTAGATCCACACGAAAGTCAGTTGCTTGATAGTTTGACTTTGCAAACAGCAGAAAAATTATATTCATAAGAAATAGAACCGTACCTAATAAGTAGAGTTTTTTCGAAGAATTTTGCGTGAACAGATGCACAAGCAAAATACCTAGGATGGAAATATTGGCTAAGGTACCTTGCCCCATATGAATAAAAATATTGAGAAGAACGATGCCTGCCAAAGCCATGTATCGTGCATTTACGATAAGCGGAAGAGCTATTAAAAATGTCATGGCAAGATGGCTGCGCGGAAATGGTCCAAGCAAATAGGTGAGCTCCTCGACGTGTGGGAAGCCGTAGCTACTGAGAGCGGTGAGGGTGTGGTTAAAAAATGGATGAAGAAAAACGAGAGGTGCAAATGAAGCTAAGTAGAACCACTTTGCATCGGAATCAAATAGGAAAAATATGCAAGAGAGAAACAAAGCAAGAATTAAGAGAGTCGAGATGGCATAGGCCCAATAGATGGAAAGGCTCATGCTTCGACAGCCATTTTTGTCAGGCAATAATTCACGTACGAGATGCATTACAGTATTAATGAAAGGGTAGTTATAGGCCGATAGAAAGCGTTCGCTTGTTCGCCATTCACAGTTTTTTTCGGCCTTACATAGACTCCTTGTGGGGGGCATGCGTGACGTCACTTTTTGGTAGTCCTGGGGGCTAAAAAAACACTGCGAATAGGCGAGCATGATGGTCTTGTCGTCGAGTCCCGTTCGGTAAATCAAGTAGGCGGACACAAGAAGTGTCCAGCATACAAAGAACGCACAAATTGCGGCCGAAATTCGGGTTTTCATCGAATTGTAGTATCAATTGCGCGATGAGAAGTCTCGTAGTAGTTTAGGGGCTGGAGTGCTAGATATGCAAAGCGTTATTTTGCCGAAAATCTTACCACAAGAATACTATGTTGCGAAAACCACGTATTCTTATGTTCGTTCTCTTTTAAGCCTAGTGCTCTTAATCTCTAGCTTTTGTTTTTTAGGAAGTTTTAGTTTTTTAGGCAATTGTGCCTTAGCGATTTTTATTTCCCTTCAAAGTTACAGGCTAACGGTCTTTGTTCACGATTGTTCTCACTACAGTTTTTTCAAAAGTCGCAAAGAAAACATCTTTTTTGGTTGGTTGTTTTCGGGCTTCTTATTCACAAATTTCGACCAGTTTCGATTTTTACATGGGCAACATCATATTTATTACTGTTTGGACAATGATCCGCAAGGAGACGACTACGTTGGAGTGCCAGCGCAAAGGGCGCGAATTTTTTCGCATTTGCTTGAGCCGCTTTACGGAAAAAATATCTTTGTGAAACTGCGAGCGTTTTTCTTTCCTTTAAAGTCAAATGTAGTATCAAAAAAATCAAATAGTCGGCTAAAAAATCAGATAATCTTTATCTCCTGCACAGCGGGAGTCCAAGCTTTTTTAATTGCGATCGTTTTTTTAAACCAAGGGACGGTTTTACCGTATCTCTTTTATTTGGTTTTCTTACCACCGATTGGGCTGTTTATGAGCCGCCTCAGAGGCTACTTGGAGCACGGAAGTATTTCTCTAAAAAATAGTTCGGCAAGAGTAATCCGGACCCATAAGTCGTTTTTCATAGAAAGTTACTTTTTGTCCCCTTTAAATTTTAATTATCATTACGAACATCATTTGTGGCCTAACGTTCCGAGCGTACATTTGCCAATATTACATGAAACTTATACAAGTCAGATGCTAAATGAAGTTGAGTATTCTAGAAATTATTTTGAAAGTTTAAAATGTATATGGAAAACATTGAAGTAGAAATCCCAAGCTTCTTGGCGGGGGCACCGACAATTCCTGTAGAACTAGTTACCTGCGGCGTATGCTTTTGTGCCGAGGCTAAAAACTACTCATCCAGTTACGATTATGAATATGGAACTTGTGCTAATAAATGGCGTTTTGTTCAGTGCGAAGCATGCAATAACATTTATTTAAATCCACGCCCCACACCGCATACCTTGCAGACAATTTATCCCACTAATTACTACTCTTACCAGTACGAAACCCAAATTCACTGGCTTGCCCGCAAGGCCAAGCAGTGGCTCGACAAAAAAAAGTTCTTGTTTATCCAGAAAAATTTAATTGTCAAAATCCGGCGCTACATCGACATCGGTTGCGGTACGGGTAGGTACTTACGGCTTATGGAATCCCAGGGACTTCATAAAAAAGACATTATTGGTTTTGAGTTAAGCCAAAAAGTCGTTGATGAATTAAAGCGGGACGGTTTCGAAGCCTACTGTGGATTTTTCGAAGATATTGGGAGTATAGCCCCTGGAAGTGTTCAACTGATTACATTATTCAGCGTGCTGGAGCATCTTCCGTCGCCAATGAACACTGTGAAAAAGGCCCACTTGCTTTTAGAAAAGGGTGGCATGCTAGTGTTTGAAGTTCCAAATCCAAGATCCACCAACGCACGATGGTTTAAAAATGAGTACTGGGGTGGCTATCATACTCCACGACACTGGAATTTATTCGATATCGAAACCGTCAAGAAGCAATTCCTTCCGGTGGGATTTGAGTTGGTAAAATTAAAGCGTTCCACGGGCCATGCATTTTGGCTTTGGTCTTTGCATAACTGGTTTTTAAAGCGTGGAAATAACAAAATAGCTAAGTTCTTTCATCCTTCGCGATGTATCCCAGGGCTGTTATTCTTTACTTGCTTCGATATCATTCGAGGCTGGTTTAACTTTGAAACTGACAACAATATTTTCTTTTTAAAAAAGATATAGACGACTAACGATATTTTTTAAGCTCACTTAGCGAAAAAACCAAGCCTCCTATATACCTAGCTCCGGCTTTCGTTAGGTGGTGGTTGTCTTCGGAAATCAGTTCCCCTTGTGGCGTAAATACCATACAAGTTCGAGCATTTTCTCCGCAGGCAAGATCATGCATGGAAATGTAAGTTGCATCTCGGACAACTCTTTTTAAATCTGCTTCGAGCTCCAGAAAATCAGAAAAGTATTTTCCCTTCAGCGGTTTCTTAAGTCTAATATCGCCACTATCTAAGTCTGTGATTTTAATTGTTCCAAAGATTTTTTTACCTATGATGTAAACCTCGGAAGTCTTTTTTCGTGGAATATTTTTTACGGTATCATTTAATCTCTCGATGGCCCATTTGTGCCAAGCGGTGGCAAATATAATGACGTCCGCCTTTTTTGAAAGTTCTTCAAGCTTCCCGTTAAAATCTTGGGCGCAAAGTACCTTGTCTTCCGGAGCTATAAAAAGATTGATGTCTTCGGAGCCATAGTAAATTTGACAGCGCGCAGGTATCATTTGCGTAATCACTTCAAAGTTTCTGAAGGCATTATTCTCGACGATCATGTTGACCATGTCTTCGCCAAAACTATCCCCAATGATAGCTAATTTTGGCTGAGTTGGGCTGGTGAATTTTGTTTTGGATCGCAATTCATCAAACTTTGTTCGTCTGTACTCAGAAGTCTCGTAAGGGTTTGGTATGTTATGGTGCAAATGTGCGGAAAATCTTTGGATATGGCCTTTGTTCGAAGCTAAGTACGAACCTGCCAGTGCGGCGGTGGCCGAAGTCAAAGCAAATAAAATAAAAACTAGCTTTGTAGAGATCTTTTGCCGATTTCTGAAAGGTGTCTCGATAAATTTCCAACTTAAGAAGGCGAAGGAAAAAGTGGTGATGATTATTAATCCAAAAGAAAATACCGACGGACTTTCCAATGTGAGTTTTAGAAACGCAAAAAGTGGTTGGTGCCAAAGATAAGCACTGTAGCTTAGCAGGCCTATCGAAGTTAGGGCTTTGCTCGATAGGACCCTCCCCAATGGACTTTCGGCCTTAGCGAACAGGATGATGAGTGCCGTGCCACCAACCGGCAAAAGAGTTTGCAAGCTTGGCGTAGGAGTTTCCTTTTTAAAAAATAGAACCGCAATGACGATAAAAGCTAAACCAACGAGTTCACCAATCCTAGTAAATCGCGAACTGATGGATATTTTTTTGTTCGAAGTGAGAAAAATTGCTACAAAGGCGCCTGTCAAAAGCTCCCAGATACGGCCTGTAATCAGATAAAAATTTCTTTCCATATCGTATCTCCATCCATACTCGGCAAGAGCCAGGCTAAAAGTGAAGAGGATCAAAAAGAAAACGAAGGTGAAAGTGCGCGATCGTTTGAGCAGCAGAGTTAAAAGTAATGGATAAATAACGTAAAATTGCTCCTCAACGCTTAGACTCCAGGTGTGAAGCAACGGTTTTTCCTCGGCAACCGCTAAAAAATAGCCTGACTCTTGCCAAAACAAAAAATTGGATGAAAAGGTTAAAACTGCCAAAAGACTTTGCCCAAAATCGACGAGTTGGTAGGGAAACATGTAAAGCCAAGCAAAGGGAACATTGGTAATCAAAACCACTATAAGTGCCGGATAAATTCTGCGAATTCGTCGTTCGTAAAACTTAGCCAGCGAAAAAGTCCCTTTGCTTGCATCGTTTAAAATATTTGAGGTAATTAAATAGCCACTAATAACAAAAAAAATATCCACGCCAACAAATCCCCCGTTGAAATAGGAGAATCCTGCGTGAAAAAATATAACTGGAAGAACCGCAATGGCACGAAGCCCATCAATTTCTTTACGGTAGATCAAGAAACCACTTCACTGTTTCTTTGAGGCCATTATCAATTAAAAACTGTGGTTGGTAGCTGAGATGATGGGTGGCCAAATCTATATTTGCTAACGAATGGCGAATGTCACCGTCGCGAAAACCTTTGTAAACTGGCATGTCTTGAGTCACTGGAGTAAATTTTTGAACTTCATTTTTAATTTTATGAAATAACTCGGTAAGTGTAGTTTTGTCGCCGCAGGCAATATTAAATATGCCGGGAGACGCACTTTTTTGGTCATGTTGCGCAATTAGCAAATTGGCGGCCACAACGTTTTTAACATAACAAAAGTCTCTGGAGGTTTCGCCGTCGCCGTAAATCTCCACGGCAATGGCGTTGCGAAGAGCGTGAATCCATTTAGGGATTACAGCGGCATAGGCACTGTCGGCTCTTTGCCGAGCGCCGAAAACATTAAAATATCGAATCCCGGTGATTTGGAGGGGCGAATTCTGGCGCATCAGTTTTGCGTAAAGCTCGTTGTGTTTTTTTGAAAGAGCGTAGGGGGACAAGCAATTCCCTACTTTGTCTTCCACTTTTGGAAGGTTGGGGTCGTCGCCGTACACAGAGCTTGAAGACGCGTAAATAAATTTTTGAACGTTATTGTCGATACTGGCATGCAGTACGTTTAAAAAACCGGTGGTATTTGTTTCATGAAAATCCAGAGGATTTTTAAAGGATCGGGGAACGGAGCCGAGGGCCGCTTGATGAAAAACCACATCAACGTTTTTTGTAAATTGCGAACAGGCGAGTTTATCGCGAATATCGGCTTCGATAAATTTAAAATTGTTTTTCGAGGAATCTAGTTTTTTTAAATATTCAATATTTGATGTGAGGCCGTTGGCTAAGTTATCTATGCCAACAACGGAATGCCCTTTTACTATTAATTCTTCTGCCAGATGCGAACCGATAAAACCTGCAGCTCCGGTGACTAAAAATCGCATGGTCTTTAGGCTTTCACAAGGTTGGAGGCTTTGTGCTTATAGCGTCCGCGCGTATCAATCACTAACTTGCTATGTTTGATGATGAGATCGTAATCAAAATCATCATGATCAGTCGCAACGATGACTCCGTCGTACTTTAATAGATTTTCTACGGTGATAGGAATACTTTGCAGATCGAGTTTGATCTTTCGCATAGGTCTAAAAATAGGGATATAGGGATCTGAATAATCGACCTTGGCGCCTTTGGCTTGCAAACCCATGAGCAATTCGATGGCCGGCGATTCTCGCATGTCGTCCACATTCTTTTTGTAAGCGACACCTAACATCAAAAACTTTAAATTTTTGAGTGCAAGTCCGCGTTCGTTGTAAGCTTCCGAGATTTTGTTAATCACCCAGGTCGGCATATCTGTATTCACTTCGCCAGCCAGTTCGATGAAGCGTGTGTTGACATGATACTCGCGAGCTTTCCAGGTCAAATAAAAAGGATCGATGGGGATGCAGTGCCCACCCCATCCGGGGCCAGGATAGTAAGCCGTAAAACCAAAAGGTTTTGTTGAGGCGGCGGCAATCACTTCGTGAATATCGATACCCATTTTATCAGCCACTATTTTCATTTCGTTCACAAGGCCAATATTCACTGCACGGTGGATGTTCTCCAACAGCTTTACCATCTCGGCGGTTTTAGTCGAAGAAACAGGAACCACTTTGTCGACAACGGCGCCGTAAAGTTGCACTCCGTGTTTTAAACAGTTTTCAGTCCAGCCACCACAAACTTTAGGAATCGTTTTGGTTGAGAATTTCGCATTACCCGGGTCTTCTCGCTCCGGGCTATAGATAACAAAAAAATCTTCGCCAATCTGAAAGCCTTTTTGTTTAATCCGAGGAACAATAAGGTCTTCGGTTGTGCCGGGATAGGTCGTGCTTTCCAAGCTGAGAATTTGATCTTTACGAAGATAGTCTGAAATCTGTGTCATTGTGTTACTGATGTAACTTAAATCAGGAACACGATTTTTATCTAAAGGTGTTGGTACGCAAATAATGATGGCATCTGCTTCGGCGATAAGGCGGAAATCAGTGGAAGGTGTGAAACCTTTTTTGAGAGCTGTTTGGATTTCAGCGGCGGGAATATGGGCGATGTAACTTTGGCCCTCTTTGAGCTGAACGACTTTTTTTTCGTCGATATCAAGACCTATGACTTTGAATCCCTCGTGGGCAAACCGCTGCACGAGTGGAAGTCCCACATAGCCCAGTCCGATAATTCCTATGACCGCGGATTTGTCTGCAATTTTTTTTTGTAGCACTTTTAAGCCCTCTTGATCATTCACAAGTTAGGCGTTGAACTCTACGAATACAACCGCGCATTTTGCGCTGAGTCATTGGCGAGGTGAGTGTCGTTAAGACGCTTTCGAATCACAGATATGGCATCAGCGCACTTGGGCTGATAAAAATACCAGAGATTAAAATAAAAAATATACCAGATGGCCTCGATGCCATCTTTGAAAGCGACCTTTTTGCCTTCGTCGTAGGTGCGGCCGTAGTAAGAGATCGGAACTTCGTAAACCCGGGCTGAGACTTTACCCACCAGCGCTGTGATCTCGATCTCCATGCCAAAACCCTTGGCGGTGAGGCCCATGTCTTTGATGATGTGTGTGCGAAAGGCTTTATAACCGGTTTCGATGTCGGTCATGTTGAGATTTGTGAGCAGGTTGGAGAGAAACGTTAAAAATTTATTGGCAAGGTAGTGATAAAAATAGAGCACGCGGGATTCTTTGCGCACTAAAAAACGACTGCCATAAACCACATCAGCTTTGCCGCTCAAGATGGGCGCAAGCACAGCGGGGATTTCTTCGGGGTTGTACTCCAAATCGGCATCTTGAATAATGCACACATCACCTGTGGCCTGCTCGAGTGCCGTTTGAATGGCCGCTGTTTTCCCTTTGTTTTTAGGATGAAAAAGAGTTTTCACTCGCGGGTGGCTGTAGCCTTTTAAAAACTCTGCGGTGCCGTCGGTAGAGCCATCGTCAACAACGAGGATCTCTGTGACTTGATCTACAGCCAAAAGCTTATGGATCACCTGTGAAATAGTGCGCGATTCATTGTAGGCGGCGACGAGAACACTGACTGTTAAAGACATCCCCCATGGTAATGAAGTTTTCTGAGATGTGTCAATAAACAGGGGTCAAACTTCTTTGCACTGAGTGAAAGAGCCATTAGACTGATAACCATGAATCCAACATCCCTAGAGCTCATCGCCACCGTCCTGTTCGGCATTGCCATCATGCACACTTTTTCGGTGGGACATTTTCAAAAATGGGCCCACAAATT
>JANOYW010000018.1:0-50331 GCA_031429075.1 Bdellovibrionales bacterium | reverse complement strand
ATTAATACAGCGGCGTTGGATACTCTCCACCAAAGCAGGCCGAGCAAAAGGTTTTTTCGGTTTCTGACTGCGATGCTTTAATCAGGCCCTCGCTCGAAACATACGCTAAACTATCCGCACCAATAAAATCACAAATTTCTTTCACACTTTTATTGGCCGCGATCAATTCGGTTTTTTGGGGTGTATCCACACCGTAGTAGCACGGGCTCACCGTGGGCGGCGCTGCAATCCGCATATGAACTTCTTTGGCTCCAAACTGGCGAATCAGTCCTACGATTTTTTTACTGGTGGTTCCGCGCACGATGGAATCATCCACAACGATCACGCGCTTGCCTTTTAAAATTTCGGACTGCGGATTCAATTTAATCTTCACACCAAAGTTGCGAATACTTTGTTTAGGCTCAATAAATGTTCGTCCCACATAATGATTGCGAATGATTCCCAATTCAAAGGGCAAACCGCTGGCTTCGGCATATCCCAAGGCCGACGGCACTCCGCTGTCGGGCACCGGAATCACAATGTCAGCATCGATAGGATTTTCGCGCGCCAATTGGCGTCCCAGCTCTTTTCGCACCTGGTACACACTACGACCAAAGACTTTCGAATCGGGTCTGGCAAAATAAACATATTCAAAAACACAGGGTCGCTTGTTTGTGACTTCTTTAAACGTCGCCGTATAGGCACCTTTGTCATCACACCAAAATATTTCTCCAGGTGCGATCTCGCGAACAAATTCGGCGCCGATCAAATCAAAGGCGCAGGTCTCTGAAGCCAACACCCAGGCCGTTCCTGCTTCGTGTTTTAGTTTTCCTAAGACCAGCGGCCTAAAGCCATTGGCGTCGCGCATGCCAATCATCATATCGCGACTCAACATCGCCATGCTAAAGGCGCCTTCGAGCTTTGGCAGTTCTTGTTTGAGGCATTCCACAAGATCATTGCTCTCGTTTCGCGAAACCAAATGCAACAAAATTTCTGTGTCGTTGGTTCCTTGAAAAATCGAACCCTTGGCCTGCAGTTCTCGGCGAAGCTTGGCGCTGTTGACGATGTTACCGTTGTGCGCAAGCGACACCGGTCCGTTGTACAACACGGCCTTGAGGGGCTGGATATTAAAGCGCTCATTTTCACCGGTTGTAGAGTACCGATTGTGGCCGATAGCCGCGAGCCCTTTAAGGCGGTCAAGAGCGGTTTCCTGAAATACATCGGCCACAAGGCCAAAACCTTTGTGCTCGAGATGTTGGTTTTCGAAAAGTGAAACAACTCCCGAAGCTTCTTGCCCCCGATGCTGAAGAGCATAGAGACCCAGATAGGCCATTCGACTGGCTTCGGGATGATTCCAAATTCCAAAGACCGCACACTCATCACGCCAGGTTTTCAAATTGCGCCTCCCAAGATTTTTTATAGAGCTGATTTAAAACTTCAGATTTCACTTTAACATCAGCCCATACAAGTTCGTTTTTCTGGGTCTGGCCTATTTTTTGTAACTTTAAAGTTTTTAAACTCCAGGACTGCACTTCTTTTTCGAGAGCGGGCGCATTTTTTGTGCTCACCACAATTTGATAGAGCGGCTCTACAAAACGATTTTGCGCCGACTCAATACGTGCGCCCATGCCACTGAGACTCATTCGTGTGAGTGCGTATAGCAAACCAAACTTACTCACCACGCGAGCACTGCTCACGAGGTCACTGGTTCCAAGCTTTGTAAGTTCTTTTACAAATTGATCAAAACCTTGAGTTTCGAAATTTAAAAAGGCTTTCGGCGTCTTGTCGTTCATTTCAGCAAGCAGTCCTTCTGCCCAGCACTCGCCCCATGTGAGCGTGTAAATATCTTCGCCCTCAGCTGTGAAAGCCGTGGTTGGAAGATTTTCCATTTTCGAACGCAGGCCTACGAGTCCTGTACTTGGTGTTGGCGAAATATTTTTGGATTTTGTCTCGTTATAAAAACTCACATTGCCGCTAATGATTGGCGCTTGCAATTCACGGCAGGCGCTGTTCATGCCATCAAGGGCGGCTACAAATTGCGTCATGGTTTCGGTTTTTTCTGGATTGCCAAAATTTAAACAATCGGTCACCGCCAAGGGCTCAAAGCCCATCACTGCAAGCTGCAATGCCGGATGCAAAATGGAATCGCGCCCACCAAACTGCGGATCAAGCCGCATCATATGCGGCCGACACCCAAGCACCACACCCAAAGCGCGACCCGATTCCGGCAACCGCACCACACCCACAGGATCCGAGCAATCCCGTGCTGTGGCAGCACCCACACGTTGATCGTACTGGCGATACACCCACTCACGACTTCCACCGTGCTCCGATTTTAAAATCGTCTCTAGAGTTTGCAACGTGCTGCCCGTATCCTGAGGTGGAGTTTGCGGCTTTAAGTAAGGAGAATTGTATTTTTCAAACGGGCGCTGATACTGAGGCGCATGACTAACAATGGTTGTTGGATTGATATCTGTGATCAATTCCATGTTCCAAAACAAGCGAACATTGGGTCCTTGAGTCACTTTCCCAATCACCGAGGCATCCAGGCCCCAACGTTCAAAAACTTCCTGAAGCGGTTTTAATTTTGCAGGGTCGCAAATTAAGAGCATTCTCTCTTGGCTTTCCGAAAGCATAATATCTTCAGGTGTCAGAGTTGAATCGCGCAGAGGAACTTGATCTAAGTTCATATCAATTCCCACTTCGCCCTTTTCAGCCATTTCAAACGTCGAGCTGGTTAAACCAGCGGCGCCCATATCTTGAATGGCCACAACTAAATCTTTTTTCATCACTTCTAAGCAGGCTTCGATCAAAAGTTTTTCAAAGAAAGGATCGCCGATTTGCACGGTGGGGCGCTTGGCGGCAGAGTTATCATCGAACGATTCGCTCGCCATGCTGGCTCCGTGAATCCCGTCACGACCAGTTTTTGCCCCCACATACACAACCAAGTTGCCGACACCTTTGGCCTTCGACAAACAGATTGGGTCGGCTTTGCCAAAGTAACCAACTGCCATGGCATTCACCAAAATATTTTCGTTATACGAGCTGTGAAAGTGTGTTTGCCCGGTGATGGTGGGAACACCCACGCAGTTTCCGTAGCCGCCAATACCGCGTACCACACCATCGACAAGAGTTTCCATACGATTGGCCTTAGGTTCACCAAAGCAAAGGTAGTTCGCAAGTGCAATGGGCCGCGCACCCATGGTAAATATATCGCGCAGAATCCCACCTACTCCCGTGGCAGCACCTTGGTACGGCTCGATGAAACTTGGATGATTATGGCTTTCCATTTTAAAAGCAATTTTTTCGCCCTGGCCCAAATCCACAATTCCGGCGTTCTCACCAAAACTTTGCAAAACACGCGGTGACTGAGAAAATAATTGTTTGAGGTGAACTTTAGAGCTTTTGTAACTGCAGTGTTCACTCCATAGCGCCGAGAACAACGCCCATTCTAAACCTTTTGGATCTCGGCCCAAGAGCTTTTGAATCTGCGCGTACTCATCTTTATGCAATCGATACAGTTTTAGTTTTGTTTGTAATTCAGTCATTTTTAATTCCTAAAATAAAGTTGGCCATCGCTGCTTCCCATCCACTCATAAATGGCGCGCTCAGGGTGTGGCATCATAGCGACGACATTTTTTTGGGCGTTCATCACACCGGCAATATTCCCTGCCGACCCATTGGGATTGGCTACGTAGGTGCAATACACTTGATCGTTATCTTGAATTTTTTTAAGTTCATCATCAGTCACAAAATACCGGCCATCGGCGTGGGCGATGGGCATGCGTGACTTTTGATTTTTCTTCAGTTTTAAACCAAATCTTTTATGGGAATTTTGCGTTTCAATCTCAATCATTTGATCGATAAAGCGAAGTCCGGCGTTGCGCAGCAAAGCCCCTGGCAACAGTCCCGCTTCGCAAAGGATTTGAAAACCATTGCAAACGCCAAAAATTGGATAGCCTTTTTCGGCGGCCGTCCTCAGAGAATTCATGGCAGGAGCGTGGGCGGCAAGGGCGCCAGAACGCAAATAGTCTCCGTAGCTAAATCCACCGGGCACCACAAACCCATCATAGTCTTCGACGTTGAAAGTATCTTGATGCCACAAAAATGTAGGTTTGGCGCCACTCCACTCAACCGCTTTGTAGATGTCCCAGTCGCAATTCGTTCCGGGAAATCGCAACACGCCAATTTTGTCGCTCACGGCAGCTCCTCAATTTGAAAAGTTTCGATCAGCGTATTGCAAAGAAGATCTTCCGAAATTTTTGTCGCTTGGGCGCGAGCGTGGGCTGGAGACTCCCCTTCGATTTGCAAGATCACAAACTTTCCAACTTTGCAGTCCATCACCTGAAAGCCCTTGGACTTCAACGTCATGCCAACAGCGCGGCCTTGAGTATCTAGCACTTCAGCTCTCGGCATGATTCGTACACCTATTTTATACATATTGACTCCATTTGTTTTGAATTCTGTTCCAAACATCTTGGTATTTTTCTTTCACCTGCCCGAGATCTCGGCGAAAACGATCTTTATCTAATTTTTCGTTCGTCGCCTCATCCCACAGACGGCAGCTATCGGGAGAAATTTCATCGCCTAATACGATTTCACCTTTTTCGTTTTTCCCAAACTCTAATTTAAAATCCACAAGCTTGATTCCGCAGGTTAAAAAGAATATTTTTAATGCCTCATTCACTTTCAAGCCCAAGGCTTTCAGCTCATCGAGCTCGCCCTGCGAATCAACGGTTTTTAAAAGAAGTGCCTGATCGTCGCTAATAAAGGGGTCTGCTAGCTCGTCTTTTTTATAATAAAACTCCACCAAGGCTTTGCTCATGCTGGAGCCCTCGGGAATGCCTAACTTTTTTGCCGTGGATCCTGCCATGATGTTCCGAACCACAACTTCCAGAGGAATCATGGTCAGCTTTACAGTCACAAGGGAGGTGCTTGAAAGTTTTTCCACAAAATGAGTTGGCACGCCTTTGTCAGCCAAGAATTTAAAAATGCTGGTGGTGATCAAACAATTCAATTCGCCCTTGCCTTCCAGCTCTTCTTTTTTCAGCGCATTAAAGGCCGTGAGTTGATTTTTAAACTCTTGCAGAACAAAACCGTCTTTGCCTTTTAAGGCAAAAATGCGTTTTGCTTTGCCGTCGTAGAGCTGCTCTGCCTTTTGCCACGTCATGGTTCACCTCTCAACGTTTCAAAGATTTTTCGCGTTTGTAAAATATGTCTTTCGCCAGAAAATATGGAATCCAAGGTTTTGGCGTCGAAGTATTTTTTCGTATCGGGATTCGTGCTCAAATTTTCTTTAAGCTGCTCACCCGGCTTCAGTTGATGACTTGCACTTTGCACTAATTTGTAACCCTCTTCGCGAGAAAGCCCTTGATCCACCAGATGCAAAAGCAAATGCGAACTAAACAACTGACCTTGCGATAAATTCATATTGGCCAGCATTTGCTCTTTGTTCACCTGAAGCTGGCTGAGTATCGTAGCCAAACGATCGCAGGCGTAGTCGGCTAAAATAAAGCTGTCGGGAAAAATCACTCTTTCGACAGATGAATGGGAAATATCTCGCTCGTGCCAAAGAGCCACGTTTTCTAGGGCCGAAAGCGCATAGGATCTCAGGAGTCGTGCACAGCCTGTGAGATTTTCGGCACCGATGGGATTTTTTTTATGAGGCATGGCGCTGGAGCCTTTTTGTCCCGGCGAAAATCCTTCTTGGACTTCATTCACTTCGGTTCGCTGAAGATGGCGAATCTCGGTGGCCAATCTTTCAAGCCCCGTACCCAGCATGGCAAGAGCTGTGAGCACTTCAGCATGGCGGTCTCGAGGAATCACCTGGGTGGCCACTATTTCCTGATGTAAACCTAAGCGCGTGCTCACCTGTTTTTCAAAGTCGGGCGTTAAAAACGAGTATGTACCCACTGCGCCACTCAGTTTACAAACCGCCATTTGCTGCAAAGCCTGCTCAACACGTTTTTTATTGCGAAGTGCTTCGTAGTAAAATCCCGCCATCTTGTAGCCAAAGGTCGTTGGTTCGGCATGCATTCCGTGGGTGCGACCACTGCAAAGAGTTTTTTCGTTATCAATAGCGATTTTTTTAAGCGCGGATAGAAGCTTATTTACAGATTTCAAAAGAACCACACCCGCGCGCTGAATCTGCACACTCAGCGCCGTATCCAAAACATCCGAGCTTGTTAAACCATAATGCACATAGCGACCCTCGGGCCCAATGTTTTCGGCCATGTTGCTTACAAACGCAATCACATCGTGGCGAGTTTCTTTTTCGATTTCTAAAATGCGATCGTACTGAATGGCTGCCTTCTCTGAAATCTTTGCGGCCGCCTCCTTGGGAATCAGCCCCATTTCGCCTTGAACCAGGGCCACGGCCACTTCCACCTGCATCATGTTCTCAAAACGCGACTGTGGCGTCCAAAGATCACCCATTTCTTTTCGCGTGTAACGATCAACCATTCTGTTTTCCTTCTTTTAAACTTTGTACGATTAAATTTTGCAAAGCCCAATAGGTCGAGAAAAAGAAATCATTGATCTTTTCGGTGCCAACGTAAAAAAGCCCATCCGCATACCACGATGACTGGGTCTCCCAAGCCACTGGATCATAAATTGGAAAGAGCGAGTAAAAGTTTTCGGAGAGCAATTCCCGGGGCTTTTGTACACACGTCACGGCCTCCGCATTGAATTTGCTTTTTAACACCCCCGTTATCTTCTCTTGCACTTTGTTGAAGTAGGTTTCTTTTTGATGAAAATCAAAATAAGAACGAAACCAAACATCAAAAACATTTTTATTTTTATCTTTGTGCAAAACTAAAAAATTATGTTCAGTCCAGGGGTCTTCGGCGCGCGGCACCAGCAACGTTCGCTGTGGCATTTTTTGTAAACAGGCAGAGGTCTCGATCTGGACTTGCACCTTCTGCCAACAGAGACGCGGCCTTAGTGTTTCCCCGCGCACCAGCGCAGCCATTCCCTCGTCGTAGAAAGGAGCCATTTCGTAAGAGTTTAGAAAAAACACAAAAAACGGTGCGGACCATTCCTGCTCGTTGATCTGAATTGATTTTTTTTCGCGGTTGATCTGCAAGCGCACTTGGTCTTCTGGCAACAAACTAATCCCGCGAACTTTTGGGCCCGTCGCCGAGAGCGTCCAGTAATCGTGCACAGGGTTGAACGGTTGTTCCATCTCGGCCCATTTGGAGCGTGGCCAATCCATTTTTGAAGTTAAATTTTTAAAAAGACTTTCCACCCATTTTTCATTTTGAAAAAACTGCGACACGCGAAATGGACCTTGCGCTTCAAAGGTGCCAAAATCCGACCACGCACTCCAACCCGCCGGCTGTAAACTCTTTTCGTAGTTTTGATCAATCCATGCACGTAAACTGTCGTGAATTTTTTCTTCGCCAAAAAGTCCAAAGGGACCAGACATTTCAGCATCAGATCTTTCGCCAAGTTTTTCCGACCAGTCAAAAACTTGCACATTTTTGCCCATAGAGGAGAGCTGATCGATCAGCCAGTCTCCACGATGAAATGCGTTGATCACGATCACATCATGCATACGCTCTCTCCACCGCCCGTCGAACAAGTGCATACTCCGCTTGATGCATCTTTTGTTCGGCAGACTCAAAACTGAGGTTTTTTACTAAGCGTCCAGGAACGACTGTTTTTTGCAACACGACATGGCCTGCATCCACCTGCTCATTCACGTGGTGAACCGTGATACCCATATCGGCGCCGTCGTGATAGGCGCGCTCGATGCTTTTTAATCCAGGATAGTGCGGCAAAAGACTTGGATGAACATTCAGTATCACTCCAGCCCAAGTTTTTAAAAACTCTGGCGGCACGATTTTCATAAAGCCTAAAAGAAAAATATGAGTCACTCGCAAGCGCTGAAGCTCGGCCGCTAGTTTTTGCCAATCGATTTTTGCATGGAGAACAATTGTCGGAATGCCACTTCGCTGGGCGCGCTTCAAGCCCTGAGCCTTCAGCGACGACGACACCACCAAGGCAATATCGAGATCCCATTTTTGATCAAGCAGCGCCGACATGTTGGACCCCTGTCCCGAAATAAAGAGGGCCCAACGTGTTTTCATCACTTCTCCCCCGGATAAAACAGGGGAGTTGCGTTTTTTTCAACCACTCCAAGATCGTAATATTTAAAACCGTGTTTTTGTATGGTGTCTGCAAAAGTCTGACGATTGTTCGGCGAGCCCACAACCGTTAATCCCACCCCGCAGTTGAGAGTTCCCAGCATTTGTTTTTTTGTCATGCCTGTGCGCTTCTGCACTTCCAAAAATGGTTCTGGCCACGCCCAGTCGTTGAGACTAATGGATAACCCTTCGGGAAGGATTCGCGGAATATTTTCCATTCCACTTCCTGTGATGTGGGCCACGGCGTGGATGCCCTGCTTTTGCAAATCGAGAACGAGATTGGTGTAGAGTGCAGTTGGCTCGAGAAGTTCCTTTTTCCATTTGTCTAAATCGTTTTCGAATACTTTTCTTAAAAGCGAAAACCCGTTGCTATGAAAACCGCTGCTGGCCACTCCAAGCACAATGTCGTTTTCCTGCACACGATGGGAGCCTAAAATTTGCGGACGATCCACCACTCCAACAGCAAAACCAGCACAGTCAAAATCACGACCGTGATAAACCCCTGGCATCTCCGCAGTCTCGCCACCGATGAGCTGTGCACCCACTTCGATGCAAGCTTTGCGGACTCCAGCTAAAAATGGCCGTGCCTGTTCAAGCTCTAACTTTCCGGTGGCGAAATAATCTAAAAAGAAAAGTGGTTTCGCTCCACAGCACGCAAGATCGTTCACACACATTGCCACCAGATCTTGGCCAATAAAATTATACTCGTTAAAATAAACTGCGATTTTTAACTTGGTGCCCACACCATCGGTGCCACTCACAATGCAGGGTTCTTTGTACTCGGGAAAGTCAAAACGCATGATAGAGGCAAAGCCGCCAACGCCGGAGATCATCTTGTCATCAAGGGGGCCTTTAACGTGGGTTTCTTGGATCCAATCGACAAGCTGGTCGCCTTTTTCAACATCGACCCCTGCGGATTTGTAATCCATGCTCAGCTCCTTTTTATTTATGCTCTTTTCTACTATCTGGAGCCCATTTTTTCAAGCAAGATGTCTCTTTTTGAGACGGACTTTCTCAACTTTCACCCTCAATGTACCGATAATCTCACATGCTGAAAAAAACGCTGATTTTCCTTATGCTTACTCTGTCTCTCGCGACCAGTTTTGCACAAACAGGCGACAGCGATATCACTGGAGACGACGCCTACGATCCCTTTGCAGACTATAGCGAATTTGAAGCTTCGGCAGACGAAGAGGCCGACATTCACTTTTTCAAAAACGGACGCTTTTTCAATTTGGCCCTTCTTCTAGGACCGCAGATGTTTACAGAGGCCTTGGGGGAATATAACAACATCGCTCCTGCCTACGGGATCTACTTTGCCTATTTTTTCGATATCCGCACAGCCTTACAGGTTACATACATCAGCAGCTCCCACGATTTCAACGTTCCCGCCACGGCGACGTCAAACCCCATTAATGGAACAACCAGCCTGTCGACGTTCTCCGTTCATATGAAGTACTACTTTAACACCCAAAATATCACGCGCGGCTTTGCCGACCTCAATCCCTATCTCATCGGCGGTTTTGGTTCCTCACAGCGAAGCATTGCGATCATCAATCAAACGGCGGTGGCAAAAAGCAGCCCCACTGGCGTTGAATTTGGCGGCGGCCTCGAAGTCCCTATCTCACGCAACAAAATGTACCTGGGCGCGCAAATCATGTACCACTACGTGCAGTTCTCCGACGAAAACATGATGCTCGCCGACGAAAACCAAAACCCCACCGGCGTCACCCTCAACGGCGATTACATCACCGGCCTTTTCGTCCTCGGCATCAACTTCTAGGTACGTACACACTTTTTGGGACTTTGAGCGTTAAAAAATCCATTCCAAAATTAAAAGATGTTCTTTTTAAGACGCGTCCATCGTTGGACTCGCTCGCAGGACGAAACATCGTGTTTGCGAGAGGTCTTAAAAAGAACATCTTTTAATTTTACCGAAAATTTTTTTATGCACGAAGTCCCAAAAAGTTCGTACCTAGAGGAAGCGCATCAGGAAGCCCAAGGCGATGATGCTCGGGGCGAACCAGCAGATCACTCCGCGCCAGATGGGGTAGAAGTGACTGATCTCTTGATTGATCTCGCGACCATCGAATTCATGTAAAATTAATTTTTTAGGAATTAAAAACGCCGCTCCAAGGGAAACGCCGAAAGCGAGAAGAGGTAAGGCAAAATTCACCAAAATCCCATCCACACTCTCAAGCACACTCACGCCATTCATCCAGCGAAAATTTTTTAATTCTGTAGCACCGAGAATTGGAAAGGTCGCAAAAAACAAAATCCAAAGACCACTGATTTTTAAGGCCTTCGATCGACCCCACTGCCAGCGGTCCGTCAGGTTAGCCACCAGAGACTCTAGCAACCCTGTGGTCGCCACAAGCGATGCCAGATAGAGCGTTAGATAAAATAGAATCAATATCAACTGACCCTTAGGAAATTTAAAAATTAACTGTGGAATGGTTTGAAAAAGCAATTTGGGTCCGAAAACAGCATAGGGAGCATCGAGCACCATGGGACACAAAATCAACACCGATAGGGCCGACATTAATATCGAAAACACCACAACTCGTGAACCTGCCGAAGTGATGTCTCTCTCTGGCTGAAAATAACTGCCAAAGGTGATGATGGTGCCCAAACCAAGTCCGAGACTTAAGATCACGTGACCCACGGCTTGATTGAGTGAGGCCCAAGTGATTTTGGTAAAGTCAGGGTAAAATAAAAAACGAATGGCCTCTGGTGCCGTGGGAAGCGATAGCGATTGATAGCACAGATATAAAAGCAAAACTAAAAATAGCGGAGCCACCACGTAGCCTAAACGCTCAAGGCCCCGTTGAAAGCCACGCCGAACAAATAAGCAGCAGATGGCGAGATGCAAAAACGAAAAACCCATTTGAATTAAAAAACTCTCTTCGCTGGCTTCGATTTTAATTAAGAAAAAGTTTAACAGATAAGCTAAAACCCAACCACTGATAACCGTATAGTAAGCTGTAACGAGCAAGCTTAACAAAATAGAAACATCGCCCAGCTTACGAAACCCAGCATAGATCGTTTTTCGCACCGCCGGCATTTGCGGTGAGAGCATCAGAGCATCTCGTGTCCAAAGATCAAACGCCAGCCAAAGGCTTTTTTGTGCTAGCTTTCCGACCATTAACTCTGTCATCACATAACAGCTGCCCAGGACCGCTGCCACCAAAAAATAAATGTATAAAAAAGCTCCGCCACCGTTTTCGATGACGATGTAGGGAAACCGCCAAATATGCACCAGACCAAACGATGAACAAAAAATTGTGAGGTAAAAACCCATAGTGGTTCCCCATAATTTACGTTCAAAGAAGTTCTGATTTTTCACTTCCGTCCCCGACTTTTCATAACGAAAATTCGAATAGGTATTCCTTCCAAGCCAAAATTCTCTTTGAGTTTTTTAGCAATAAATCGTCGGTAGGAATTATCCACACCGTCTGGGTGATTGGCAAAAGCGATAAAACTTGGCGGAAATTGTCGTGTTTGAGTGAGATAATAAAACTTCACATCCTTCACGCCAAAAACCGGGGCTGGAGCCAAACGAATTGTTTGCATAAAGAATTCGTTGAGTTCGTTTGTAGAAATACGCATGTATAGCTTTTCACGGACTTCTTCAATTTTTGCGAACATGTCTTGCAGGCCTCGCCCGGTCAACGCACTGATAAACACCACGGGAATATCGGTGTAATAGTGGAATTCTTTGGCAATCCTTGCGCGGGTCGTTTTGCGAAACTCGTCCATTTCTTCTTCGGCGATATCCACTTTGTTCACAACGAGGACAACACCCTTGTGTGATTCCATAATGGACTCTAAGATCTTCGAGTCCTGATCTGTGGGACCAATCATTCCATCAATCACCAAAAGAACAAGCTCTGAATGGTGAATGGCTTTTTTGGTTTTAAAAGCCGAAATGATTTCAAGGTCGTCATAACGGCGACTGGTTCGGCGAAGTCCCGCAGTGTCCACAATGACATATTTTTTATCGTTAAACTCAAAAGGAACCTCCACCGAGTCCGTCGTGGTTCCCGCCACTTCCGAAACGAGCAAACGATTTTTTCCTAGCAAACGATTGCACAAGGAGCTTTTGCCAACGTTGGGCTTGCCCACAATCGCTAAAGTGAATTCGTCGGTCTTTGTGGAGGCCGCAGAGGACACATGATCGAATATCCACTGTAACAGGGGATCTAAACCAAAACGGCGCTCGAGAGAGCAGGTGACCACCTCTTGGCTGAATTCATAAAATTCAGCACCCGCGAGGTCCAGCTCGCTCACTTTATCCACTTTGTTCACGACGATTAAAAATTCTTTGCCGGACTCTTTGGCGATGCGAATGATGTCGCGATCTTCGGGGCAAAGACCGTCGCGCCCGTCCATGACCACCAATAGGTAATCCACAGATTTTAAAAACGAAACAACTTGCTCCATGATCAAATGGGAAAAATCATCGTCGGCCTCAGTTAAACCACCGGTGTCGATGATTTCAAACTCCTTGCCCCAAAGATCGGCTTCCTCGAAAAGCAAATCGCGAGTCACACCCGGTTGATCTTTCACAACGGCCTTGCGGGACTCCGTCAACATATTAAAAAGTGTCGACTTGCCCACATTCGGTCTCCCGATAATAGCAATACTTGTTAACCTACTCACTGACATAGCCCAACTCTTTCATCATGCGTTTTTGATCTGTCCAGTTGGGTTTGTGGCTCACATGCAATCCAAGAAAAATCTTCTGGCCCAACATTTTTTCTATTTTTTTACGCGCGTATTCACCGATTTTTTTCAATTGCAAACCACCTTTACCGATAACGATGCCTTTGTGGTTCTCTTTCTCCACAATGATTGAAGCATCAATTCGGGTGATTTTTTCTTCTTCCTTAAAGCTTTCGATCACAACTCCGATGCTAAACGGAAGTTCCTGTTCCAAACACTCAAAGCACTCTTCGCGAATCAATTCGGCTGCAATCTCGCGAATATTCTCGGTAGTGTAAGCTTCCTCATCGAAGAGCGGCTCCTGGCATTCCGGCAACACAGCTGCGATCTCTTGGCAAATTTTTAATTTTTCGGGAGCTTTGGTTTTTTTGATGGAGGTCGGAAAGCCATGGTAGCCCTTGGAACTCAACTCAAATAATAGCTCTTGTGTGGCTATGCTTTTTTTGAGATCCGATTTACTCATACAAAACAGAACCGGTTTGTTAGCCTTCTCTACAAGCTCCAATAACGGCTCCATCTCTCTCTTAGATTCAAGATCGGCGGGTATCATCAGCAACAGCGCATCAACTTCTTCGATCACGCGGCGAGCCTCTTCGGCAATAAAGCCAGTCATTCCACTTTTGCCTTTTTTTAAAAATCCTGGAGAATCCACAAAGACGATCTGATAATCTTTTGAAGAAATCACACCTTGAATGCGACGGCGCGTGGCCTGGGGCTTGCGACTGACGATGCAAAGGTGTTCGCCAATTAAATGATTCAGCAAACTGCTTTTCCCTGCATTTGGCAAACCGACTATTCCAATAAAACCTGCTCTATACGACATCTTGAAACCTCTGCAGCGCATTTTGCGCCGCCACTTGTTCGGCTATTTTTTTACTCTCTCCAGCACCCTCACCATACACTAGATCCGACACTAAAACTTCCACCGTAAATAGCTTTTGGTGGTCGGGGCCCGAAATGGCCACAGTTCTGTAGGAAGGCGTCACCTTTAACTTCTCTTGTACTAATTCTTGAAAACGGGTTTTGTAATCCTTTGCAAAATCGTGATCCGAAAACTCGTAAAACCCCGAATCTGCAAAAAGAGTTTGAATCCACTTTTCCGCCGCCGCAAACCCACGATCTTCGTAAATTGCACCGATAATGGCCTCCAGAGATCCGGAGAGCAGACGGCGGTTCATTCGCAAATTTCCGCTGCGCTCGCCATCGTCGACTAAAAAGAACTCATCCAACTTTAAACGCATTGCCAAATTATACAGTGTCTCTTCGTTCACCAGACTCGCCCGCTTTCGCGACAGCGAGCCCTCGTTGTCCTCAGGAAACATCTTGTAGAGATCACTCGCGATCACTAAATCCACAACAGCATCTCCTACAAACTCCAAACGTTCGTTGTTTCCGGTAGCATGGTCGGGATATCTTTTGCGATAACTTTTATGTGTGAGAGCCTGCACCAAAATTTGCGTATTGGTGGCTTCATAACCGATTTGTTTTTGAAATCGCTCAAGCCATTCCATGAACGACCTCCGCGAATAAAACGCCCTCTTCCCCATTTTGCGTATCGGCCCCTGTGATACGCACTGCGAGCTCTTTGCCAAAAAATTCATCCGAAACTTTTGGCATTTGCACATTCCAATAATCTCGCGACAAGCCAACAGAGGTTTCCGTGGATCTTGTCTCTCGAAGAACTAAAACTTTTTTAAGGCTTCCGATCTGATCGGCGGCGCGCAGAGAATAGCGTTCAAAACTTAATTCGCGAAGTAGCTGAGACCGACGACGGCGCTCCACAACCGGAACAACTTCACTGCTCAGGGCAGCCCTAGTTCCTTGACGTTCGCTGTAGGGGAACACATGGATCCGCGTCCAGGGTGTTTTTTGCAAACGCTCGTAGGTCTCTGCAAAATCAGTTTCGGACTCGCCAGGAAAACCTACAATCACGTCCATGCCAACAAATGCACCAGGCACACGATTTTGAATTTCGTTGAAGGCCCACTCCACTTTTTCGGCTGTGTATTGACGTTTCATTTCGCTCAAAACTTTACTCTGCGCGCTTTGCACACTCATATGAAAGTGCGGGCACAGTCGCGAATCTTTAAAAAGATCAAATAGACGCTCGCTCAACTCAATGGGTTCTAGGCTCGACAAACGTAGGCGCGACATTTGCGTTTTTTGCAGCAGGGCCTCGATGAGATCTTCTAAAACTTTTTCCCCATCGCGATAGTCGCCGATATGCACTCCGGTCAACACAACTTCGTTAACGCCCTCGTCGTGAAGTTTTTGAACAGCGCTCACAAGATCGCTGATCGCAAGACTGCGACTTTTTCCCCGAGCGAAGGGAATAATGCAGAACGTGCAAAAGCTATTACACCCATCTTGGATTTTTAAAAAAGAACGGGTATGACGACTCTCTATTCCACCACCCTCCCCTAAACTTTCATTTCTAAAAATATTGGAACGATGGACTTTTTGCGCGTTGGTCCCTGAAAAATAACTTTTTAAAATTTCCTCAAGCTGACCCTTGTGGGAGTTGGCCACAACAAGATCAACGGCTTCGAGTTCATCAAGGTGCACCCCATCTACTTGTGCGGAGCAGCCCGTGAGAACAATTGTACAATTTGGATTTTTTTTGCGGAGGCGTTTAGCCTGACGAATGGCTTCTTTGGTGGCTTCGTGGGTGACAGCACAGGTGTTGAGAATGTGCACTTGCGCTTCTTGTGAAGGCTGTAGAAAACCCGAAGCTTGCAAACGCTGCTGCAACAAACCTGTGTCGTAAGTGTTCACTTTACAACCAAAGGTTTTAATATCAAACGTTTGTGGTGTTGTCTGTGGGTTAACGCTCATCGAATCCAGCCCCCGCCCAATAAACGGTCGCCATCGTACACGACAGCAGCTTGACCTGGGGTGATGGCTCTTTGCGGTTCGCGAAATTTCACAACACACCGACCGTCTGCCGTGGTCACGATTTCCGCTTTTCCGCCTTTGTGGGCGTACCTGATTTTTACGTTGAGCTCTTGGCCTGGCTTTGGTTCCACATGCCACTGACAGCGCTCGATTGTCATCTCGTTGCTAAAAAGATCTTTCTCTTCGCCCACCCAAACCTCGCCACTTTCGGCATCAACCTTCAAAACATAGAGCGCTTGTTCGGCCGAAAACCCCAACCCTTTGCGCTGTCCATAGGTAAAACGATGAATTCCATCGTGTTGGGCTAAGACCTCTCCCAACGGATAGCGCTTCACCAGACCTTTTTTCACTGGGCTGTCTGCGTAGTGTTCGGCGATAAATTTATCGTAGCCTTGATTGCCCACAAAACAAATTCCGGTGGAATCTTTTTTTCGGGCCACAACAAGATTTTTTTCTTCGGCGTACTTTCGTACGTCGGGCTTTTTCATGTCGCCGATGGGAAACATCAGTTTTGGAACAATGGACGCTGGTATTGTAAATAAAAAATAGGTCTGATCTTTCCAATCGTCGGTGCTAGTGGCGATGGTCCACTCACTCGCGGCATTTTTTTCGATGCGCGCGTAGTGGCCGGTGGCCAAGTAGTCGCATTCAAGCTCGTGCATTTTTTTAATCAAATGGTCAAATTTTAAATAGGTATTGCAGTTCACACACGGAAGTGGAGTTTTGCCGCTCATGTAGTCATTCACAAAAGGGGTGATGACTTTTTCGCGAAATTCATCTTCGCAATCAATCACATAAAAAGGAATTCCCAATGTATCGGCCACGCTGCGAGCGTCGTCGACATCGGAGCTGGAACAGCAGGTGCCCAAGCCCTCTTCGATATTGCACTGGGAGTAATCCCAAACCTGCATAGTCACACCAATCACTTCGTAACCCTGCTCTACAAGAAGTGCTGCCGCTGCCGAGCTGTCTACACCACCACTCATGGCCACTAAAACTCGAGGTTTTTTAAACATGCAGTTCTCCAGATTTCAGCGAGCGCAAATGTTTTACCGTTTGCACAAGGGCGTTTACAAAAAGTCGAATTTCTTCGTCGGTGGTCATCCACCCCACACTCAAACGGAGAGACGACTGCGCTTCGAAGTGTTCCAGTCCCATGGCGAGCAGCACGTGGCTAGGCTCGGGACTCCCCGAACTGCACGCGGCACCCGTACTCACTGAAAAACCTTTTACATCTAGGCTCATCAACAAAGACTCTCCGTGCACTCCGGCAATCACTAAACTTGAGGTGTTGGGCAATCGATCGGCTTCACGAGCTGTAAAAGTGACTCCTGTGATAGATTTTTCGATTTGCATTTCAAGAGAGTCGCGAAGTAGTTGGAGCTTGTCATGCATGTCTGTAGTTTTAATTTTTTGCGCCATAAAACCCAGAGAGGCAATGGCTAAAGTGTTTTCGGTGCCGGCGCGACGACCGCGCTCCTGGCCCCCACCGAGAATAAAGTTTTCGATTTTATTTCCGCGACGCTGAAACAAAACTCCGCAGCCTTTGAGGCCATAAAATTTATGTCCCGAGAACGTGGCGAAGTCCAGCGCAAGGTCCTTTACCGAAAAGGGAATGCGCCCCAAAGTTTGCACAGCATCGGTGTGCACAAGGGCTCCGACCTGTTTTGCAAGCTCGGTGATTTTTTGCATGGGTAACAAAATGCCGGTTTCGTTGTTGGCGGCCATCACCGAAACCAAAAGCGTTTTTTCGCTGAGTACTTTTTGGTAAAACTCAAAATCAAATTGCCCCGCGCGATTCACCGGCACACGGTGCACACGAAACCCTAAAGACTCGGCGTACTCCATGGCGCGCAAAACACTGGGATGCTCAATCTCGGTGGTGATCATTTCGTTTCGGCTTTCAGAAATTTCAGAATCCAATAAACCTTTAATCACCGTGTTGTTGGCTTCGCTGCCACCGCCAGTAAAAATAATTTCCGTGGGATGACAACCAATGAGCTGCGCAAACGAAGTGCGAGCTTCGCGGATCCATTTTTTGGCGTCTCTGCCATGGGCGTGAATGGAACTTGGATTTCCCCAGGCTTCAATCCACTGCGGTATGTGCTGCATGATCTCCGGATGCACAGGAGATGTGGCGTTGTAGTCGAGGTAAATGCCTTTTGATAACATGCGGCAAAACCTAGCATAAACCCCCGAAAGTCACAAGGATTTGGCATATTTAGAGCAGCAATTACAAAAAACTTCGCGGAGATTCCTCGATGAGCACAACCTTCCTTTGGTAAATGGCTGAAATTTATCGTTTAATAAACTTCAGATGCCTCAAATCTTAAACTCACTTCTTATGTGTTTCGCCTTAAATCTCCTGTACCCAGTCGCGATTCAAGCCGAAACCACCTCTGCCGCCACAGCCCCGTCGACAGCTCAAACGGCTGCGTCCTCGGCGCTTCCCCCGTGTATCAATGATCAAAAGACCCTCGAGAAAATTGAAAAAAAGCAAAAAGAAAACGCAAAAAACTCGCACCGCTACGACGGCTATCGTGAGGCCTTGAGCGCATCCAACGATGTCGAACTTTTCGCCCGACTGGCCTACGCCGAAACTCTGGCGACAAACTGTACTTCGCAAAATGCCGAAGTGTCGTCGCTGATTGTGAATGTGATCGGCAACCGTGTGATCAATCGAAATCGCGATATTCAAAGTGTGGTCTTTGAACGCTCACAATTTGCATCGTCGTTGCATAACTATTCGAACTCGCGCTTTAAAGATTTTTTATGTCCGCAGAATGAAACTCTGTGGCAGGATGTTCGCAAAAAAGTGGAAGACTTTTTGAAAACAGGTTCTGGACCTCTGTCGTCCGATACGGTAAATTATTTTTTATACAAACACGATCCGCGCTGGACAAAAGAACCTTGGACTTTGCAGGAAAACCCAACCAGCGCCGCCGGCTCCGCCCGCGACTGCATCCGCACCTTTCGCAATCCGAGTTGGAAATAGATGAGCCTGGATTATTTTCATAGCTTTCAAAAATAAGCCATCGCCACGAAATGGTATGCTATTGATCACGTCTATGTCATTGAGATCATTGTTTGTCCTTGGAATTCTCCTAGCCGCCCCATTTGCCTACAGCAATAGTTGCAAATCGATTTTTTCCCCATACAAAGTGCCCCGTGGTTTTCAGCAAAATATTTACGATCAAGCGATGTGGATTTTTCAAACGTCGGCAATTCCATTTGTAGAATCAAAACACGCTAATCCGGAAAGCGCGACAACTCCTTCTGAAAAAGTGCATTTGGTGGCCCTCATCATGGCAGGGAACTTAAACTTAGAGAGTATCAATTATCTCAGTGAATGGTCGCAGCACCTTCCAATCAGACAAAGGGAAACTTTCGAAAAACTAGCTACACTCCACGCGTATGCCATGCGCGGAAACGTGGATGAAATGTATGGGTATCTCGAACAGTTGCTTCGCGATAAAAAATATGAACTCTGGTTTGAGTTTGTGGCTAAACTTCATCAAAGCATGCAAAGCGTTCCCTACCCGGCAACTCCTGGATTGAGTGGAGTTCCAATCACGCAATCGATCAAAAACTTTTTCGAGAATACGGGATTGGTTATCAATGCAGACGCAAAGAAAGTATCTTATGCTAGTTTCACTCAACCAATTCCGTGGTTTTCTAGTGAAAGCCTTACAAGACATTTCGACAAAAGAACTCGGAAAGATGGCTACCCCATGTTGCAAGAACAAGAACTTTTGGATGCAGCAAATAATTTTATCCTCAACTCACGCTCCGAGCAGATAACTTTCTTACGCAACGACGGAACCTATGCAATCTTTGACCCCGCAACTAAAGAATTGGCCATCGTTTCTGGAGATAATCGAATTATCACGTACTACATCTTGAGCGAGCGTTACAAAAAGCCCAAAGACCTCGCCGCCTACATGAAATATGTGTTCACCGAGCCCCCGTCGACGAAGCGAGCACCCCATTAGCTTGGTTAATAATGCAGTGCCGCCGGTAAAGGTACTTGCAAGGGGACTCTGCGCCTTTGGCGCCCGTTCACGAGCAAAGCTCGTTCCGGTCCCGTACCTTTTAGACGAATTTATTTCTAGTCATGAAGACTGAGATCAAAAAGTTCATCCAGCCGAGCATAAACAAGGCTCCTCCAACGGGAGTTAGATAGGCCACGGAATTGACTTGCAGAATCGCAATGGTGTAGAGGCTGCCCGAAAAAAACAAAATTCCAAAAACAAAACATAATCCCGCCCAAAAGCTTGAGGACCATTTTTCCCAATGGCTCCAGAGGCCCAACGAGAGCAAGGCGCCCGCATGGTACATCATGTATTTTGTGGCCACTTCGAAAAGTTCCTGCGCGTGGGGATCCAAAGTGTCGCGAAGGGCATGGGCCCCAAAAGCGCCAACTAAGACCGAAAGACCTGCAAATAAACATCCCATCATTAACCAAAAACGTCCCATTATTTTGCCGCCTCGAAGTTATTTTTTAAACCCTGCCAACACTGCCAATATTTTTTATCCAGCGGCGCCTCTTTGAGCGCGTAGGAACTCACCTGATAAATCTGCGAACTTTCGAACATAAATGCCATGGTCGAATCCACCTTGCGCGGCTCTTCAGGTCTTTTTAATTCTTTTTCAAAGGTATCGCCATCGGGCCCATGGGGAACCATGCAGTTGTGCAAGCTCGCTCCGCCCGGCAAAAAGCCTTCCTTTTTCGCATCGTACTCACCTTTGATCAGTCCCATGTACTCGTTCATCAAATTGCGATGGAAGTAGGGGGGGCGAAACGTGTCTTCACCCACAAGCCAGCGCGGAGGAAAGATCACAAAATCCATATTTGCTTTTCCTGGCACCGAAGAGGGCGAAGTAAGAACGGTAAAAATTGAAGGATCGGGATGATCGTAGCTGATGGTTCCCATGGTGTTGAATTTGCGAAGGTCGTATTTGTAAGGCGCGTAATTCCCGTGCCACGCCACCACGTCCAACGGCGAATGATCTAACTGCGTTTTCCAAAAACGATTTTGAAATTTACAAAACAATTCGCAGGCCGTGGAGGAATTTGCAAACGCCGCTGTCGGAAATTGAAAATCTCGCGGACTGGCCAATCCATTTGAACCGATGGGTCCAAGCTCGGGAAGACGCAGTGGCGCTCCGGTGTTTTCACCCAAATAGCCGCGACTCCAATTATTGGTCAACCCATTGGCCGACCCGCTGGTTGTCACTTCCACACAAAACTTCACTCCGCGGGGAATCACAGCCACTTCGAGAGGTTCTACGTAAAGCGAACCCATTTCGGTTTTTAAAAGCAGTGGGCCTTCTTGCGGAATAAAAACCAATTCGCCATCGGCGTTGTAAAAATATTTATTATTCATGGATTGGTTCATCACGTAATGATGAACCGCCGAGCCCTCAGAGGCGTTGTTGGCCACCATGGTTTTAACGCCATCGAGAAAGTCACAACTCTCTTCTGAAACTAAAGGCAGCCAACGCAGAGCCTGAGGAGGCGTTTGGCCGTCGTCCGCAACCTGCGAGGTCCAATATTTTTGATGAGAGTAAGGAGTCCATTCACCCTGAACAACGGAGGGGCGAACGCGGTAAAGCCAACTGCGCAAATTTTCACTGCGCTTCATTGTGAAGGCTGAGCCGCTGAGCTGTTCTGGATAAAGCCCGCGAGGAGCTTTTTGCGGGCTATTACGTCCCTCTGGCAAGGTCCCACGGACGGCTTCCGTCTCGAAGTAACTACCAAATCCGGTTAAGTATTCCAGTTCACGCATGCCTTTTGTCTACACTATCGCTTCAGCATGTGTCGATCTAAAAAAGCCTCCATTTGCTTATAAAACTCAAAGCGATTTTCCTCATTTCGAAAACCATGACCCTCGTTCTCTTTCACCAGATAAGGCACATCCACACCGCGCTTTTTCAGGGCTTCAACGATTTGATCGGACTCGGCTTTTTTAACTCGGGGATCCTTAGCGCCCTGAGCAACAAAAAGCGGAGCCGTGATTTTATCAACGTGGAAGACCGGCGAAGCATTGCGGAGAAGTTCCTTCTCGGTTTCGGGGTTCCCAACCATTTCGTAGAACATTTCGCGCATGGGTTTCCAGTAAGGAGGAACTGTCTCCATCAAAGTGAACAAATTTGACACACCGACATAGTCCACACCACAGCGGTAAAGATCGGGAGTGAACGCCAAACCCGCCAGGGTGCTATAGCCACCATAACTGCCTCCATATATGGCAATTCGATCTTTATCAGCGATCTCTTTTTGCACGAGCCACGCCACCCCGTCGGTGACGTCGTCTTGCATTTTGAGTCCCCACTGTTTAAACGACGCTTGCCAGAATTTTTTGCCAAAGCCTGTAGAGCCGCGAAAGTTCATTTTTAAAACTGCATAGCCTCGATTGGCTAAAAATTGCGCCTCTGGGCGAAATCCCCAGCTGTCCCGCGCCCAAGGTCCACCGTGGGGATTCACCACCACCGGCAAGTTTTTTGGTTCTGTGTCTTTTGGCAAATACAAATAGCCCATGATTTTAAGTCCATCGCGAGATGTGTACTCGATAGGCTTCATCTCAGCCATATCTTCTGCCTTCAGCCACGGAGTGGAATCCAATAGAAGCGATGTTTTTTTATTTTTATGATCGTAAAGGTAAAAGTGCGTGCCCGTACGATCGCTGTTGGCCGCAACAACAAAGATGTTCAGCTTTTCGTCGTAGGAGGTCACAAACAGATCACGATCTTTCACCGTTTTCTCGAGCTCTTGATAAATAGTTTTAAAATACTTACTAAAAAAATGCCGGCGCGTGCTCCAATCCTCGTAAACAGCCGTGGTTAACTCTTGCCGTTGACGAGAATAAAAAAGGCGGACCACGTCGAAATTTGGATTTGAAAAAAGCGTTTTCACCGTTTTTCCAGTTTCGGGATTCATCTCGACCACGGCCAAGGTGTCCCGCTCTAGATTTGAAAGCGCGTAAATACTTTTATTTTTCTTATCGAAACTGATGGGAGTGAGCTGGTCTTTAAAATTCAGCGAAAGAATTTTCTTAAGCGGAACTTTATCATTTTTACGATAGAAAAACGTGCGATCAGCACCATTTGTTCCGATAGCAGCTCTCAGAACACCTTTGTTGTCGACTAAAAATCCAGTCAGCGACTCTTTATTTTCGAGCAACAACGTGCTCACACCTGTTTTTATGTTGAGCTTGTAAACATCAAAATACTGCGGGTCGCGCTGGTTATGGCTGATGATCACCTCATCGGCAGCGATGGCTTCTAAATCATCCACCATCTGAACTTTGGCGCCCGGATAGGGTGTAAGCTCGCGAAAATTTTGTCCGTCCTGTTCCACGGCAAACAGGTGAAAGTTTTCGTCGCCGCCAAGATCCTTAGTAAATAACAGCGTTTTGCCTTTCCATTGCAACGACGCAATGTCGCGGTCTTCCACTTTTGTTAGATTGACCCACTCGACGTCGCTGATTTTTTTGACAAAAACATTCATGCGCCCTTTGTAAGGCTGTAAAGACGCCAACATTTGTCCATCGGGCGACACCACAACATCGCGGGCCACAGGATTGCGAAAAAACAATTCAAGCGGCAGTTGTCCTGGCTTTAAGATTTTTTCGCGGGCTTTAAGGCCGTCAGCGGTTGACGATGTACAAGCCGTCGTACAAGCCGCTAGCAACACACACACAATAAATAAATAGATTTTTTGCATTTGTCTCCTCGATCTAAGCGCACCGAAAATGCGCTTATTTAGTCATTTTTTTCTGAATATATAAATCAACCAAAACTTCCAATTCGCTGAGCGGCAAAGCTCCACTGCCCAGAACCACATCGTGAAAATCGCGAATATCAAACTTTTTACCCAGGGATTTTTTAGCTTTCTCGCGGAGCTCGACAATTTTTAACATTCCCACCATGTAGGCCGTGGCTTGCCCCGGATAAACAAAATATCTTTCGATTTCATTTTTTTGATCTTCGATGGGGCCTGGAACATTCTTGCGCATATAATCGATAGCTGTTTCCCGCGACCATTTTTTATAATGGATGCCAGTGTCCAAAACCAAACGGGAGGCACGCAACATCTCGAGCGAGAGCTTGCCAAAACGCGACAGTGGATCTTGAAACAAACCCATCTCCCCCGTCAGGCGTTCCGTATAAAGCCCCCAGCCTTCCGCATAAGCGGTGTAATTGTTAAAGCGACGAGCCTTTGGCAGATCTCTTTGTTCTTGGGCTAGAGCGATCTGGAAGTGATGCCCTGGGGCTCCTTCATGATACAAAATCACTTGCGCTTCGTGCTTTGGTAAATCTCGCATATTGCGAAGGTTCACATAGTAAACTCCTGGGCGTTTACCGTCCTCTGAAGGATGCTCGTAAAATGCAATCCCCGCTGAAAACTCGCGAAATTTTTCCACCGCGCGAATTTCAAAACCGGCCTTCGGCATCAGTCGAAAATACTCCGGGATCTTAGGCTGGATGTCGGCATAGTACTTTCGCGAAAGTGCCAGATACTCTTCGCCACCCTGAGGAGAGTTTGCAAAGTAGTACTGATCGTCGGTGCGAAGCTTTGCAAAGAAACTCTGCAGAGTCCCTTTGTAGTTAAGTTCTTTTAAAATGCCTCGCATTTCGTTTTGCAGCCGCTCCACATTCTCTAAGCCCAGCCGATGTATTTCCGCCGGAGTTAACTGCGTGGTCGTGTGCCGCTGCACGAGAATTTTATAATACTCATTGCCTCGCGGAAGCTTCCATACGCCGTGATTGGTTTTGGCGCGTTTTTGTTGTTTTTCAAAAAAGGAAATAAAATCAAGATACGCCGGTCGAACTTGTTTTATAAGGAGATCCTGAGCTTCGTTCGCGTATTTTTCGTAGGAGCTTTTGGACAATTTCAACGCCTGGGCTTTGCGCACAAAATCAGCATAGAGAGGCGACGCTGTTTGGCTTTTGTCGAAGGGAGCGCCTTGGAGAATATTTTTCGCGGCCTCAAGCACGTAGGGATAAACAAATTTTGGCGGTAAAATTCCCTGTTTTTCTTGCAGCTGAATATTTACGACCTGCTCCTTCACCACCCGTTTGAGTTCTTTGAAGCGAGACAGGTAGGCTTCGAGATCCGCCTCGTTTTCCACTTGATGAAGGTTCATCATAAAAGCCGGAAGATCGCTATGAAAGCCAAAAAATTGCGTGGCGATATAGCCATGCTGACGCCATTCAAAATCGGCAATCTGCTCTTCCAAACCTTTTTTCGCCAGCCGATAGCTCAGTTGCGTTTCTGCATTCAGCTGAGAACTATCAAATTGCGCAAGCCGATTGTGAACTAGCTTTCGCTCCTCCTGCATTTTAAGAGCGAACTCTTCGCTGTTGTTATTGAGTTGATCGTACTTCTTTTTTATCCCCAAATAGGTGTAGGACTCTGGAGAATTTTCTAGGGCCTTTTCAAATTCAGCATCCAAAAAGTCGTTGAAGCGGTGGTTTTCGTTTTGCAAAGTCCAGGAAGAACAACCTGTTATCACCAGTGCTAACAAAAAAACTATTTTTTTCATAATTGTTAAACCTTTTTATCTGCTATGTTTTTGTCGGCTATATATTTATCGACAAGGGCCTCAAGAACATCGAGAGAAACAGCGCCATTTCCTAAAACCACATCGTGAAAATCGCGAATATCAAATTTTTCGCCCAACGCTTTTTGCGCCTTCTCTCGAAGCTCCACAATTTTTAACATTCCCACCATGTAGGCCGTTGCTTGGCCAGGCCAGATAATGTAGCGCTCCACCTGTTCGATCTGCATGCCGGGATTCACCGGCAAATTCTCATTCATGTAAGCGATGGCTTGTTCGCGGGTCCATTTTTTGGAATGCACGCCCGTGTCCACCACCAGGCGGCAAGCGCGAACCATCTCCATGGACAGTCGACCGAGCTCTGCATAGTCATCTTGATAGCCGCCCATTTCTTTACCGAGGCGTTCCGTATACAACGCCCAGCCTTCCACAAACGCGGTGTAGCCCTTGTAGCGCCGATACTTAGGCAAACTTTTAAGTTCAATGCCCAGTGCGATTTGAAAATGGTGACCGGGAATTCCCTCGTGGTACAAAAGAGCTTCGGCCTCAAACTTTGGCACATCTTTTAAATCGCGCAAATTCACATAGTACATCCCGGGGCGTGAGCCATCATCCGATGGCTCTTCATAAAACGCTTTTCCTGCGCCCTCTTCACGATACTTTTCGACGGATTTCACTACCATGGGAGTTTTCGGAATCAAACGAAAGTAGTTAGGAACTTTTGTTTGAATGTTGGCCAGGTATTTTTCGGCCTGTTTGAGATAGGCCGAACGCCCTGTTGGCGTGGCTGGGTAGTACTGACTGTTATCAGCGCGCACGTTTTTAAAGAAATCCTGCAAAGACCCCTTCACGCCGAGCTTCAGTTGGATTTTTTCCATGTCGGTTCGCAAGCGAGCAACGTTCTTTAGGCCCAACTGGTGAATTTCATCGGCCGTCATTTTTGTCGTTGTATAGCGCGCCAGACGTGAATTATAAAAATCTGCACCGTTAGGAAACTTCCAAGCCCCGTCATCAACGGTTGCGTGAGTCTCCAACTCCTGAACAACTTTCAGTAGCTGTTCATAAGCCGGTTTTACAGTGTCTGTTAAAACTTTTTGCGCTTGAGCAAGATACAACTTTTGTTGCTCTGGCTTGAATTTAATTCCTCGCGTTTTTTTCTTGATGTCAGTCCAGAGCGGCGAATCCGCATTGGTTTTCGCAAACGGGGCCCCTTTAAGAATATTTGCTGTAGATTTATAAATCGATGCAAAGGCAAACTTCGGTGGAATCACTCCCTGCTTTTGCGATCGACGAATTTGCGCTTCAACCTCCGAAAAAACCCGAGGGAACTGCTGCAAACGCGCAATATAGTCCTGCAGATCTTTTTCGCTATCCACCTTGTGGATATTGATCATAAATGTTGGTAAGTCCGTGTGCACGCCACCCTGCTGGTGGATGGCATAGTTGTAATCTTTCCAGCGAAAGTCCTGGAGACCGCGCTCGAGATCCGACTTAAATAAATCATAACTTAGCTTCGCCTGAACATCTAAACTTGCGCGATCGAAACCCTTGAGCTCTTTTAATTTCTGCTGATTCATTGCATGCAGCTTGAGCTCCATGGCTTCGCTGTAGTCGTTTAATTTGTCGTAGTTTTCTTTTTTGCCAAAGCGAGACATGCTTTCGGGGTGTAAACTTAAGAACTCATCGAAGGTTTTATCTAAAAACTCGTTAAAGCGCTGGGTCTCTGCCGCCGTGTCTTTGGGAGACTGTTTAAACACCGACGAGCACTGAATACCGATAGTTGCCAACAATCCAAACAAAAGCCATTTTTTGAGCATAAATCCCCCGATTTGTGTTGAGGGAACATCCTTATACCATCCATAAAAATAATCAATTTCAAATACTTGCAAAACTTTAGTACTTTGCTCTGCGTTGGCTATCCGGGGGGAGAATCATACGGCTGGAGCTAAAATTCCTGCGGTTCGAACCATTGTAATTTCTACAATTCGCAGTGGGAATCCACAGAAATTTTCGGTTCCATGCTACAAATCGCGAATGCAAACATTTGATCAATTCCCATTCCAGTCCGAAATTAAAAAAGCCATCGCCGAAACCGGTTACACTCTGCCAACGCCGATTCAGCAACAAGCCATTCCTTTTTTGCTCGAAGGCAAAGATTTGTTGGGCTGTGCGCAAACAGGCACCGGCAAAACAGCCGCTTTTGCTTTACCGCTTTTACAAAATCTTCTTAACAATCCCCGTCGCGCCAATCCAAAACAAGCGCGAATTTTAATTCTGACTCCCACTCGCGAGTTGGCCATTCAAATTCACGAAAGCTTCAATACCTACGGAAAATACCTTCGCTTTAAATACGCTGTGGTTTTTGGCGGCGTTGGCCAAAGCCCGCAAGTGAATGCGTTGTCGCAAGGAGTGGATGTGCTCGTCGCAACGCCCGGCCGCTTGCTCGACTTGATCAATCAGCGACACATCCGCCTGAGTGAGCTTGAAGTGTTTGTTTTGGACGAAGCCGATCGCATGTTGGACATGGGTTTTATCAACGACATTCGCAAAGTGATAAAGCTCCTTCCGCCAAAGCGCCACAATTTGTTTTTCTCTGCCACCATGCCCAAAGATATTTTGCAGTTATCCCAGTCGCTGCTCTCAAATCCAGTGAAAGTGGAAGTGACGCCGGTGTCCTCCACCGCAGAAAAAATCTCGCAATCAATTCTGTATGTAGATAAAAGCAAAAAACGCGATCTTTTGCGGCACGTATTGCAAGACAAAGCGCTCAACAAAGTGATCGTATTTACTCGCACCAAACATGGCGCCAATAAAGTGGTAGAGGTTTTAGTCAAAAACAATATTCGCTCGGCCGCCATTCACGGCAATAAATCCCAATCCGCCCGCCAAAAAGCCTTAGAAGATTTTAGAAACGGCCTGGTGCGTGTGCTTGTGGCCACTGACATCGCCGCTCGCGGAATCGACATCGACGACATCTCCCATGTGATTAATTTTGAGCTTCCCAATGTTTCTGAGAGCTACGTGCATCGCATCGGTCGTACGGCCCGTGCCGGCGCCAGTGGAAAAGCCATTTCGTTTTGTGATCACGAGGAAAAAGCCTACGTCAAAGATATCGAAAAGCTCATTGGTCAAAGAATTCCCGTAAATCCTGATCACCCATACCATTCTCGCGAAGTGGAGATGGCGTTCACTTTGTCGAAGGGCAAAGCGAAAGCCCAGATCGAAGCGCGCTCGAATGAAGATCGCGGCCCTCGTAATGATACTCGTCGCCCACGCCAAGGTTCTGGTCGCTCGCAAGGCGGCTATGGCTCAGGTGGTGGCCAAGGCGACGCGGAAAAAAAATCCCGTCGACCGTTTTGGAAGCGTAAATAAACCTTTCAAATTCTCAGCTCAATAGTGTAATTTAGACTTATGATAAACAAAGCTTTGTTTTTCTTCATATATCTTTTCAGTTTCCAATCACTTGCGGAGGACGACTGTGAAATATGGTTTAACGAATCTGCATTAAAAAAAGACGCTCAATGTAGTATTCGGTGCAGCACTCTTTCTGTCGATATGGGAACCTTTGACTGTCCTAGCCGGTGCGATAGTTTGTGTAAACAAACGACTCATAAATCTACCCTTCCATTCAATTATCCAAAAGGTCTAACTAAAGGCGATCGCGAGATGATCGCGAAGCATCCTGCCGACGCGCTAAAGGTCTACCAAGCTAAGCAAAAAGCCGACGATTTAAGTCTGAAAGTGTTTAAACAGCAGGGGCGAAATGACGAAAGCGATGCCTTCAGACACTTTGTTTGGGCAGCACTAGTTACGAAGGAATTGGGACAAGAAAAAGCTAATGAGTTTCTCAACGCTCACGAAGTAGAGACCTCCCAACCCCCTCGTGAAAAAGAAATGGACACGATCAACAATAATTTAGGTGTTGAGTACGTCGTTAAACAGTCAGGGTCGGGTAAGCCTGTTGAGTTAGATCAAATTGAGAAAATGGCTCTTGAACGTTTGAAATCTCGTGAACTTAAAGTTTTAACTCCCTCTAATAAGAAAATTCCCGATGGCTATTACAGTAAATAACTCAAGAAATGTATTAGTGGGAGCCATTATAAGTCTGTTGATTTTTTCTGTTTTAGGGCATGGTGGCGGGTATTTTTGGTTCTTTGATTTATTTTCTCATTTTTCTTTACAGTATTTTTTCTTAGGCCTTTGCTTTTTAATTCTAATGTTAATTTTTGATCGAAAGAATTACTTGTTATGGTTTTTACTTGCTCCTAGTCTGATACTGAATTCGCTAAACCTTTACCCGTTTTATATGCCAGAAACAGATGCTCGGTCCGTCGCCAGTGGAGTTCTCCAGGTGGTCACGATTAATTTAAATAGTTCAAATGATCAGATTTATATGCTTAAAGATTATCTTAAATCGAAAGACCCTGATGTGGTTTTGCTAATGGAAATCACGCCTTCTATTGGTAGGCAACTTAGCGAGTTGAAAGTTCAGTTCCCTTACGGAACGGCTGTAATGGAAGATGGTAATTTTGGAATCGGAATTATTAGCAAATTCCCTCTTAGCAACACCCGCATCCATCGCCAAAATAATTCGGAAATTCCATTCATTTCCACCGAAATACAACTAGCTGGTCACACAATCGGGATTGTCGCAGCCCACCCTTTCCCACCTCTTGGAAACGTTGGAACCCAACTGCGCAATGAGTACACAAATATGATATCTCAATTTGTTCAAGCCAACAAAAAACCAACGATTTTGTGTGGCGACTTTAATGCTTCACCATGGTCTCACCAAATCAAAAAGTTGATGGATGAAGCCGCACTCTTAATTCCCCGAGGAAAGGGCCTGGTAACCACCTGGCCATCATCACTACCCTTTTTGAGGATTCCCATTGATTATTGCCTCACCTCAAAAATAGTTCGCGTAACGAATTATTCAAGAGGCCCTTATGTTGGTTCGGATCACTACCCATATGAAGTGGAACTGAGTCCTATTCTATTGCAGGACTGACGATGCTATCTCCATGATAAAGTAAATATTCTTTCGTAATTCGGCTTTACAATTTTTTAATGGCCAGATCGCCGGCCGCTGTTTGAAATGACACGCTAAATTTTGCGTCTTTGGTTACTGCCAATTCGTTTTTAAGTTCACCGACGGCAGATTGATATTTGGTTGTGAATTTTGTGTCTTGCGGAAGTAAAACCACCGCATCGCCGGTGCCCACTTGCAAACTCACTAAACCAATTTGCGGGGCTTGTTTGTAAGCCACGCGAAAATCACCCGTCCCGGTATTTAACTCTGCAGAGCCTACCAGGCCAGACGCTTTTAAATCGCCCGTACCTAAATTGCCCGTTAGTTTTTTGACTGCGCCATCAATCGTCACGTCGCCCACGCCGAGGTCGTAGCGAACGTTACCTTCAACACCCGTGATTTTTAAATCGCCCACACCATTGGCAATAGCAACATCCACTTTTGCGGGAATTTGAATTTTTAAATTTGCCGAGCAATCTTTAAAGAATCCTGATTTTTTTGTGATCTTCACGAGCAGCTCAGATCCGTTCAATTGCACGTTTTGTTCGCAATCATCGTGCTTTTTTAACATATTCACTGTCACCGTCGCAGCTCCTGCCGCTGCAGAAATATCAATATCTCCTGTTTGATTTTCGATTTTTACGGATTTCACTTGCGACGCATTGAACTCCTGTGTCTGCCCAAAGCCCGCCGCAAAGCTCATTGCGAACGCCAAAGAAATAAAAATAAACGAAAAGATTTTTGTCATAAAACTCCCTTATTGAGGCATACAGTTGAAACCTATAACTGATCCATACATCTGTTCTTTGAGTGAAAAAAACAACAAATCTATGGCGAAATATAGCGTTGCGTTATTATTCCCTCTAATCTCCTCACTCTCAGTCCACGGAGTTTGACTCTCAGGGTTCAAAAAATTATTTTATACAGTGAATAATACAGTCTCGCATTTCAACTGAAGGATTTTACATGAATCTCGACCAAGAAGCTCTGCTCTACCACAGCCGCACACCTGCAGGAAAAGTGGACGTTCGCTCTTCCAAGCCCTGTTCCACAGATTATGAGCTCTCTCTCGCCTACTCTCCTGGCGTCGCCGCCCCTTGCAAAGAAATCGCCAAAGACGTCATGAAAGTCTACGACTACACCGCAAAAGGAAACTTGGTGGCAGTGATCAGTAACGGAACCGCAGTCTTGGGTTTAGGCAATATCGGCCCCGAGGCTTCGAAGCCCGTGATGGAAGGCAAAGGAAATCTTTTTAAACAATTTGCCGGCATCAATGTTTTTGATATCGAAATGAAATGCAACACCACCGAAGAATTCATCCAAGCGGTCAAAGCTCTGGAACCCACCTTTGGTGGAATCAACCTAGAAGACATTAAAGCTCCGGAGTGCTTTGAAATTGAAACTCGCCTTAAGCAAGAAATGAAGATCCCTGTGTTTCACGACGACCAGCACGGAACAGCGATTATTTCTGGTGCTGCGCTCATCAACGCTTGCGATATTACCAAACGCGATTTGAAAAAGATAAAAATGGTCATCAATGGCGCTGGAGCGGCGGCGGTGGCCTGTGGTCGATTGTTTGTAAGCCTCGGCGTGAAATTGGAAAATATCATCATGTGCGACTCGCAAGGTGTGATTTACAAAGGCCGCACGGCCGGTATGAATCCCTTTAAAGCGGAATTCGCGAATGACACCAAGGCGCGCACGCTCGCCGACGCCATGAAGGGCTGCGATGTGTTTATTGGTTTGAGTGCCGCAGGAGCCGTCAGTGGCGACATGCTAAAAGTTATGGCCGATCGACCCATCGTGTTTGCCATGGCCAATCCCGATCCCGAGATCACGCCACCAGATGCGAAAAAAGCACGCCCGGATGTGATCATGGCGACGGGTCGCAGTGATTATCCAAATCAAGTGAACAACGTGCTCGGCTTCCCGTCTATCTTTCGCGGTGCCCTCGATGTGCGCGCCACACAAATCAACGAAGAGATGAAACTGGCCGCGGTTCATGCTCTAGCGAAATTGGCGCGCGAGGACGTTCCCGAGTCGGTTTCGCAGGCCTACGGCGGACAAGATTTTAGTTATGGGCCCGAGTATATTATTCCAAAACCTTTTGATCCCCGAGTTTTAATGACTGTGGCTCCCGCCGTGGCGAAAGCCGCCATGGACTCTGGCGTGGCGCAAAAACCGATTCGTGTTCTGGCAGATTATGTTTATGAACTGGAAGCCCTGCAAGGTACTAAGGTGAGTTTTATTCGCTCCATCATCAACCGGGTAAAACAGCAAAACACAAAACATAAGCGCTTAGTAAAAATCATCTTTCCCGAAGGCGAAAGCAGCAAAGTTTTGCGCGCCATCAACCATATCTGCGAAGAGGCCTTTGCTGTTCCCATACTTGTTGGTCACGCGGAGAGAATACGAAAACTGGGACAAGATTTAGGTTTAGAGCATATCAACAAAGTGCAAATCATCGATCACTTAGCGCCTTCAGCCAATCTCGAAAAGTATGTTCAGAATCTCTACGAATCTCGACAGCGCAAAGGTGTGATGCTTCGTGAAGCCCAGCAGTTGCTTCGCGATCCCAATTATTTTGCCGCCATGGCTTTAAAAATGGGCGATGTGGATGCGATGATCACTGGCTCCACTATTAAATACAAAGCGGGAGTGAAACCAATTCTTCAGACCATTGGTCCAGGTCGCCGGAAAACCGCTGCTGGCTTGAATATCGTCCTGATCCGAGACAAAATGTACTTCTTGGCAGATACCGCGGTGATCGAAAATCCCACGGCTCAGCAGATCGCGAATATCGCCATCTACACAGCCAAAGTGGCTGAGTACTTCGGGATTAAGCCTAAAATCGCCATGCTCAGCTACACCAATTTCACCGCTCGCGAAGGATCGCCCGCAAAAATGGCAGAGGCCGCCCGTCTCGTAAAGACACAGCACCCGGAATACATCGTGGATGGCGAAATGCAGGCCGACACGGCGGTGAGCTCCCGCGTGGTGGATAGTATTTTCCCCTTTTGCGAAATCAAAGATGGTGCTAACATATTAATGTTCCCTAATTTAGACGCCGGGAACATAGCCTACAAGCTTCTACAGCAGTTAGGCGGAGGTGAAGTGATCGGACCATTTTTAATTGGTGTGAACAAACCAGCGCACGTTGTCCAACGAACTGGAATTGTCGACGACATTTATAACACGGCCGTACTCACTGCCCTTCAAGCGCAAGCCTTCATGGAGGGGTTCAATAACAAAACGTAGCACCGCTCCTCGAGCCCTCGTCGTCGGCGTGGGGCTCAAGTCTGAAAACATGCAGGAAGTGAAAGAAAGTCTCCTAGAACTTGAGGAACTGGCAATCACTTCGGGCTATACGTTGGTGGGCTCTGCAACTCAATTTATGGAAAAATACAATCCGGCCACACTGCTTGGAAAAGGCAAGGTCACGGAAATTGGCGACATGGCCCGCGAAGGCCAAGCGCAAGTGATCCTGGTGGATCATCAACTCTCTGGTGTGCAAACACGAAACCTGGAAAAAGAATGGAATGCGAAAGTTCTCGATCGCAACCAAGTGATTCTCGAAATTTTTGCCGCTCGCGCACAAACCTACGAAGGTAAACTGCAGGTGGAACTCGCCCGCAACCTCGACACTCTGCCACGCATGGTGGATGCGTGGATGGGCTCCCTGTCTCGTCAAGGTGGCGGAATTGGAACTCGCGGTCTTGGTGAAAAAGCCATCGAGATGGATCGCCGCCACATTCGCAAACAGATTGTACAAATTAAAAAGAAATTGGAATCCGTGCGCGCTCAGCGCGAGCAGCGACGTGCGGCTCGGAAGAAAAACAAAGTTCCCACCTTTGCCCTGATTGGCTACACGAACTCCGGCAAGAGCTGTCTTCTTAATAACCTCACAAAGTCCAATGTGTTTTCGCAAAATCTTCTCTTTGCCACTCTCGATCCCACCACGCGCAAAGTGCATCTGTCTGATAACCCAACGACAAATCAAACCGCACTCATCACCGACACTGTAGGTTTTATCCGTCGTTTACCGCATCATCTCATCGAAGCCTTTAAAGCCACCTTCGAAGAAACCGCCAACGCAGACATTTTGATTCATGTGATCGATCTCTCAAACCCACAACTCGAAACTCAGGTAGAAGTCGTGAACGAACTGATTCGGCAGTTCAACTGGTCGGAAAAACCATTGATTCACGCTTACAATAAAATCGACATCGCCCCTTTTCAAAAACGCTTCCATGCCCGCGGCGATAATCGCGTCTTTATTAGCGCCCATACCGGCGATGGCCTCGAGCAACTTAAAACCATGATGAAAAGAGCCATCGAACAACTGGCTGTAAAAATTGACCTTTTTATTCCTTCCCAGGAAAAGGGTCGGATTTTTGAGCTTACTCACGATGCCCAGAATCTGGTGCAAGAGGAAAGCTCGTCGGGCATTAGCTGCCAAGTGCAGATTATTCCTAGCCTTATCTTTAAATGGCGAAAGTACATTCAGTACTAAAATAAAGCCATTCACGCACACTCCGCTCTCTATTTTACATCGTATAGACGATAGTGGTAAGTTCTCATCGAGGAGCAGCTGTGGAAGACTTAGCGCAAAAGCAAAACCGCAATCAAATGTGGATTCTGATGATTTCGGGGCTGGTTTCCCTAGTGGTGCTGCTTTCTAGCCGTTTGCTGGCCTACGGTCAGTTGTTTTCAGCCATCTCACTCATCAGCATGGCTTTTAATGTTGTGTGTTCGTATTTTTTCTATCAATTTTTTGATTTTTTAGGAAACAAGCTCGGCATTCAGTTCCGCATGCGCGGGCTGAAATTCTTTTTCGAATTTATTAAGCTCATTGTGGCTATTTTTTGCGCGGCGAGTATTCAGTTTTATTATATTTCCAAACCCCTCTTGCGGCAAAACTACGACCCCAATCACTTGCTTTTGATTTTGGGGATTTCGTTTCCGGCGGCCGCCATTGCGCGAATTATTTTTGAGCTTCGGCAAGCCAAAGAAGTGGCCATTCAATCCAAGCTTGCCCAGGCCGAGGCGCAGTACAACTTGCTCGAAACGCAAATGCAGCCGCACTTTTTATTCAACTCGCTGAATGTGCTTTCGGAGTTGATCTACGTGGACCCGGATCTCGCCTGTTCAGTGACCCAACAACTTGCGGATCTGTACCGAGAAATTCTCACCAACTCCAAGCAAAAGTTTTCAAACTTAGGATCCGAAATTTCGATCCTCAAAAAATACATTCAGATTCAAAAAATTCGTTTTGGCGATCGCATCCGCTTTAAATGCGATGTGGGTGCTGAGTACTACGATATCTCCGTACCGAGTTTAATTTTGCAAACGCTTGTAGAAAACGCCATTAAACACGGAATTTCTCCCCGCCAAGGAGGCGGAGACATCGAGCTCACTGTATCGCCCAACGCGGATTCGGTTTTTGATAAGCGGGGCCCCATGTACGAAATTTGTGTTTCCAATACAGGAGAACTTTACAAAGAAGGCGTTAAAAAGTCCACCGGTGGTACCGGCTTACAAAACACCAAAGACCGTCTGGATCTCTTTTACGGCCGTTCACACGGGTTCAGGATTCACTCCGACGATAAAAAGACTTATGTTGAATTTAAGGTTCCCGCTCAGGCCGAGAAGGAACAATAAGGAGAAAAGTATGAATAAAGTATTGATTGTTGATGATGAAAACTTAAGTCGCAAAAAAATCCGTCGCTTTCTCGAAGAGCGCGGACCGCAGTTTCAAATCACCGAAGCCGAAAATGGATTGCAGGCCCTGAATATGATCGAACAGGACAATCCTGATATCGTGTTTTTGGATATCGAAATGCCCGAAATGAACGGCATGGATTTAATCCATTCCATCCCTCGCCCGTCCTTCCATCTTGTTTTTCAAACGGCCTACAGTGAGTACGCCGTGCAAGCCTTCGAAAAAAACGCCATTGATTACTTGTTAAAACCTTTCAATCAGGATCGTTTTAATCAAGCCCTTGAAAAGTGTATGAAAAAAACGTCCAATCAAATTGTTCAAGACTTGGACCATTTGCGCGAATCGTTTTCGGAAAAAAATATTTACCTGAGCAAGGTGGTCGTAAAGCGCGGCACCAAAAACACTTTGATCGACGTGGATAAGATCCTTTATTTCCGTAGCGAAAGCCATTACACCTATATTTGCACCGACAACTTTGAATATATTCACAACGAACCGCTGAAAGATATTATCACAAAACTAAATCCCGCCATGTTTCAACAAGTGCACCGCAATGCGATTTTGAATTTAAATTGCATCAAAGAAGTGATCGAAGGCGACAACATGCATGCAGTGATGACTAACGGACAAAAACTTCAGGTCTCGCGATCTCATCGCAAACTTGTCAAAGACATGGTGTTGAAACAATAGCTCTTGTCATCCTGAACGCAGTGAAGGATCTAGCGAAGAATCTTTAGTTGGGGCGATTGTTTTCGAAATAGAGAACTATCCTTTGGGTCGCTGGGGACTCGCCGGCAGGGCATGCGCCGGCCCCCGGAATCCCCGGAAGAGGCAAAACAGGAACCCTCGGACACATTCTTAAGACCCAACATTCGTGGCGTGGATCATTGCAAAAATGACATCCCAGCCAGTAGCGGTCATTCTCGGCGGCGCTTGCGTAGGTTCCGCAGGTGGTTGTATACATTTCGTTGGTGTCAGCCCACGCTACGCTGGGACTCCAGGTTTCAGTGTTGTTTCGCGGCTGCAATGAACCGCCGTTGGTTTGCTGAAAAGAAGCTCCTGGAGGTTCGGCTAAAATACCTGGACGCCCGAGATCAACAGACGTGGCTTCGTTGTTTAAATCCAAACGCCGAAGATTTTGATTAAACGGACCGCCAGACAAACAATAATTGAAGCCTTCGATCTGCGCGCAAAACTCCACAGCATCCACTGCGGCATTACCGTTCCTATCCGGCACACACAGTGCGTATCGGTTTTGAATTTGCAACGTTATACCTCGTGGATGCCCTGGACAAAGGGTTTTTGGAACGGGAGCTGCCACCCACAGGTGTCTCGTGTTTGCAGGGCATGCAGCTTGGTACATCGCTGCAGTTGGATTTGTAGTCGCCGGGGTTACAGGGTGGGCGATGCACTCCGTATTGCGACCTAAGCTCCGGGCGCGCGCCACAGCTTGCCCTAGCTCTTCCATCACCACTAAATATTTGTAAGCTTCGTTGTGCTTTTGAAGGTTTTTTCCGGCTTCCAAAAGTTTGATTCCGGCAGTGCCCATCATAACCACAAAAATGGAACTAAGAAGAACCAGAAGGATAATGGTCATCGCCCCCTTGTTATTTAACTTCATAGGCCCCTCTTTGACGGATCCATGGGGCGAAGAAATAGACATTTCCAAAAGCCCGCCGAGGAAGATACTCTCCCTGCTCCAGAGCGTTGTTAGAAAAAACAATTCTCATTTTTCTATCAATGTCGAAACTTTTGTAACCGCGATTAACACTGTAGTCACATGCTCCATTGGCAGCAAATCTGTTTCGGTTGCACCACTGAAAGTCTCTTGCTGGACCCATTACGTAATAGCGCATTGTCATGCTGAGTTCTGCAGACAGAACTTGCTGATCTACGCAAGAGACAGCACCGCCAGTGCTGTCCAAGCAAACATTTCCTGTACTCACTGTGTTGAGTACCGATCTTCCTTGCGCGTCGATCACCTTCACTTCGTTGACTTCAAAGTTCGTGAGACGTGTATACATGAAAGGAGCATTCACAGGACTTAAACGAACCCATCCCCCTGCGGCAGGATTTATTTCGGTATCTATGTAGATAGCTCCCGATTGTCGCGCCCCTGCATCTGGTCGCTGATAAACAATTTGCACACCTTCTATTCGACCGGCAACGTCTGAATAACTTCTCTCTCGAGTGAACTGCGCAACGATTCTCGGCTCACCAGTGTAACCGGCATTCGGGATCGTATCTGTGATTGAAAAAATATGTCCAAACCCCACGTTCCCACCAGCACCACGATTGGTCGTAGCGTTATCTGCTGGAGCAACTGGCCCACCATAAGTAAGATATGGAGCTGTTACCAAGGTAGATCTTAAGCCATACATCAGTGCCGACATTTCCATTTCAGTTTCGTACTGTCGAATCGATCGAATATAAACATCAAACGCCAGCATAAATGCGAAGCTTGCGATCATGGCAATAACCATGGATACGCCCATACCGACCATCAATTCAGCTAAAGAAAAACCTTTGGAATTAAGAAAACGACGTCCCAAAATTAAACCCACCATTACATTCTATTCTACTTAATAACTTGGCGTTTATGCAAACGAATGTCTCGCCTTTGGATGGCAGCTTTATTACGGCGGATCTCATCGGGAGTCTCAAATTGAGCCGGCGTGACTTTGGTGGGTTTACCGTGCGAATCCAGAGCGACAAACGTAAGATAGGCGGAGGCTGTATGAAAGAATTCCCCGGTTTGCGGATTTTCAGCATCCACACGCACACCCACTTCTATCGAAGTGGTACCTACATAATTCACACTGGCTTTAAGATTTACCACCCATCCTTTATAAACGGGGGCAACAAACTGAAGCTCATCGATATGAGCTGTTACGACTGGTTTTCGTGAATGTCGTTGGGCGCAGATAGCACCTGCGATGTCGATCCAAGACATCACAACGCCACCAAAAATACTACCCAATGCATTTGTATGAGAAGGGAGCACGAGCTCTGTCATCACAACTTGCGACTCAGAGACTTTACGTGCTCCAGACAAAAAACTTAACCCTTGTAGCCAGCAATAGGAGAACTGCCTGTGGGAATGGTGTCGATCTCGGAGGTCTGATTTCCACCCGCAGAAATCTGCGTGTTTGGCTGGGCGTTGTTAATGCTCTCAACGAAACTCATGTGCGGTAAGCACCATACGATAAGCTGCGCGCGCGACTTTACACTCATTTTTTTATAAATGTTTGTAAGGTGAAACTTGACTGTTTTTTCAGTCACGAATAATTGGTTGGCAACTTCCTTGTTAGATAAACCCTTAGAAACCAGTTCTGCAACTTCGGCTTCACGGTTTGACAAACCTTTTTGTATAAGGACATCTCTGAGCATCCTTGCTCCCTCCGTTTAATTGTTCTTTAGTCTGTGATCGCTTCCCGTGCAATCACCTCTATTAAAGTCTGACAACGATCGCCTTAACTTTCAAGTGCTAAGATTTCAAACTAGACTCGTTGAATCATTCGCGTGCAAACACAACCAGTTAGCTGCAAAGATATTTACGTTAACCTTTTTTTAAGTTCCTGCAACCACTCCGAAACAGCACGACCTTGGTTGGGAGAAATTCCAAAAACGTCATCCACTTGCCGGCCCCAAGTATGGATTTTTGCCCAACGAATCTCAAGACCAAGATCATGGAGAGCTCGCGCCGCGGAGATCAAAACGCCCTTTTTGTCGCTACCTCTGAAGCTAAAAACCCATTCATTTTTGGTTTCCGACACAAGTGCGACTTCGGAAAGCTTTGCCCAATTTTTGGGCTCCTTGATCGGTACCTCCTGCACCAAAGTACGACGTAGCAGCGACAGAGGCTTATCACTTTTAACTTCGAACCAGTCGTAAACCCCCAGGTCGGGGTCGGTATGAATGTACGCATGATGAATAATCACACCCGATTGCCACAGCCGAGTCACGTACTGCAAAAATAATCCCGCCTCATCCTGCGGATGATGAAAGCGGATCCACGTTCCCTGTTTTGCGCGCGAAATACAAAGTACAGGTGGAACGTCTTTTTTTGCCAGCACCGTGGTTAAATCTTTGACTAAGTCTTGGGGCTTCAGCGACATTAAAATTCCCGGATCCAAACGCTGAAGCAAAGCCGCATCGATATTTTTCTTTTGAAAAACTTTTTGCATTTCAAAAAATTGCGCTCCTTGTGGAGCCTCCATAGATTGGACCAATTGAAAAATTAAACGTTCTTTCCACTCCGTCCACGCATCGGGGTTGGTCGCATAAATATCGATGGCGGTAAAAATGGCCAACCGACGAAGGCGCTCCCCATGTACTCCCCGATCATACAAATCCTGCCACACTTGCGGGGAATGGGGATCCTTGCGAAACGCTGCGGTGGACAAAACAAGATGATTTTCCACCATCCACGCAACGTCCTCGGTGAAGGCTTTCGACAACCCCAAACGCGCAAAATCTTTTTCGACAAGTTCCTTGCCCTCGATGGAATGATCCTTCTGCCGTGCCTTTCCTAAATCGTGATAGAGGGCGGTCCACAGCAAAATATCCCAGTCGCCTGCCGTCCATGCTTTTAAATAGTTCGCAAGCTTTCCAATGAGTTTGGGGGTGTTATGCACCCGCAGCACGCGGCGAACCGCCTGAAAAATATGCGCGTCGACGGTAAAGCGGTGGTACTGATCGTGCTGAACCACGCCTTTAACCACAAAAAATTCTGGCAGAATTTTCATTAGTAGCTGCGAACGAAAAAGGGCCAGCAAAGAATCCTCTTTAAGCTTTACATTAAAAAATGTTTTGAACGCTTGTGCATAGGCAAACTCTCCAGCATCTTGAAACTGTGATACTCGCGCCTGAAATAAAAGCGAAGGTTCTTTTTCCAGAACACTCAGTGCCTGCGCCACCGATTTCACCTCTGGAACCTTGGTCAGCGCTTTTTCCGAACAAGTGGCCATATCGAAAATTAAATCACAATAAAAACTGCCGCGCGCAAGAACGTTTTGTAATTCACGCATAAAATCAGCCTGAGTTTTAAAACCAAACCAAAGCGATATTTCTTTTTGGTGGCTTGCCACCAAGGTGTCCTGAAAGCCTAATAAATTTAATTTTTGTCGCACCGTCATCAAAAAGGCTTTCAGCTGGGCGAGGTCCGCAAACACAGAAGCCTGAGAATTTATTTTTTCGGGAAACCAAAAACGAATCATCAACGCCTGCTCGATATCGCGTAAACCTCCAGGCCCAAACTTAAGCTGGGGCTCAAGATAATTGGCAATGGAGTCGTGACGGATGTTGCGGCGCTTGCGCTCGACAGCAAGCTCCTTGATGAGTTTTTGGCGAAATTTATTTCGCTGGTCGTACACTTTGGTTTTTTGTTGCTGTAAAGCCTGCGCAGCTTCTTTGGTGAAGGGCCGGGCCCAAAAAAGGGCGTTGGACTCAAACAGTGGACTGTCGGCACTCCAGTCATTGGGATTTTTAGGAAAGCGGTATTTAAATTCGATGCCCTGCTTGTCGGCTTCCTGAATCACGTTTTTCACCGACTCTTCGGTGCCGCAAAAGATAACGTCCAAATCAGACAACGGGCACAGCTCTCCCCGTCCCCAGGAACCTATGGCAATGGGATGGGCCTCTTTCCACGAAGGCAGACCGCGCAGGCGCCCTTCGATATTGAGGGACAGCCACGACGAAAACTCTTGCGACGGAAACGACTGCCCTTCCCAAAAGTCGCTGCTCGGCGGAACCATCGGCGGCAGCAACAACTGCTGCGCGTCGGTGAAATCGTCGGTGGTGAGAAACGTTTTTGTGGCCATTAACCGATATTTTAGACGTGTTTGATAGGAATGTACAACAGCTCAAACCTAGGGGGTTGAAAAATTACAAAGCTCTTGTTCCATCTCGGTCAGTAAATTGAGCGGAATTGGATCTGTAAACAAACGGACTCTGCCGTAATATTCAAGACCAACACTGTCACACATCTTTCGCAGCGGCACTCGCAACAGGGCGCAGGTATTTATTCCATTTTTTTCGATGACCACCAGCAATTTTACGGCTGAACCCGTGATAACTAATGGATAGGGCGATATGTGAAGAGGCGCCGGATCCACACCACTGGCTTTTAAATACTCAAAAAAGGGACCGGTTTTATCTTCAGACGAAAACAAATAATTGGTTAAACTTTCAAAGTACATTTGCGGCTTGATGTCGTAATCGAGACAGCTCGATTGAGCAAACGCATTTAAAGAAAAAAATAAAGATGCAATTAAGACTTTAAGCATGGGACCTCCAAAAAAATTTAACACGGAAGTCTAAGAGCAACCTGAATGCCACCGGGCAAACCACCTAACAGCCCAGGGCTTTGGCCCGACTGACCACTTTTTAGACAGACATGAAAATATTACTTTTAAGAAAAACGGCTCAAAATTATTGAATCTCGAAAGCTCAATCTACTGCAACTCTTGCTGCCACTGGGCAATCTTGTTGAGCGCATCGAGCGGAGTCATGGTTTGCAGAGACAAATCTTTCACCTGTTGCATCAGTTTTTCCACGCGCGGATCCACCTCGGGCAGCGCAACTTCGACTTCACTTACTGGCGCTAAAGCAGTCCACAGATCCAACTGCTGAGTGCTTGCGCTGGACTCGCCTGTTGTTGTTGCCGCCTCCAAACGTTGCAGTAAGGCTTCCGCACGTTTTGTGACACTTGCAGGAAGTCCGGCCAAGCGTGCCACTTGAATTCCGTAAGAGCGCACGGCGGGGCCAATGAGCAACGTGTACAAAAAGCGAAGTTGGCCTTTCTCTTCATGAATGGCCATGTGCGAATTCACAAGGTCCGAGTGAACCTGCGAAAGCTGCGTGAGCTCATGGTAGTGAGTGGCAAAAAAGATCATGGGCTTTTTTTGCGTGAGTAAATATTCTAAAATCGATTGCGCTAAACTTAAGCCGTCATAGGTGGAGGTTCCCCTGCCCACTTCATCTAAAATCACCAACGACTGCTCGGTGCTTTCTTTAAGCATTTGCGCGGTCTCTTTCATTTCCACCATAAAGGTAGACAAACCCTCATTGAGGAAATCACTGGCTCCGATGCGCGTAAAAATACGATCGTAGATGGGCAGTAGCGCACTCTTCGCTGGAACAAAACTTCCCGTTTGCGCAAGGATGGCCGCGATGGCCACCTGCCGCATCAGCGTGCTCTTACCCGCCATGTTGGGACCGGTGAGCAAAAGGCACTGGCCTTTTTTGAGAACAATATCATTGGGGACAAACGACACATTTTGTTCCACCACGGGATGGCGCGAGCTTTTTAAGACGAGCTCGTAGTCATTGGTAGTTTTATCGGCAAAACTACCGGCCACAATAAATTGCGGGCGGCAGTAATTGTTTTCAAAAGCCTGCCAGGCCAAACCGCACACCACATCGAGCTCGTTTAAAAACTGTGCCAATTTTAAAAACGTCGACATCTCCGCCAGCAAATCGCGTTTAAGCTGTTGGTAGATTTCGATCTCTAGCTCCGCTCTGCGGGTGCGCGCGGTGACTACTTTTCGCTCAAGCTCCGCCAGTTCATCGGTGGTGTAGCGTTCGGCATTGGTGAGAGTTTGCTTTCGCTGATAACGATCCAAGGGCACTTTTGCGGTGTGCGTGTGGGTGACTTCAATGTAGTAACCGAACACGTTGTTGTAACGGATTTTTAAACTGGGTATTTGCGTGAGTTCTTTTTCTTTTTGTTCCAGTGCAAGAACTTGGCTTTGGCTGTCGGTGGACAAACTGATGAGCTCATCGAGCTCGTCGCTCACACCTTTTTGAATCAACCCGCCTTCGCGAAAATTTTGCGGCAGCTCGTCCACAAAAATTCGATCCATCTCGCGATGCCAAAACAGAACTGTTTTTTGCACGTCTTTTTGTTCAGGGAAGTACTGAAGAATGCTATCAACGTTTTGTAGTGTGCTCGCCAGAGTTTTTAAATCCCGCGGATGGGAATTAGGATGAGAAATCTTGCCAAGCCGACGCTCAAAATCGCCCACGCCGCGCAGATTTTGGCGAATGTCTTTCAGTGCTTCGTTGTTGGCAAGCCATAACTGAATTTGATCCAGGCGCTCGTTGATTTTCTTTTCGCTTCTCAGCGGAAAACACAACCATTGTTTCAGCAGGCGACTCCCGCCCGCCGTGAGCGAGCGGTTGATAGCTTCGAACAACGAGCCCTTGATGTCGCCCTTGTAGGTTTTAAAAACTTCGAGGTGCCGCAAAACATCAGGCCCCAGCTGCAATCGATTTTCGTACTCTCGCGCTTCAAACTCGCGCAACGTTTTTACGACATCCTCACCTTGCATGTAGAGAGCGTAGCTGACGAGGCGTTGCGCACTTTGTGGAGAGTCTTTCAGATTCTCTCGGAAATCTGCTGACTGTGAAATCGAATTTATATTTGAGCTCTTATCTGCTTGAGTATTCGAATTGGGATTTGATGGTGTGTTCGATTCTGTCTTTACTCGGGTATTCGGGTTTTTTGAAACTCCGACATCATCATGAACTGTGCAAACGGCGATTTGCAAAAACTCTTCGCCGAGAGTTTCTTTTTGCGTGGCAGATAAAACTAATTCAACCGGTTGAAGAATTTTTAGCAAAGCCAGTTGCTCTACTTTTTGTGAAACTGGATAATAAAACGCTTCGCCCGTGGTGGGCTCTAAAAAACTGACCGTCTTCGTATCAACAGCCGCGATGTAGTTAAATTGCAAAACATCCAAGGTGTCGGGATCAAACACCATGCCGGGACTCAAAATCCGCGTCACTGCCCGCTTTACAATTCCCTTGGCGTGTTTGGGATCTTCGATTTGATCGCAGATCGCCACCTTGAGGCCGTGGGCCAAAAGCCGATTGATATGGCCCGCGATGGAGTGATGGGGCACGCCGCACATCGGAGTTTGATCCACTGATTTTTTATTTCGCGAGGTCAGCGCCACACCCATGATGGGCGCAGCTGTTTGCGCGTCTTCGTAAAAAATTTCGAAAAAATCGCCCATTCGAAACAGCAAAATCTTATCCAGGTGAGCAGATTTGATCTCCCAGTATTGCTTCATGAGCGGTGTTTGTTCTGTATCGGATTTCCCCATGGGTTAGGGGTAACTTTGCCAGTTTGCAGCGTCAAGGAGTTGGTGGGGTTTGGGTGAGGAAATTTGATGGGAATTTGCAGGTGGAGTGGGATTTGACTGAGACTTGCCCATTGCAAGCCGTACCTCTTAGGTGTCTGCCTAAAATATGAGCTGATCACACCCGTTACGGAGGTGAGTCTGGCGTACTTATTTCCGTAGCGGATGTGAAATTGCCATATGAGTGCTTTTGCCGCCCACGAAAGGCCTTCCCAATCAGGAGTCCTAAAAAGAACTATCTCGGAGTTTTTCTTAGGTAGAAAATTTATTAAATAAAAGGGAGGATTCCATTTGAGTAAATAAAACTCCTGATTGGGAAGGCCTTTCGTGTGCATACAGGAAGAATTAAAAAAATACTTTCTATTTGCACAGCGCTTCAATAGCCATTGAATCTACTTTTCCATTGACACATATTTCGTCTCCGCAAAATTTGTTTGGCGAAACTTTGCAAAAAAGCACGCCTCGCTTCGAGAGTGTTTGTCATTGCGATTTGTAGCCGGGCTTTAAATGAGTTACAGATCTACTTTTTCAAGATTCCAATTGGGTCCAAGAATTTTTAATTTCCCACAAAAATCGCATTTCAAAAACCGTGTTATAAATTTTTTGAAAATAAACATTCACATCCGTAACGGAGGTAAAAATGACTGTGAAAAACTTATCCAACTTGGAGCTTGTCGAAAGATTCGGCAAACTGGTGCGCACCGAGCGAAAAATCACCCATTTGGTTTTGGAGTGTATCGCTGAGATCGACCATCGCAAAATCTATCTGCAAAAGGCTTATTCCAGTTTGTATGATTATTTGATCAAAGAGTTCGGCTACAGTCCGTCGGCGGCTCTCCGGCGAATAGAATCCGCCAGGCTTTTGCGAGAAGTTCCCGAAATGGCCGAAAAAATTGAAACCGGCGCTTTAAATCTTTCGCAGTTATCCAAAGTGCAACAAGCCATTCGCACCGTGCAAAAAACCGAGCAACGAAAAATGAGTCTGCCTGAAAAACGCGAGCTTCTCCTAAAGATCGAAAACACGACTCAAGAAAACACAGAATTGATTTTAGCGCAGGAATTAAATCTTCCCGCCGAGGTCGTGAATAAAGCAAAAGTGCAGCGCGACGAATCCGTCACATTAACAATGACTTTAAGCAAACAGCAAATGGAGCTTTTGAAAACCGTCGGAGATCTCATCTCCCACGCTGTCCCCGAGAAAAAATGGGCGGACGTGGTTTGCTATTTAGCAAAGAAGGAGTTGGATCGTCGCACGAAGAAAAAAAGCGAAAAGATCAAGGTGATCCAAGAAGAAGACGGAGATAAACAGGAACCTTCAACAAATCGAGAACCCGTTCCCTTCTCCCATCGAAGACAAATTCCTTCAGCACTGAGAAAAACTATCTTACATCAAGCGGCTCATTGCGAATTCAAAGACCCCCAAACGGAAAAACTTTGCGGCAGCCAGAGGTTTCTGCAAATTGATCACATCGTTCCCGTGTGGGCAGGTGGCACCAACGATCCAAAAAACCTGCGAACTCTTTGCGCCGATCACAACCAGTTCAAATATCTCCAGGAAGTGGGGCTCCATCCGTAGCGGATGTGATGGAATCTGCACAATTCCAACCTCGAATTTACAACATCCCCATTGACCAAAACCACTGACTAAAAACTTGCCGACCAGACAGAGGTTCGACACTTTCCAAAACTTACCCAATCCCCTAAAATTTCTTCAGAAAATCAAATTTGTGGTGCCCCTCTTGCAATTACCTATTAGTAATTGGCTATGTTCACCTGGAAAGCAAAAAGGACGGATTTTATGAGACCATTTTTGTTACTCACTATCGCGCTAACTGTCACCGCAATCTTCACATCGGCCAACGCCAATTCCACTGCCCCCCAAGAACGCTGGGAAGGCTACCGTAGCGGCGATAGCTCTGATGTACAAAACCTCAATCTGCCGTTTCAGGATTTTGCGGAGAATGCGGTGTTGGAGATGGAAACTGTCGGGGCAACAAGAACTGCGGGTGAGCGCTTTGAAGAAATTAATGTGAACAACGAACCCGTTATTACAGATCCTCAGTTACTTTCGTCCGACGTGAGACTTATGCAAATTGAAACTTGCCGAAAACAGGATCTGCAGGTTTGCCCCGTGCTTAGTTATTCAAACCGAGGCACAGTATTCTTTAATCGTGGTCGTTTTGTGACCTGCCGCCATGGGTTCCATAACTGGATTAGTTTAGCTTCACAACTCAATGGCAACCGCTCTGTACGCAGTATTTCTCCACCAATGATTCTGCGAAACTCCGTAGGTGTTGTTGTTTATAACTCCGCTCACTATACCGAAGGTGCAACTCCTTCTGAAAAACCTCAAATGGGGTTTAGCGAAATTAACGATGATCCCCGCCTTAACTATCAGACACATGAAACGAGCTATCCTTCGAAAGCAGTAGCAAGACCAGTGGCTCAGGCTGATTATATCGAAATGACATTGAGCGAACGAATAGTCCGTGATTATGCGATCTCGGAGCGTACTGCGGGCACTAATAATCTTCGTCTAAGTGAAGAAACTTATCTGGCTGGATATCCAGTTCGAACGAACGTTTTTTCAAACGCTCCTGGCGATGCTCCTGGGCGCACGTTGGTTGTGTCTAATGGGTTTGCGGCAGATCCCTTCCATGACTACTCACTATTGCAAACTACCAACTTTGCAAGTCCCGGCACAAGCGGTAGCCCCTTATTGACAGCGACTGGAGAATTAGCTGGCGTTAATTGTGGTGGACGCTCAGATCCAAACCCGAATGCGGCACGTGCATATGCATATCCTGTAGGTGGCAGTATTGCTCGCAACTATTGGCGGACATTGCCATATCCGAGCGATGAACAAGTCGCGGGTTTAGCTGTCACTCAAACAAATTCAGTTAATCAGTAAGAGATATTTAGAACCGAAGTTTAGAGGTCTACTTCGAGCATTCCGTCGTGATCTACTTTGAAGACTTCGGAACTGCCAAGGTGATTTAAAACATCTTGAATTTTACCGCGCACGACACCACCTGGCTCCGTGTTTCTTTGAACACTCGCAATTCCACGTTCGCCAGCGCTCGCACGAATCCGTCGAACACCACTACTATCGGTTTCCCAAACTTCCTCGGCAGCTTGCCTGCGCGGTCCTTGCAACTTTCCAGTTAACGCCAATAAACATTGCGGGTTGCCATCGCAGTTAGCGGCAGCGATCCCTGCACGCGCTTTACGAGGACAGTTAGGTCCCTTGCATGGAGCTGTTCGTCTCGCACTAGTTCGCGCAGCGGCGCCTGTACCACGGCCACCGGAAGTTCGATAGAAGCTGTCGGAACGCATCGCTGTGGTCATGGAAGATTCAAGCGAAGCTGGTCCTGTGGGACGAGATGAAGCCATCATGCGGCCACCACCAAGATCTGCAAGGCCACCTCCGCGAGATCCACCACCGGGAGCTGCCACATCCATTGCGGGGCGTGATCCTGCGGCAACAGATGCTGCTGGAGCGTCTGCACCGCGAAGGGCTGATGGAGAAACCTGCCCCGAGCCCGCAAAGGCTAAGGGACGTGAAACAGGGCTCGCTGAACTTCCGGAAAAAGAACCTCCGCTCGAGGATCCACCGTTACTCACTTCGCCGCCACCCGCACTACTAGAGGAGGCCATGCCTCCGCCTGCAGGAGAGCTCATCGCATTTTGCAATCCTGCAAAATTGCCAGCTTGATAATTAACCGGCTCATTAGGTTGAACAGGAGTGACCACTTGCTGATCGTCGCTCGTGTCCGTTGGAGTTGTTTGTGCTGTTGTGTCTTGCGCATCACGATCGGTCGTCGGTACCGGTGGTGCTCCAGCCGCGACTTCGCTTGGAACTGGTTCGCCTAAATTAGCGGGTCGACGAGGAGGCCTTGGCGATGCATCGAGACCGGTTGTTGCATCTACTGCCGACTCCGCGAATTCTGCATTGGTTGTTGGAGTCTGAAATCCGTTGTATAGACCAGTTCCTTCACCCATTGGATCAAGTGGTACAGCCGCGCCGGCACCACTCTGAGTGAATACTACAGGAAAAACCGCAGGAGGGGCTGGTGCGGAGGAAGCAACATCGTAAGATGAATAACAACTGCTGCCCTTGCAGTACTGATAAACCACACTGCCATCGCGTGAAGTGGTTTGCTGATAACGGATGCCGTCACCAAGGTCGGTATCCGACGTTACTGCAAACGAGCCTGTTGAGTTGCCTACGGGGTTGAACGAAATTCCGGCGCGCAAGCTGAGTGCGTTGAATTTATCAGAGAGACTCATATTGTCCGATGTGATGATATCCAAGGCCGTTTCCTTTGAGGGACCCGTTGGATCTGCAGCAGCTGTCCCGGAACCGCAGTTGTTCATCGTTTGCAACATCGCCTGTTTTGTTTGCCTGTAGTCTTGGTCGCGGCAGTCGCCGAGGAAGTTTCGCAGCACTTGGGCGGAGTCGGCGTTGCAGGCGGCGCGACAGGCTTGGAGTGATGCATTGATTTGATGATCTGTGGAGCTGGGATTATTGGCGCGGGCGGCATCTTGGCTGGCGCTCAGGCACGCGTGGAAGGCGGCGCTGGGGTTGCACACTTGGGCTGTGGCTGCGGGTGTTGTGGGAATTTCGTTCACTTCCATCAATCGTTTGGCTTCGGCAGCCCGTTTGCGCTCCTGCTCGGCTTCGCGGCCTTTTTCGGCAACGCAGGCGGCGTAGTGGTCTACGCCTAGTGCCATTCGCGGTGCACAGGCTTCGTCGATTTGTTGGTCTTCTTGCGTGCGTCCCGTGGCGCCTGTAACTGCGTCATCAGCAGGTCTGCCATGCACCAAAAACAAATTTAGAATCACAAATGATAGAGAAAAAAGCATAGTTCCCCCGACATTTCTTTATCGGCGATGCCACGCAAAAAATTGAGGCTTTTGTCGAGCTGTGTCTCAGTGTGAGACACAATTGTGCGCTGCCGGCGAAAAAAGCGTATGGGACCTTTTAGAAAAGAGCGGCGCCTCCCTACGAGAGCGCGGTGATGAGCTTTTGGTAGATTCCGTCGAAGCCGCCGTTGCTCATTACCAATATAGTATCGCCGGGTTTTGCGTGTTTTTGAATCTGGGCGATGATTTCGGCGAC
>JANOYW010000017.1:0-63730 GCA_031429075.1 Bdellovibrionales bacterium | reverse complement strand
GAGACATTTCCCCAAGTTATAAGGTCTCAGGGGGATGGTCAATAAGGACCTCGTGCTTTGTTAAATTTGGCGCTCGTAAGTCACTGCAATTTTCACTTGTGGCACGGACGAGTCATCCAAACGAATCGAAAAAGACTTCATGTCTGTGCTTAAGATGATTGTATTTAAATCGTATTCGATATTATTGACGGAGACTTTCAAGAGTTTTTTGAACGTCTGTTTTGTGGTTACAACCACGTTGCCTGCGTACTTAGCTTCTGCAACAATTGACTGGGCGACTTGCGACCAATTGTTACTGGCCGCATGCACCGCAAGGCCGCCCGTGCTGCAAATAAAAGGCAAGTACGCAAAGCCATTGAGCCCTTCACCGCTCACGCTACTCTGTAGCGGATCTGTGGGTATTCCATTGGGGTCATAGTTCAGTCCCTCGAGCAAAGGGTTGCCCTTTTCGGGCATGGGCACGATGCCATGAACCTTAAAGGAAGACACCAGGGGATTGTTCTGCTGAATGGCAGCCTGTAAGTCTCCTAAGACCGGTCGAATTTTTCGCGCTCCCGGTGTTCCAAAATAGAGATCTGTCGTAAACGTTGCATCTTCATATCCAGACTCGTGGGTGTCAGAGACAAGAACAATGTTTACCTTTGCGTTGTCTCTGAATAGTTTTTTACTTTCGCTGGAAGATTTTTTAAGAAATTGTTCCAAAGTAACAATGCCGGCTTCGATGCCTGTACCAATCGGCGCTAACTGCACAGCGGCAGCCAGGCAAGTGACTCCAGATGTGTCGAGCGTATTGGGGCTAAACCAAGTCTCTGAACAGCCAGGCCTTGAAACTTTGTAGGCGAAGAGTTTTTTTCTCGCATCGACAGCATTGGGATTTGTATTTTTTTTGATATCTGTCATTGGGAAATCAGGATTGTATTTGAGCTGAAGTTTGAGATTGTCCTTTGTTACGGTGATTCCATATTGAGGATCTTTGTAGTCAATTTCGGGGTAGAGAACAGTAAATTCAGCAATGGAGATATTGAAGTTAAAAGCCACAGTTTTTTCGAGAAGTGTGGGGAGAAGAGTTCTATAGTTATCCAAACCATCCTTTGAAACAAAGTTCATATAACCTGGAGAATTTATTATCAAAGCGGCGGTCTCTGCGGTGAGAATAGGGTGGACGTTTGCGTAATCAATGGTGTCATCGTCGTTGACCTTGGCTGGAGACATATAGGTCACGGCCATTTTTGTGTCTGGTGGGTACTGACCGGCAGTAATAGAATTAAATCCATCACGCATGGAATTTGCGATAACTTCCATGGAAATCGAATTGTCGAGAACAAATAAAATATCTGTTGGATTCGTAACCTGTCCCAATTGTTTATCGAAAAATTCTTCCTCGCGATTGTAACAATCCTCGGAAATGTTTGGATCTTGTTCACAATCAGATCGAAACTGAGCATCATCCGTTAGCGTGAAGCCGCCTTTTGAGCAGTTTTGAAAAAGGAATACAGATGTGGAGAAGAGTAAGACGGTAACAAAAAGAGCAATTTTCATAGGACCCCCTACAGATATATTATCGGACGTCTTAGTGTACGACTTTAGAACAGTATTGAAATTTTTTGAGACAATTTTTTTGCCTCAAAACGAGACGTTTATGGCCATAATTAAGGCCGACGTTAAGGCCGTCGTGAGGGCCGTCGTTAGGGCCACTGACGAACTTGCTTGCTGCCTACAGAAATCAGCATCCGCAGGGCTTCTTGCGGAGTGCTTAAATTAAAGCGCGTTTGCACATCAAGCACTGCCTGCAGCGAGCCATGATCCAAGCTTTGCATGTAAGACACTTGGAAAGGAACATTTGCTGCTTTCGTTTCTGTAACGGTTACAGTTTGTGAAACCTGTTGCGAAACTTGTTGCGACATTTGCTGTGAAACTTGCGTTTGCATGGAACTGTTTTGCATGACTGGCGAAGGAGCACCTCCACCGAGGGACTCTTCAAACGGCGCAAAATCTTTTTTTAAATTTTTAAGATCCGTCAAAAATCTTTTTGAACTCACAGGAGCATCGATATCGATATTGTCGATGCCTTGTCTTTGGGCTTTTAGAAACAGGCTCACAAGCACATCGGGAGATGTGGCCACTTGTTTTACGGAGTCTGGCTGGTACTGAAGCCAGTCAAACGCCTTCGACAGGGTTTCTTTTGTGTAGGCTTGTGGGGCTAAAAAAGACATAGTGAAAAATATCTAATGTCATCCTAGAAAACATGCAATCACTTTTTGGGGCGCGTCGAAAGCAGAACCGTTGGAATTGCTTTTTCCTCAGGAATTCCAAGCTCTATCAACTCTTGGGGCGAAAGAGAAAGTGTTGTCACATCCTCGCGCGGCCAAGCAAAAGCCGAAGGTCCCTTTTGCGCGATTGCAGACTTCATATAGTTTGTCCAAATAGGCAATGCACCAGAGGCTCCAGATAACTGCACAGGTGTGTTGTCGTCGTACCCAGTCCACACCACAGCAGTTTGATCAGCGCTAAAGCCGGCAAACCAAGCGTCCTTATAATTTGTTGTTGTGCCTGTTTTTCCGGCACACTCAATGTCGAGACCCATGGCCTTGATCCCTTGGCCAGTTCCCGATTTCATGGCTTCCGCCAAAATACTTATTAAATTTACAAAACTTCCAGTTTCGATCATCGAAGCCTCTTCGCCGGCGTCGGGCCGCCAAACACTGACGCCCTCTTTGTTTTCGATATCTCTCACGAGGCGCAAAGTTTTTTTGTGGCCCCAGCGTGCGATATTTGTATAAATTTGCAACACTTCGAATGGGGTCATTTCGAAGGCTCCTAGGCTTAACGAAGCATAGGGTTTAATATCAGAAATAGCGCCTAGATCTCGGGCCACAGCAATAATTTTATCAAGCCCCACATCTAAAGCTAATTTGGCGGTGGGAATGTTGATCGACTCTTTGAGAGCGTAAAATGCGGGGACATGCTCCGAGGTTTTACCGTCGTAATTTTTGGGTTTCCATTTTTGTCCGTGGGACGTGTATTCAAACGGTTCGTTGGTGAGCAAAGTTGTGGGAGAAAAATCTGTGAGTTCATAAAAAGCGGTCAAAAAAACCAACGGTTTAAAAATAGAACCTACTTGGCGAGAGCTTTCGATGACTCTGTTAAAAGGTGTCATGCGATGATCGCGTCCACCCACCAGGGCCAGCACATCGCCGGTTTTGATATCGCTGGAAACAAGCACAGCTTGCAAGGAATGGGCGGTATTTTTTTTGTGATAGGCAGAACTGCTCTCAAGATTTTTTAAATGGGTTTGCACGGCTGTTTGCGCGGCTCGCTGCGAAGGAAGATCCAGCGTCGTATAGATTTTGTAACCCGAAAGATCGTAAAATCCCTCGGCGTGAAGAGTTTTGATCACGCCGTCAATAAAGTAAGGCGCGGTCTCGCGAACTTCAATGGCCGCCTTCTCGGGCAAAGGTTTTTGCAGGGCGAGAATCTTGTCTTCAGGTAGAATTCGCTTTTGCTCTTCCATATCCGACAGCACTTTTTCGCGTCGCTGAAGAGCTCGTTCCTGATTTTTAAAGGGGTTAAATAATCCTGGACTATTGATCACCGCCGCCAAAAGGGCACAGTCCGCGAGGTCTAAATTCGAAAGATCTTTGCGAAAGTAAAATTGCGCCGCTGCCGAGTAACCACGAATTTGAAAGTTTCCCTGCTGGCCCAGATAGATAATGTTGAGGTAGGTTTCTAAAATCTGATCTTTGGCAACGGCCCGTTCCACGAGAAAGGAAATCAAGATCTCTTTCACTTTGCGCGAAACGGTGCGCTCGGGAGTCAAAAAGTAATTTTTAACCAGCTGCTGGGTGACCGTGCTCCCGCCTTGGGCCATGCGCGCGCTTCGCAAGTTCACCCAAAAAGCGCGCAGGAGGCCACGCCACGAAACGCCCTGGTGATCCAAAAAATGCGGATCCTCAATGGCGAGAGCCGCGTCCAAACACTGACGGGGAATTTCTTGCAAACTACGGGGATTTTGAATGATGGGCTGGTTTCCTAAATACTGAGCAAATAGTTGTGGAAAAAGCATTAAGCTTTCTAAATTTTTTGCTTCTTGGGTGTCAGGATCCACTTCCAGCAAAACTAAAATGCGGTCCAATTCGTCGGTGGTGACAATCTGAATTTTATTCTTGAGGTGGTGATAAAAAGCGTAACACTTTAAACTTTGTGCATAAATTTTAACACACTCTTCGCCCGTGGACTTGGCATAATCCGAGGGTTGAAGTCGTGTTCCCCAAACGCGCTCGCGATAATTTTGGCTCTGCAAAAGGGTGAGCAATTCGCTTTCCTGCAGCGAACCGTTCGGTGCCAGTTCCAATGAGCGCGAAAAAAACTGAGTGGGAGAGACAAATTGCCCGGAGGCAAATTTTTCTTTGATCAGTAGATCGGTGCGAATAAGCCAGCCTGCGACGTAAATGATAAAGAGCGTCAGCATTGCGATAAGAATAAACAAAACTGGCTTTTTGCGAATCATGAGGCTTGACTTTAAGTCGCTGTGCGCATTTAGTCAAACCATGCGACTAAACTCTTTTCAGATCGAAAGTTTAAGTAAAAAAGTTTTGGCTTACCTCGAGGAAAAACATATTGTTACTTTCCGCGAAGGCAAAGAAAAAGCACTTAAAAAAACCATCGAAACTATTCAGCAAGATTACGAAGAAGAAAAACAACTTGAGAACGAAGTTAACTTGGCTTTGGATCGCTTGGAAAAGCAAGAGACCGAGGGCTTTGACCGCCACAAGATGTTTAAAATGATGAAGAAAAAGATGGCAGAAGAAAAAGGAATCATTTTGTGATTATCAGTGCAGAACGACAATCCTACCTATCGCGACTTATTATTGATGAATTATGGGGCAATGAGCTGATCGACTTCGATGAGGATCAGGAAGACAATATCATGCGCCAAACACGGCTCGTAGTCGGCCAATGGGTCCAAGAGCAGGGTGACATCGACAACAATATCCGTGAGAAGATCACTTCTATGAAGCGCGGAGTTCACGAGGGGTCCGGCGAATGGACCATCCTCTACAAGAAATTTTTCCAAGAAGAAATGAGCCGTAGAGGTTCACGTTAATGAACCGTCGATTTAAAAGAGGTTCACGCTAAGTGAAGCTCTCACTAAACCGCGGATCACGCTAGTGACCCGAAGGAGATTCTATGTCTAAGACACTCACAGTGTTTTGCACTGTTCTATTACAAATGACTTTTTTACAAACGTTCGCCCACGCCGGTGACATCGACTGGACGGGAACTTACCGCGTCGAAGGCGTAAAAGTCGAAAACGCCGAAGCCAATTCCGAAGAAAAAAACAAACAATACATTTTGCATCACCTTGTCCTTAAGCCAAAAATCACGGCTTACGACGGTCTTACAATTCAGGGTCGGTTTGATATTTTAAATTCTGGTGGATATCCAAACTCGCAGCTGGGTCAGTTTTTCGGTTCGGGTGTTGGCGGCGGTACAAATAATAACAGCACAAACAACAATGTTCTCAGTGATAACCAACAAGCCGATATGATCGCGGTGAACGAACTCTATCTGACTTTTGTTCAAGAATTTGGTGTGCTCACGGTGGGTCGCGCTCCATTGCAGTTTGGTTTGGGAATGTCGTACAACGCAGGGACAGGTGCTTTTGATCACTGGTTTGATAACCGCGACATGGTTGCCTACAAAATGTCTTTCGGAAATCTTACGTTTACGCCGATGATGGCCAAAGTGGTCGAGGGTGAATTGGGTTACGAAGACGATATCGACGACTTCATGTTACAGGTGATGTACGAAAATCCTGACACAGAATTAAAATTAGGAGCGATGTACAGAATTCGCCATGCCGGTCGCTACGGAAATTCGGCTCCTGGAACACCTGTATTTGGTGATGGTGCAGCCACCTCACCTGCCTCTGCAGGATTCAAAGGCGAGTATCTCAACCTCTTTTTCTCGCGCTGGGTGGGTGAGTCGTTCAAAATTGGTATGGAAGCGTCCACGCAAAAAGGTGAAACTGGCGTTATATCAAGTCTTGGAACTGTTAGTATGGATGCCTACGGTGTGGCTCTTGAAATTGATTGGGTTCCCAAAGCCTCCTCATTTCATGCCGGTCTTAAAGCAGGGGTTGCCAGTGGCGATGATGCAAACACTGTGAACAATTACGAAGGCTTTATGTTTGATCGCAACTACGATGTGGCCTTCTTGCTTTTTAATCATCCGCTCTCAAGATATGATTTATTCAGAACAGCGGGCAATCGTCCGCAAGCAACTGGTGTTGAGACATCTTATCCATCCTTCCGCGCCGACGAAGAAACCATCAGCAACGTGATGTATTTTGCTCCACACTTTAAATACAAGTGGTCAGACACCTTCGATTCACAATTGGGATTGACATACGCCCAGCTCAATAGCGATCCTATACAAGGAGCATCCGTGGATAAAGCTGTAGGGTTTGAGGTGGACATCACTCTTAACTATAAGCCCTACGAGAATGTTCAGTGGGTGAATCGTTTTGGCGTTTTTGCACCTGGAGCGGCCTTCGAAGCCGGCGGCCAGAACGACCCCAAAACTGTTTATGGTTTAGAGACTAAAGCCGCTATTACATTTTAGTACGACATCAAGATAGCATCTAGATTTACATTAGAAAGCGGTTGCAGGCCCCGGGAGCAAAACTTCCGGGGTTTTTTAGTTTTAGTGGATTTGTACTTTCGTACATGTGAGTCGAGTTTGGACTCCCATGGCTTTTGCCGTGGCTGGGTTAAGTCCATCAAGTAATGTTACAGAACCATCACGATTTCTGATGGTGGAAGCCCAAAGAGTTCGCTCATGATCCAATTCAAGGTGAGTCGTCACAAATTGGCTCACACTTTCCTAAATCGGTGATCAGTTGAACCCGACCACCGGTAGAGACACAGTGTTCACGAAAGTTTTTTCCACCATTCACCAAAGCGAGATGTTTTATAGAGACAGGTGAAGCAATCGATTTGCGCTTTTTTATCGGCGGCGGAATAGATCACGCTGTCGCCAATACAAACAGCGTTTGAACAAGCCCAAGAAAAACTGCAATTTAAAAACACACTGATCAATAGACCAAAACCGAATAAAGACTGAAAAAACATGAGTGCTCCTTAGAATTTTATGGTTTTAGATAGCAAATCGTACAACGCGCTAAGGAGTTCTACCGATAAGTTGAGGCACTAAGCATCGTTAAGATACTTAGCAATCATAAAAAAAATATAGTTGTGGCCTCAAACAGAAAAACATCACTCCGGGGGACCTTTCCTCGAGCTTCGAATGGCATAAGGCACGATGCCGCTGATTTCGCAGTCGTTTAGCAAAACATAATCCAGTACCGCAAAAAACTCCCGCCCCCAAGATACCACGCGAGAATAGGGCGCTAATGCCCAGATTCCTTTTCCGAGCTTTTGCGAAATAACTCCTGTCAACGCACGAATAAATCCTCGATAAAGCGCGCGGTTGGTGATTTTTATGCAAAAATGAAAATGATCTTTCTGCACACTCTCCTTATAAACTTTGATCCCAAATCTTTTCGCATAAAGAAAAAGTAGTTTGCGAAGAAGAATTCGATGGGAATAAAGATTTGTGCTTTTTTTAGATTTCAAAACAAAATGCAGTGGCTTACGACTATCTAAAACTCGCTCTGTTTTACGTTTTCCCTTTACAGCAAGAGATCCACCAAATTCTTTGACTGCAGGTTTAAAAAAGCTCGTTTGTCTGTTCATATTTGCTCCTAGAAAAAAGAATATACACCGGGTTTTAAAATCCAATTTTCCAAAGAATTAAATTTTAAATCTTCTCAGGATAATTCTCGTAAGAGGTTGGTTTAAAGCTCCAGATAGCTTCGCCCTGACACGAAGTCACAGCTATCGAGATCGCATGGTGTGGACTTTTAGAAAGCCTTGGTAAGGATGAATTAAAAACGCAAAATCCTCGTCAAGTTCTGATGGAGAACGTCAAAAAATAAATGCCCACAATTGAAAATCGGCTAATCAGGAGGATCAGACGAAACGGGTTTAAAAGGGCAGCGGCCCTTTTCGTTGAGGATGAACTTGCTCCGGGTTGTTAAATCGCGACGGTGCCGGTTGTTCCCGACGGTGAATTTATTGGCGCGCTGGTGGCTTCGGGGAGGCGGGGTCCGATAAAGTCATTGCTCAACGGAATTTCTGGCGAGCTGTTGACGGTGCCTGTGCTATATCGTGGTGTGAATTCGAGAAGTGCCTCATTGTTCCAAGTGGTATTGGAGACAGCAGCAAAAGAAGTTGGGAAAGCGTTCGAGGTGGAAACGTAATGTATATGCAGTATGTATTCTTTCAGCTCCACGATGCGAGCCTTCGACTCCGGTCGCAAACCAACTTGAATCGATAAATCTAAAAGATTGATTTTCTCAAAGGCATAACGGCTGTTGGACTGTCTTTGCCCTTCGATGCGTGACAGATTGTTTTGTTCCTGTTGAATGGCGTGCAAGAGTTGCGAAGAAGCGTTGAGATAATAGTTGTAATTAGGATTGCTGTTGCGGAGGTTGAGATAGTACTGCAACCGCACGCGCGACACGTTTGCTTGTTCGGAAAGGGCGATTTCGTTAGCCAAAAACCCTTTGTAGGTGTCTTCGATATTCTTCATGGAAAAGGGGTTAGGTGAGTTGATTGGTGCGGCGAGATCTCGCGGTGTTGGTGCCTCTGGATTTAGCTCTGCACTTCCAGAAAAATTAGGGTAGCTTGCAGGTTGTCTTTCATTCAGGGTTGTCTGAAAAAAGAAAGTCGAAATCGCAGCAAACAAAAAGCCAAAATAGAAATATCGCATAAAATCCCCCTACCATATGCTTATTCAATTCCAGTGCCGTTCTATGTGAAATAAGGAGAGTTTGGCGGTGAAGCACTGTCTGCAAAATAGACAGTGCTCAATTTATTGGTCGCTGAGATCTATTTATTGGTCGCTGAGATCTTATGGAACGTAACAGATTGCATAGACAGCAGGGAACGTGTCTTTGTCGGTATCAATCGAAACGTCACACCCTTGCTGAGTGCCCTCTTGAATAGGTCTTACTCCCACAAGCCCGCAGTTTTCTTCGACGCAAGTGTCTTTTTGATCTTTTTGGCGAGTTCCAGAGCAGCTCAAGCGAACCGCACCCACCGGGCACATGACCTTGGCGTATGAGACAACGCTTGTTGCAATCGTGCTGAATAGTTTAATTTTTGCTGGGTTGAACATGTAAGTTGTTAGGCTTTCGCACTGAAGCGTGCCGTTGGCGTTAAGACCCTTCATGTGATGACCTGCGGGGCAAGAGCTTCCGAGAGACGCCACTCCACGACCATCAGCGCCTTTGGGGCCCTGTGGACCTTGAGGTCCCTGTGGACCCTGTTTACCAACCTCGCCTGGAGCACCATTGAGTCCATTTGCGCCAGCTTTCCCAGGAGCGCCAGGTGCTCCATCTTTACCAGCGGAGCCTTGTGCACCGTCTTTACCGTTAAGGCCATCTTTTCCGTTCAGACCGTCTTTACCATTAAGTCCATCTTTACCATTTTTTCCATCGATTCCGTTTTTCCCAGCGATACCATCTTTTCCTGCGGGGCCTTGAGCCCCATCTTTTCCGTTGCTGCCATCTTTTCCATCCTTGCCATCAGTTCCGGCAAAGCGTTTATCGAGATCTGTCAGTGTTAATCCCTGAATCGATTCTGCCACGAGAGCTGTGGGCACCGTTGAAATCTGCTGATCGGTGATCGCCGTCTCTTTGACTCCGTCGTTGAGGAAGACTCTCAAGACTCGGCCGTCTCCACCAGCAGGAACATACCCCGCTGGGCAGCTTGAATTGACGAGTGAAAAGATTTTTTCATTTGAAAATACATCATGCATCAAGAGACCAGGATCTTTGCTTGTGCGCTTTGCACTTCCAGGAGTTGAGCCGACTTTTACGGTAACAACTCCTTTTTGATTTTTAGCTATCGTTGCGGCCTGACTTTCCTCATACAACAGACATTGTTTGTCTGCAGAATAAATTTGAAAGCGGAGATTCACGTTTCCAGAGAGAGGGTTTTGCTCGGCATCGGCAAATCGCCCTTGATAAGTGAACGACGAATCCAGCGACACGGCCTGGGCGGCGGTGGCAGTGGTTAACATCGACAATACTTGAAAGAGTTTAATCTGGAAATGGCGCATACGTATCCCCCTAAAAATTAAATTAAAATTCAAACTTTAAAATATCAAATAAACCAAGACTTACTAAAACATCGGTATCTATGCTTACGCTTGAAACAACAACAGCTCCTATAGAGGTCTCTGCTGAGAAAGAACTATCGTCGGCGTAAGAAGTTCCGCCACCGGAGTTGACCTGATGGATGAGTAACAAACTGTCATCGTCATCCGTTGATGTTATGGACTGCTCTGTTGTTGTGGTTTGAAAAGATTTTTCACCACAGGCACTCAAGAATAGAAAGCAACATAAAACAAACTTCTTCATTAAAATCCCCCCGGACCTAACAAGATATAATTAAAGCTGTTGCAAAACTGACGCCTGTCCCGCATTGAGACAGGCGTCAGAAAATTCCGAATAAATTCAAACGCTAATGGGGGCGCAAAAAAAATAGTCAGGGTCAAATTACTAATTAAAAATTAGACGCTGAAAAAATCTTAGACAGTTTTTTAGGCGGAAGAGTGTCTCACGTTGAGTCACGCACTGATCCACATCCATGAGTTTCGAAGAAAATGCGGTAGTGTTAGTAAAAGCTTATCTATTATATAAGTCTTAGTTTGCACACGGCGATAAAACAGCCAAGCTCCACGTCCGACGGATATCAATCGTTAAAAAATATTAAAACGAATAAAAGTAAAGCGCCTGAAGGGTTTGAATATCACCAGCTGACAAAGCGATGGGTCCAGTATTTTCAAAATCATACATGCGCGTGTAGCAGGGATTCATGATGGACAGATCATCATAGTCACCAACCAGAGTATTTGAAAAGGGAGAATAGGTTTTATCTTTCTCGAACAAACACGTGGAATCTGGGCGATTGTGCTCGTGACTTATGCCGATGGCGTGTAAAACCTCATGCAGGGCTATACTTAAAAAAAGAGATTCCAATCCGCGTTCAGAGAGCGGGTCCGCTTGCTTGATCAGTGAAGGGCGAACTCTTTGCAGCCGCGAGGATAAAACAACCTCCACCAAATTATTTTGCGTATAGCGTCCTTGATGATAGGTCGAAGGATGCCCAGAGTCCTCTAGGGGGACCAGCCCCTGAATTGTATTTTGAATTCCTTCGGTGTTGTCGGTGGCATCGTAAAAACCAATCCCGATAGGTGACATGGGGTTTGTGTGTTCAAGGCAAAGTCCCACAAACGAAACCTTGAGGCCGGCTCGATCCATAATTTGCTCGTGCACAAAATTTTCTATTTTCATTTGTAAAGGACGAGTGGTGGAATTTTTAGTGGTAAACCAGCAAAGTTCAACTTCGCCACTAGAGTTAGGAACAATACGCTCGTCCATAGAAATTTCTAACAAGCCAGCATTTGCGATGAATGAAATAGTTATAAAAAAAGAGAACAGAAAAAATTTTTTCACGAATGTGCCCCCACTTAAATTCCGTGCTGTTGTACTATAAAAAAAATAAAACCGTTACAAAAAAGCGTGGAAAGCCTTTGACGGGACTCTATCGAGTTGTTTTTTTGGTGGGAGCCGGACTCACGGCTTAAGAAGTTTTGGCAGATTAAAGAAAAACACTTAGACGGCTATTTCCTTCAAGAGCACCTCGGTTCCGGGGTTTGAGTCCACCCCGTCCTTAGTTAGGTGCTCTTGTGATTCATAGATATATCAAGGTGGTATCCATAATAGAAATTCATTCTTTTTATCTCGGCGATAAGCATGTCTTATAGATGAAAAGCTAGGGAAATCGGCTCTAGAAGCGGTTTTTAAGCCACCCAGTGACCGAAAAACGCTCTCGGTTTGTAAAATTCACTTGATGATAGATGGTGTCACTTAAAAACAGGACAAGATGTCCAAAGTGCGGTGCAAATCGTTGTGACTCCCGAGAGGGATCTTTCTCGTCAAAAAGCACAATTTCTCCGCCGTCAGTAGGTGTCAAGTTTTTATTCAAATAGAGAACGAACGAAATTTGCCGGGAGGAGTTTTTTTTAAACACGTCAATATGCTTTTCGTAATGTGTTTGGGGGGGATAGAATGCGTAATGAAACTCAAACTGACTGAGTCCTAACAGAAGCTCCGGCCGCAGTTTTTGTAAAAATAAATTAAGCCAATCGAAAAATTTTTTTTCAAAGGATGTGGTCTGTGTAAAATCGATCCAGCGAATAAAATCACCGCGAATTTCCTTCTGAATTTGTGTTTCAACGCCCTGTCCAATTTGCGCTTTGTTCAATTGGCTCGTTTGTTTATGGAGGAGAAGCTGAGAAAGTAAGTCATCGCAAAGATCAGCGGGCACTAGGCTCTCACTCATATGCCAGCCTTTAATTTTTAAATCCTGCACCAGCGATTGTAGATCCATGATTCTTTTATACACCAATGTCTGGACCTTGCCAAACCACGATCCAAGCTCATTATCAACAAATGGATAAAGAAAATGTAGACCCAACAAGCCCAGACGAAAATCAAACTGCAGACAATCAACCTGCAGACAAACAACCAGGCGATATTCAGCCATCAGACATCCAAAAAGAACTTCAAGATATGGTGCAAAAAAAATTCGGTGGTATGGTGCAGGTGGTTTCCATGGAAACACTGCCGACCCCCGATAATGAGATAGAGTCCACAACACCTCCTGCAAAAAAATATAACTTTGAATTCAATTACACTCCCAAACAAATTGTTGAAGAGTTGGATCAAACCATCATTGGTCAACTGGAAGCCAAAAAAGCATTGGCGCTGGCTGTGTGCGATCATTACCGCCATATCCATGCCGAACAAGAGGGCGATTTGATGGGGCATTATCAAAAACAAAATGTTCTTCTGTTAGGCCCTACAGGGGTGGGCAAGACCTTTCTTGTACGTTCTATTGCAAAAATGATCGGTGTACCTTTTGTAAAAGCCGATGCCACACGCTTTAGTGAAGTGGGTTATATGGGCGCCAATGTGGACGATATCATCCGCGATCTTGTTCAACAGGCCAAGGGTGATTTGCGCCTCGCCGAAAATGGAATCGTGTATGTGGACGAAGTGGATAAAATTGCCTCCAGTCCCGGCCGCATGGGCCGAGATGTGAGCGGGCGAGGAGTGCAGTTTGGCTTTTTACGTCTGCTCGAAGACGCCGATGTGGACATCAACAGCTCCCACGATATTGCTTCGCAGTTTAGAACTTTTATGAACCTGCAAAAAAAAGGCGGTCTCCAAAAAGAGGTTGTACGAACAAAAAATATTCTTTTTATTTTTAGCGGAGCTTTTCCAGAGCTTGTTCCAATTATCAAAAAACGCTTATCCGACTCGCAAATTGGCATTAATACGAAAGTGCGTGGCGCTGTTTCCGAGGATTCGTCGGCCTATCTTCCGCAAGTACAGAGCGAAGATCTGGTGCAGTTTGGTTTCGAGCAAGAGTTTGTTGGCCGCTTGCCAGTAGTCACATCGTGTTCGTCGTTGACCGAAGAAGAGCTCTTTCAGATCCTTAAGGAATCACAGGCCTCCATCATTCATCAATATATTCGCAGCTTTCGTCATTATGGAATCACACTTAAATTTTCCGACGAAGCTCTTCGAATGATTGCTACGCAAGCGCGCAAGCAAAATACGGGTGCCCGGGCCTTAGTGAAAGTTTGCGAAGGCCTTCTGCGCGATTTTAAGTACGAGCTTCCCGAGTCGAACTTTCAGTCCACTCTTGAAGTGACTCCCGAAATGGTTGCGAATCCGAAAGGTTTTTTGCAATACATCCTGGGGAACTGATGGGGCGAAGAGCCGTTCACTGCCCATGGGGTGCGCTCCATCGGCAGTTACCGATGCCCAATGGCTGGCTAGAAGGTTTGGTGCAAACCGCGATGCAGCCATCAATCCCGGTAATTCAGGAGGACCCCTGATAAATTCCTATGGCGAAGTCAGACGTAAGTTTTTAGGCTTTCGCGAGCGCGATATTCACGAAATTATCGTACGCCGCAACGACCGCGAGATGGCGTTCCACGCCCCCAACATGCCCGAGCGCGAAGTCTCTTAGTATATTTATTAATAGAGACAATCGGAAATTCTTTCCCAAAAGCGAACATTAAAAAAATGTAGATAGCTAAGAGCTAATCACAGATTGGTTTAAAAATTGAAGAGTTCTTCCCCAAGGAGGACACATGACAATTAAAATTTCTAATGAGGAAGTTGGTTATAAAATATTTTATATTCGTGGTCATCGAGTCATGGTCGATTCCGATTTAGCAAAATTATACCAGGTAGAAACGGGAGCGTTGAATCGGGCCGTCCACCGTAATAAATTAAGATTTCCAGATGATTTCATGTTCCAACTTACTGAAATTGAAGGAGAATCTTTGAGATGCCAACTTGGCATCTCAAACGATGTGAGGAGTCGGGGAGGGCGACGTTATGCACCTCTTGTATTTACTGAGCAAGGTGTGGCGATGTTATCGAGTGTTATTCGAAGTGAACGAGCAATTCTAGTTAATATTGAAATTATGAGGACTTTTGTAAAATTAAGAGAATTTTTATTAACGAACAAAGAGTTAGCGCTGAAGATGAGTGAGTTAGAAAAAAAGTATGATTCAAAGTTCCGCGAAATTTTTGAAGCAATTCGCAATTTGATGAATCCATCGAACATAAAACAAAAAAGAATTGGAATTTCATCCGATCAAGAATAAATCTTTAAAGGGTAAATTATTGATTGTGGCGGTGATCGCGTAAAAAGAAGAGTGGGATTTTGATTTTAAAATCATTTCCTTCGGCGTCTTTCATAAAGTAGCTACCGCGCATGCTGCCGGTGGGAGTTGGCAGTGGGCAGAAGCTGGTGTACTCGTAGGCGGTTCCAGGTTCGAAGAAAGGTTGTTCGCCAATCACTCCGGGACCTTCGATGTCTTCGCGGCGCTGCTCGCCATCCATGATGATCCAGTGGCGCGCCAGCAAGCGGGCTTTCTTTTCGCCGGTATTGCGAATTCGAATTCGATAAGCAAAAAAATACTGGCTGTTCTCTGGTTTGGATTGCTCCGGAACATACGTAGGCTCAGCTTCAACTATAAAACCGTCGGTTTCTTCGTGGTAAATCATAACTTGTGGTCGGTTTTTATCTTTTCAAAAAGCCCTTGGCAAGCGTCTTCGAGGATATTTAAAACTTGTTCAAAGCTTTCAGGTCCACCGTAGAAAGGGTCGGGAACTTCTTTCACGGTCAATTGTGTACAAAACTGAATCATCTTGTAAATTTTGTGGAGATATTTTTTCTGGATATCAAAAGATTGCAAATCTGCGTAGTTGATGTCGTCCATCACCACGATGTAGTCAAACTTCTCAAAGTCTTCATCGGAAAGAAACGGGCGCGAAATACTCGTGACATCATAGCCCCGCTTTTTCGCGTGAACAACAGTCCGTGGGTCAGATTCTTCACCTTCATGGTGTCCTGCTGTTCCTGCAGAGTCGATAAAAAAGCGGTCGGAAAGCTTGTGATGAATGACCAAGCCTTTCATGACGGCTTCGGCGGAGGGAGAGCGACAGATATTGCCAAGACATACAAAAAGAATATGGATCATTAGGTCAGCCTTTTGCGGAGTTTCCAAAGCTGCTGACTTATGTAAGGTCGGCGTTTTTCTCCGGTGCATACCATAAGCAGCTTGGTGATTTTGAGATGGGTGGGATCGGTAATTAATAGAATCATCATTTCGCGAATGTAATTTGTATTCAGCGTGACGTAGTTGTCTGTGCCAACACCGAGTTTGACGCCCTTTTTTTCCCACCAGCTAAAGGGGTGTTCTTTGTAATCTTCAAACTGCCCGGTTAACTTTTTGTTCGAAGACGGCAGTGCGATCACCGACAATTCTTTGTCGATCATGCGGTTGAGAACATCATGCTGGTAGTGTTCAAGTTCGCGAGCGGCGTGGAACTTGGCTTTTACAAAATAAATCTCTTCGATTTGGCTCACGGGTGTGCCGTTGATGAGATGCTCGCGAATCATATCGCGACCATTCCAATCAAGTTCCATCAGTTCGCGGTACTCTTGGCTTTTTGGGTCTATGGCGATACCTTTACGATTTTTCGCGAGAACTGACTGATACATTTTATGAAAATAAAAATTAGGATTTATGCCAAGGCTAAGCCCGTGTTCGACGGCATCCACGTGCCAGATGTTCATGGCATTATCTACGGATTGAATTCCGCGGCGCAGAGTGTCCCAGGTTTCACCATGGTGGCTGCGAATTTTAAGACCGCGCGTTTGCAGCTTACGAAGTCCAAACTTCATCTCTTTAAAATGCTCTTTACGGTACAAAGATTTTTCGGAACCAACGGTGTCCACCTCGGTCACATGGGCAGAGAGCTCGGGGAATTTTTCTAACAAATCTAAGAGAGATTGAACTTGGTGATCAAAATGAGATTTTTTTGTTTTAAAGCGTTTTGCATCGAAAAACTCGGGCTCTTTACGAAAGCACGGCGACAAAATAAATTCAAAGTCCGAATGATCGCGGCGAAAGCGTGTAAAACCCTCGTACAGCCCACAAACAACTTCTTCGCTACTCAAAGTATCGGCGCCCGGGATTTCTTCTTTGCTTGATGTGGTCGCGCGCGAAAGAGTAAATTTAATGCGAATCGCACCGACATTGTACTTGTAGTAGAGCTCGCTGGCCATATGGTAGGCAGCATCCGCATGGGCCTGTTTTGATGTTAAAATAAGTTTGGGTAGCAAGAGAATCTCTAAGTAACGATCAAAAAGTTCGTTGTCTTGCAAGCGCATCAAATCATTTACTTTTTTGTGACTGTCTAAAGGAAACATTTGCGAACCAAAGACATCTTTGATCTTTTGTTCGTAGATCTTTTTGTGTTCCCCGTTGAGCAGTGTTTGCAAGCGCGGAAAAACAAACTCGGCAGTCAGCGACCCAGTGAGATGGATATGCTCCTCGCGATATTTTAAGGGAAAGTTTTGAAAAAACTCATAAAAAGCGCGGCCTACAGAGTGATCGAGAAGGTCTTCGATGGGAGCTTGGTTAATGCGAAAGAGATCGAGCTTTTTTGAAAAGTCTGAAATTTGAGTTTTAATCAAATCGGGAACGTCTTCAGAGCCAATCAGGAGCTCCAAAGTACTCTGGAGACTCAAGCCATTGGTTTCGCTTATGATTTTTACGAGATGGGGCAGTATTTTTTTTACAGAAATGTCATTCATTAAAATATAAGTATACACATGGTTGGCTACTTCGTGAAGCCCTATTTCGCATTTTGATCCATTTTTAGGGCTCTATCGACGATTTCAAACACATTCTTCGACAGCCCAGGATGTTCATGAACACGCAGTATCTGTTTTTTCGCCAGAGTCTTTAATTCTGGATGCCACTGAGTCCACTCATTAAAGCACGTTGCAATTCGCGCAGCCACCTGTGGATTGCGCTGATCCACATCCAAAATCTGATCCGCAGCAAAATTATAACCAGCACCGTCTGGGCGATGAAAGCGCAGCGGGTTGAGTGAAATCATCGAAAAAACCAGCGAAAATATTTTATTCGGGTTGGTCTTATCGTAAGCGGGATGTACGAGAAGAGCTCTCACGTTTTCCAGCGCGTCTTCACGCCACGAAAGTGCTTGTGCCATAAACCACTTATTCATCACGAGGCTGTCATGCTTCCACTTTTGGAGAAAATTTTCAAACAGCGCTTCCGATTGTTTGTGGGTGGCTACCATAAGTACATTCATCACATCGGTCATCGTCTGGGCTTGCGTGTAGACTTTGGTTAAAAAATCCAAATGCTGAAAGTCTTTTCCCCAGGTCATGTAAAATAAGAGCACGGACTCTAGCGAACGATAGTCGGCGGCGCGAGACGTGCGCTCAGTTTTTTGGGTTTGACAGTACTGCCAAGCTGATTGCAGTTCAGTCCCCAGACTTTTTTGTACCGAAGCAAAGAAGAACCAATACGCTTTTTCGATGGCACTTGGTTTTTCGCCCGGGCACAACTGCATAAAGTATCCAACACTCGGAGGCGTTAAAAGCTTGGCAACTAACGCCGGGTCTTCGTGATCAAGATGAACTAAAGCTTGCTTCATGGCGGTCATTAAAGACGAATCTTCGCTGAGGGTTTTGTCTGCTGTTATATCAGCTAGAGTTTTGCGTAAAAAGTGGGTGTAGAGTTTTTGAGCGGCTTCAAAACGATTGAAGGAATCCGAATCTTTCGACATTAAAAAAAGCAATGTTTCATTAGCGGGTTCAGAAAGGGCATCGTACTGGAGTTTAACGGGAGCTGAGAATTCTCTTAGCAGAGACAACACAGGTTTTTCACTTACATGAGCAAACAAAAACTCGTTCTCCTCAGCATCTATCTTTAAAACACCTTTTGTTGATTCCTCGCCTTTTACCAAATTGAGGCCAAGCGGTTTTCCAGATGGCGAAAAGGCTGCATACTTCAATGGAATTACATAAGGTTTGTTGCTTTTTTGCGTAACCGGATCCACTGTTTTTTGCGAGACTGTGAGACGCAATTCTTTGCGATCGCTGTCGTACTGCTCACGCACGGTGAGAGTTGGCGTTCCCGCCTGGTCGTACCAATGTTTAAATTGGCTCAAGTTGCGACCCGATGTGATCTCATGGGCTTTGATAAAATCGTCGGTGGTAACAGCCTGCCCATCGTAGAGCTGGAAATATTTTTTTACACCCTGGATAAATACATCGCGGCCTAAAAGAGTTTGTAGCATGCGGATCACTTCGGCACCTTTGTCGTATACGGTGCGAGTATAAAAGTTATCAATAGCCATGTACGAGGTTGGGCGAATGGGGTGGGCCATTCCGCTGGCGTCCTCTGGAAACTGGCGGTTTCGCAACTGAGTCACGTCTTCGATTCGTTTTACACCCCGGGAGTTAAGATCCGACGAAAACTCCTGGTCGCGAAACACTGTGAGGCCTTCTTTGAGGCTTAACTGAAACCAATCACGACAGGTCACGCGATTTCCAGACCAGTTGTGAAAGTACTCGTGGGCGATCACAGTTTGGATTCCCATAAACTCAGAATCCGTTGCTGACTGTTCGTCAGCTAAAACAAATTTCGAATTAAAAATATTAAGACCTTTGTTTTCCATGGCCCCCATATTAAAATCATCCACCGCTACGATCATATAAACGTTGAGATCATACTCAAGTTCGTAAACGTCCTCATCCCACTTCATGGATTCTTTTAACGACTTCATGGCATGGGCACAGCGCGCTTCGTTACCCTTGTCGGTATAGATTTCCAAATCCACCTTGCGCCCTGAAAGTGTTGTGTAAACGTCTTTAACCAAGCCCAAATCCCCAGCTACCAAGGCGAACAAATAGCAAGGTTTCGGAAATGGATCCTGCCAAGTCACGCGATGTCGGCCATTTGGCAAATCGGCATTGTGAATGCGATCGCCATTTGAAAGCAGCATGGGGTATTTAGTTTTGTCGCCTTCGATGGTGGTTGTGTATTTAGTTAAGATATCTGGACGGTCTAAAAAGTAGGTCACACGACGAAACCCCTGCGCTTCCATTTGCGTGCAAAAAATTTTCTTAGTTTTATAAAGGCCAACAAAAGAAGTGTTGTCCTGGGGCTTGAGCTCCGTTTGAATTTCGAGCTCAAAGCGACTTTCAGGGGCTGTAAAAAGCGTCAACGAGTCAGGGGTCACTTCGTAGTTTGATGGCGCGAGGGGTTGTCCGTCGATTTTAATACTGCGAAGTGTGATGTTTTCGCCATCCAATTTGAGATGCTGCGCGGCCGTTCCGCCAGAGGAGCGACCAGACGAGCGAGTTTTCTGCACCTGCATTTTTGCAGTGACGATTGTGCTGTCCTCATCGAGCTGGAAGTAAAGATCGATCTCGGGAATTAAAAATGCTGGCGCTTGGTAGTCTTTTAGATATGTCGTCTTTGGTTGCATGATTGTGTTTCCGTTGTTTTGTTGGTAGGACCGTGATTATGCGCAAACAAATAAGTGGTGTCGAATGTATTGTCGAAAATCCAGGTCAGTCAAACGTTGTTGTCTTGTTTCACGGATATGGGGCCGATTACAGCGATCTTGCGCCGCTGGCAGACATGATGGATCCCAACGGGGAGTGGACTTGGGTCTTCCCAAATGGACCCGAGACTGTGGATATTGGGTATCAAATGACAGGGCGAGCGTGGTTTCCTATCTCAGTCGAAGATTTGCAAAAAGCCATGCTCACTGGAAAATTTAAAGATTACGCCAGCGCGACTCCTGAGGGGCTTGATCACATTCTCCCGCAGCTCGAGGAGCTTATTGAAGAATTAAAAAAAGATCACAAAAACATCGTCATTGGTGGTTTTAGCCAAGGCGGAATGACGGCAAGCCATCTGTTGAAGGCTGCAGGCACTCATCTCAAAGGCGCGTTGCTGCTTTCCACCGTTTTGCTCAATTTAGAAAAATTAAAAAAATCATTGGAAGGTCTTCCTACCAAAGCGTTTCTCCAGTCCCATGGGAGCAAGGATACAGTCCTCCCGGTAAAACAAGGCATGGATTTGTTCCAGTTTTTTAAAAAAAGCGGCTGGGAAGGGCGATGGGTCGAATTTTCTGGAGGCCACGAAATCCCCCCAGTTGTTCTGCAAAAGTCTCAAGAGTTTCTTAAAAACCTTCTTTAACCCCTCCAAATTGTGACAAATTCGAGCCTTGTTTTTTTAATATGTACTTGCGCCACTCCTCGTTGCAACAAAAAATAATGCACCATAAGAGCCTTATAAAAACAAAACCCGATGGCAAGTTCTGCCATCGTGGCGGCTGAGGAAGGAGTTTTTAAAAATGTATAAGCGCTGGCATCGTTGAGTATCGATTGCATCAGGGCTTCGTCGATTTCGGCAGACGTACTCTCTGCAGCATTTTGCAAACTTACAAAATCATTTTTGTTTTTTTGATCTACAGCATTCATGTAGAAGATATTCTTTTTTTCGTTGTAGCTCTTGCTAGTTTTGTCGGCATTTTGTTTTGCCCATTCTTCACCAATGATACGGAGATCGTCTTTGTGGGTTGTTAAGAGATTGGCTTCCAACAAACTGGGCTCTGACAACTTGGCCGAAGACTTATCAATATCCTGGTTGAGTTTTGAAAGAATCGTAAGCCATTTACTTTTTTGACTGGATTGATTTTTTGTCCATCCCACTGATGAGACCATGAGGGTAACACCAGTGACAGCGAGAAGAATCCTGATTACTTGCATTTGTTAAAGATATTGAGGGTTTCAGTGGAAACGCGATTCATAAACACGCTGATCAGTTCAGCCAACATCAGCGCTTCTGTGGCGTATTCTTTAGAGCAAGGAGCCATGGTGTTTAGAAACTGCAAAGACATCAGTTCGTGTCCCCCGGCATCGTTGATATTCATATGAACGTTAATAAACTTGGCGGCGGAGGCCATTCCGCAATCAGTGAGTAAGTCTGCCAAAGGATCGGTTTCGGAGTAATTGCTGCGTTCGAAAAAATCGATCATTATTGCAAACGCCAGGAAATTTCTTTTGGCGGCAAAGGCCAAAAGATCCATAATAACTTTTGCATTGATACTCACAGGTAAATTTTCTTTTTGAAACCCGAGTTCCTTGAGAGCTCGCCCGAGGATGGCGTCATGCCCAGTTTCTTCGCGAAGGAACTCTTCCACCAAGGGCTTGGCGCTTTGTGAATTGAGCAAGGCTGGTGTCACAGAGCCCAGGCAGCGTTCAGTGACGTAATGATTTTGTCTGACAATAAACGCGACAGCTTTGGAGCGAAGATCGTTGGGGAGACTTTTTATTTGTTGATACACCGTTACGACTTTGCTGTTTTCTACGGAGTCCAACATGTAATATCGCCGTGCCACCGTCAAAAGACTTTCGGGGTGAATTTGGTTTTCGACAGAGCAAAAATCCAAGGCTTCTTCGATATTCCAGTTAAAATCTTTTCTGCTGGCCGCCGATTGCATCTCCAACATATTCCCGGTGTTTATCCCCTCAAGAGAATTTTTTTCGAGGGAGGAAATTTGCGAAAGACTCTCAAAAAGGTTCTTACCAATTAATTTATCGTCCACAATCTGAAACTCATCGCCTTTTTTAGGGGAGGGCACAATGTAGTAAACCGGGTATTTATTAAAACTCTCTAGAACGGTGCTGATGGTTTGCAGGTCCGAGGCGGTCATTTGATTTGTCTGCAAATTGTGTAAACATTGTTTTAATATTTCTGGGCTTTCAATCTCGACTTGAGTGGCAATCTTTAGCCATGGCACCTGTAAATTGAGAGTATTATTTTTTTCGTCGAAATCAATTTTCAGCTCATCGTAGGGAATTAAAACATTGTACATCCCACCATGATATCTTTTGCGGGGAAGGCGGCCAAAACCTTCTAGAAACTCAGCTTAAATTGACACCTAGGTCGAGGTGGTGCTATCGAAGTAAGCATGAAAAACATGATATACGTAACCATCGCTTTATTGCTTTTTTCCTCATCACTTTACGCCCAGGAAAGCACGGTCGCTGCGGAGGCCGTAACACCCGAAGTCGTTGCCAGTACACCGGCTTCGGAAGTCGGCGCGATTGCTCCAGCCTTTAATGATTATTCCAAGGGCTTCATGAGTCGCTTTGGTTTTTTTGTAGGGGGAGTGCCCGTTCCTATGCTCAGTGGAGGTGCTGCCGCCAGCGCCGAGTTTTTACTCACGCCGTGGCTGTCGCTGACCGGCGGCTACGAACGGCGAAGAACTTCAACGGATGGGGTGCTGGAGATTAACATTGCCAATGAAGGCAGCCGAACCATTTCAAAAAGCACGCTTCTGGGTTTGCGAATCTATAATGGATTAAGCCAGCGCTGGTGGAAAGGCTTTTACATCAATGCCGGGTATAAGTGGTCCACCATGGATACCAAGTATTTCCCCGGGATATTTGCCGGCAATGAAGCGATTCGTGTGGATTCCGCGGAGGATGTCTATGCGGGTTTGGGTTATCGTTTAACGGCTCAACTTCGAAAAAGCGTCGTTTTCTTACTCGATGTGGGTCTTAATTATGAACCGGGTGGGATCAGAAAAGTGTACTACAACGACAACGGAACTGGTCTCTTTGGGCCCAATCCCGATGGCTCTGGTATTATTCAAACTGACGTAGGATATCAACTTTTTCCAGAAGCAAAAGTCGGCTTGCGCTTCTAGAGCTCTGTTAGCTCAGAGGCTTTAGTTTTTCGCGAATGGGGTCGGGTATTCCCTGAGCTATGCGCTTTTCTTTATTTAAAAAAACATGCACCGACTCTATGGTGCAACAAACAGAGCCATTTTGCAGAAGCTCAGTTTCGAGCTGAAAAGAAGTTTCTCCCACAGACTTCACCGACACACGCGCTTCGCAAGCATCGAAGGCCAGAAGCGGTCGTCGAAAATCACCACTCACTTTTTTTATTGGAACGGCCCACGCTTCGTTTTGGAACCAGTTCTTTTTGCTTCCGTAAATGTGCTCAACCCATTCCTCGTAAGCATCGTGGAACAGGGTAAAGGCTTCGTTAAAAAACAAGAGTCCTGCAGAATCAGTCTGATGAAATCGTGGCGATAGAGTTGTGGTGAATTGGCGCATATAAAACGGTACAACGCGCAGAGTAAACGAGTCAAGGTGCAGGGGTTGTGTTGTGTCGTGCCAAGGGGTTTGTTATATGTCACACCGTGGATCTTAAAATCTATTCGACTACAGATTTTCCATCGTACTTACCTAAGCTTAATAATCTTTATGATGATTTGTTTGATGGTGGAAAAGGCTTTCGCGCGAAGCTCACGCAAATGGTGGCGGAGTGTTTACAATTAAATCGCGAAGCCATTCATTTGCTCTGTCAAACGGTGGAGTTTATTCACAATTCGTCCTTGCTGCACGACGATCTTATCGATCGGTCCAACCTTCGCCGTGGAAAAACAGCAGCGTGGGTGAAGTTCACCCCGGAGTACGCTGTTCTTGCTGGCGACTACCTTTTAGCTCGGGTGATGGTGAATCTGTCTCAGTACGGCAACATCGAGCTCATTCAGCTGACGAGCAAAGCCATTTCGGATCTCATCGAGGGTGAATGGTTGCAAGACGATCACGTTAAAAAAATAAATGTGACGAAGGAACAAATGGATCAGGTCCACATTTTAAAAACTGGATCGTTGTTTCAGTGGTGCATGCGTGCGCCATTTTTAGCAGCAGGGATATCGTCTCCTCAGATTCATGTTGAGTTGCGCAAATTGGGAGAGATCCTCGGCCTTCTACTACAGCGCAGTGACGACCTTTTGGATTTTGATATCCGCAATGGCGAACAAAAAAATATCATGGGCGATCTTCGCGCCGGCTACGTGAATTCTTTTTGTGCATTTTTATTTTATGATCTTTCCGAAACAGAACGCCAACGACTGTCGCAAAATACGGACTTGCAAAAATTTAAGATTGCTATTGGAGAGTCTTATTTTTTAAAAAAACTGGAACAGTTCGATCAGCTGAATCAGAAATTGATCGACGATTATCAAAAAACCGTTTTAAACTTGTCTCATCATCTCACTGGAGATGTTGCAAAGAATCTTGTCGAAGTTCTCACGCAGCTTCCGCAGCCGATCTACTGGCGAGAAGCCCCATGATCAGACGAGAAGCCCCATGATCATTTTTTGTTCTAACTCAACGCCTGGCTCAATGCCAAACTCAATAACGGACTTGATGACGACTGACCAGCAGGATCATTGTACAAAGGATTTAAAAGCGACCGTGCAGACGAGTCTTCCGGAAAGCGATTTCTATTTAGAGTTTTCACCACAGTCCTCGCGCCTATCTCTCAAGAGAAGTCAGAGCAATGAACACGGAATTTTTGTCGATTTCGAAAGCGACGAGCAAAAATACAAACAACAAAGAATTTCTAGCGGCAAAGATTTATTAGCGCGAGCCATTGGTGTGGAGCCAGGTATTTCTATTTGCGATTTAACTTTGGGACTTGCGGGCGATGCCTTTAAGCTTTGCTACTTCGGTGCTCAGGTGGTTGGGTTCGAAAAAAATGAGTTTGTGTGGGCCTTGGTTAAAAACGCGACGTGGAGATGGAACCAAACGAACAAACCTTTGTTGTTAAATTCGATCAACGACGATTCAACATCTGCACCATTTGCCAACGCCGAGGTTTTTTATCTCGACCCCATGTTCAATCTTGTGCGAACAGCATTGCCCCGCAAAGGGATGCAGTACTTGGATCAGATCACTGCACCGACGGCAGAAAAAGAACTTGAGGTTATTTTAGTTGGCCTGAAAGAGGCAAAAAAGAAGCTCGTTGTTAAACGAGCGCTAAAGAGTGATTGGCTCTGCGGTTACAAACCCTCGCGAAGCGTAGAAGGCAAGATGGTCCGCTTCGATATCTACGGACACTAACTATTTATCAAGGCCCATTCTTATGAAGGTTATTATGAGTGATTGGTACCTTTTGCCATCGATTTTCGCGCGTGTTTTAAGCGCGCGTAAAAGATGACCTGGCACCCTTAGGCTGATGGGAACTGTTGCCTCGTTAGTATCGGCGCTTAACTTTCGCATGTCTTCTAAAAACTGCACTGCCTGCAGTGGCGAAATTTCAGATGTTGGCAGTTTTTTACTTTTTGTTTTTTTTGCCACTGAGTCGCTCCCGTATATTTTCAATATCCACTAAGTCCTGTGGGCGGCCGCTGATTGTTTTCATACGAATAAGCTCTTCAAAAGTTGCCACAGGTATTTTTCGTGTTCCCACAGAAATCGTCTTTATTTTTAAATCTTTGAGTTCTTCAGTAATAATAATATCAACCTGGCGACCGGGATCGTCGTAATCGACGAAAGACCAAGCAATCAGGTTTCTTTTTTGGATAAATTCCTCACGCATACTGATAACATCCTGCGCACGAACCGGAACCCTCGAAACCAGTCCGATTTCTTTTAATGCTATTTCGGCATTTCGGAAATCACTGAATTTTAAACTCAGAACGACGTCAATATCGACAGTGCTACGCACGAGTCCTTGTAGTGCAAGAGCGTAGCCTCCGACGATGGCGAATTTGATCTTTTTTGATTGAAAGGCGTCTACTAACTCAAAAAGCAGCATGTGCCCATTGTATATACATGTATATACAATGGCAAGTTTTTAAAAATGCCGTGATTTCATTTTGCGCAGGAGCTTCGCGTAGCGACTGTTTGTCACTTTTTCCGAGCGAAACGTCATATATTGGCCAAGGTCTTCGGCGGCGCGGACTAGATCGCCAATGGCATAGGCGGCCCGCGCCCGATCCACTAAATGTTGCAATGCAAATGGCTGATGGTGGATCAGATGTGATTGCAATTTATAAAACTGCACCAGGCTGCGCTCTCGCAAGGATTGGGTCTTTAATAAAGACAAATAACTTGTTAAAAGTGTTTTTGCGTTTACCGATTGGGTAAAATCGCAACCGGCGTTCACCATGTCGACAATTTCTGCCTTAGAATATTCGCGAAACGTGGAGTTGAATTCAAAAAGATGCGGCTTGCCCGAGTCGAGAAGTTTTACAATCCACAGTGTGGGTCCCTGCAAAACCTCAAGCTGAAGGTTAAGGTTTTTAGCCAGACTTAAAAATAGCAATAAAAGTACTTCTGGGGGGCCACTTCGGCTTAAAAGGGTGTAGGGAAGCAAACACTTATCCAAAGTCGGTTTTGAAGCTAACGAACTAAATCCGCGTTTATTAAAGAAGAAATCATGCAGACAACAAAGTCGTTCTCTTGGCGTTTCAGGGAGGTCTAAATTGGAAGCCTGTTCGACGAGGGCGCGGTACTTTTTAAAGGTGAGTTCTGGCGACCACGAAGATTTCATATCGGCGGCAATACGACTCAACTCGGTCACGAAATAATCGTGTTCCGAATGAACCAATACCAAATGATGTGAAAATGTTGCGGCCATTGCCCCCCCTACAAAGACATGATCTCCCAGCGTCGATGTACTCAGAGAGGTCTAGTGATTGCAAGAAAGATATTTTACACGTTGCGCCCGAGATCCCAGCCGTGGCAATTTAGAATAATGGATGAAACCAATGGATGACCCTCATGGATGACACGTCGGCTCTCAAAAGCAAGATCAAAGCCCTAGAAAAAGAGCTGGAACTTAAAGACAAAGATTTAGCGACCTATCAAAAAGAGCTGGGCCGCGCCAATGAACAGCTTGAGCATTTGGTGATTCATATTCATTCTCAGCTCAAAAAGGCGTTGGAGATTCAACGTCAGGTTGTTCCCACAGAATTTCCGCATATTCCTGGGTTCGAATTCAGCACAAAGTTCATCGCCAGTTCTCTCACCGGTGGAGACTACTTTGATATCTTTGAGCATCGGGATAAAATGCAGTTTGGCATGCTGTTAAGTTCGTCATCGAGCTACAATTTGTCGGCTTTGTTTTTGTCGGTTTTTATGAAGTTTACATTTCAAGCTCGCTCCGATGAGCAAAGCTACGCACCAAGCCACCTATTACAGGCTCTGCAAAAAGAATTTTTGCCCAACATCGACGAGAAAGACCGCTTTAATTGCTTTTACGGAGCCATGAATCGTCGCCACCTGCGTTTGGATTACGTCAATATGGGCGATGTGGTCGCTGTGCACTATTCCCACGCAACAAAAAATCTGAAAAGACTTCAATATGAACAGGAGCCTGTTCGAAAGGGCAAGGATCTTCAGCAGTACAAAATTGAAAGTCTAAATTTTGAACCGAAAGATAAATTAATTCTGTGTTCTCCAGGTCTTTTTAAGGCGGCCAGTCCCCAGGGCGAGTATTTTGGTGAGGAACGATTCTATTCCATTGTTAAGAAATCGGCAGAGTCCGACGTTCACAACCTGCGCAATGAAGTCTTTTTCCAAACACAGCAGTTTATGAAGTCCAAAAACCTACCTCAGGATCTCACCGTGATTGTTGTTGAAGTGAAAGAAAGGGTTTTAAAACTCGCCTAAAGAGCAAAAACCCTCCACAGACCAAAAATTTTATGTCATAACAAGGTATCTACGAAAGGATCCTCATCATGTCTGAACCTGTGAAAATTTACGATGGAGCTATTGATCGCGGTCTCGAGGGCGTAGTTGCCTGCACCACGGGGATTTCGTCGATCATTGATGTGACTCTTTGTTATCGCGGATACACCATCGAAGATTTAGCGGCCCACTCAAACTTTGAAGAGGTGAGCTGGCTATTATGGAATGGAAAACTTCCAAATACTTCCGAACTTGACACTTTTAAAGCCGAACTTAAAAAAGAAATGAATTTGGACGGTAAATTAATCGATCAGCTAAGAAAGCTGCCGACCAATGTCCACCCGATGTCATGGCTGCGTACAGCGACTTCCATGTTGGCGATGTGGGATCCCGAAGCTCAGGATATGTCGGATGCGGCGAACCGTCGCAAGGCCTTGCGACTGACTGCAAAGATGGGAATGCTCGTTGCTCTATTCCAACGGATTCGCGACGGCAAAGATTTTGTTCAACCCAATCCTGATAAAAGTATCGGCTGGAATTTTTTGTACATGCTCAAGGGGCAGGAGCCGGATTCCGAGTTTGCAAAAATATTTGATACCTGTTTAGTTCTGCACGCGGATCATGAGCTCAATTGCTCGGCATTCGCGTCGCGCGTGACAGCGTCTTCACTGAGCGATATGTACTCCGCCGTCGTCAGTGCCATCTGTGCCCTCAAGGGACCACTTCATGGTGGTGCGAATGAGCAAGTGATGCTGATGCTCAAAGAGATCGGTGGAATGTCGAAAGTGAACGCTTGGCTTGATAACGCCCTAAAGAACAAAGCTAAAATCATGGGCTTTGGTCACAGAGTTTACAAAAATGGGGACCCTCGTGCAAAAATTCTCAGCCAGATGAGTGAGTTTTTGACTAAAAAAGTTGGGCAGCCCGAATACTATCAGATGTCCAAAATTTTAGACGATACCATGCAATCGCAAAAGGGACTTTTGCCCAATGTGGATTTCTATTCAGCCACTGTTTATAACGCCATGGCTATTCCCATTGATATTTTTACGCCGATTTTTGCCGTGTCGCGAGTTTCCGGTTGGTGCGCTCATATTCTTGAGCAATATTCCAATAATAGAATCTATCGACCTCGCGGTCAGTGGACTGGACCCACTGATTTAAAATACACGCCCATAGAAAAGCGCTAAACGCTTTTCTCAATTAACAGAAAAACGGTAGTTTTGACGTATTTTTAGTCAGCGCTAATTCCTTTATGAATTGGCTGTATTAGGATAATTCGTGTCTCTTACTGAGACACGAATGTGAAATAGTCTTTCTAAACTTCAAAAAAGTTCCGATATAAACTCAAAGAGGTGACGACATGAGTTTAATTACAATCGTTTCGATGAACCAAGCCGAGAGTAAAAAAATTCAAGATCTACTAACCGAAGTTCGCACAGATAAATATCGCGTTCAATTTGAGTTTTTACGCCCGCTCCAGATATCTGCACTCAAGTTAGATAAAACTATGGATCTTTTGATTTACAACAATCCTAATAATCTCACCATGACTCTTCAGCAGCAAATCACTGGCTGGCGAAGACATGGCTTTCAATCGTCAATTTTATTATTGACCAAGGTAGCAGATCCCGCCGCCATGGGCAGTGTGGACAATATTAGTAACTGTGTATTATTAGAAAAGCCGTTCGATGAAAAAGATTTAAAAGGTATTGCCGAAAAGTTTTTGAACACAGTGGAAGTTCAACAGCGCAAATACCGCAGGTACACAACACAGCAAATGGTCAATCTGAGCTCCTACGTCACAGACTTTAAAACCCCATCCAAAGTGAATAATATGTCGCTTGGGGGGTTGCGAGTTGAGGGCCCAGTAAGTGATCTGCGCATCGGCGAGGTTTTAAAAATTAACTTTAGTCTTGATAAGTTAAACGTAGAACGGGTGATGAATGGCCGCGTGGTGTGGGTGGACAACGAGAGTCCGCGCCCCAGTGCAGGCATTCAATTTATGAAAGAAACCGAAGTCTACACTCATCTGCTGCGCGAAATTGGCTAAGTAGGAAACACATCCATGAAATTTTCATCGCAAGGATCCACACTATGGATCCTTATGCAGGACGAGCATCAAACTGCCAACGCCCTCACGTTGGTAGACTCTCGAGAGCTCAAAAAGCAGCTCAAGAAACCGTGGACCCTCATCGTTTGCAAGGGCGAGGCGAGGGTGTTTTGCTCTGGTGGGCAGCTGAAAGATTACGCTCGTCTAAAAACAAAAGAATCTGGATTGAAGATAAATAACGAAATTAAAAAAAATCTCTCGGTTTTATATAAACACACCGCACTCAAAATAGCGCTCGTGGGAGGGGATTGTTTTGGTGGTGGTATTGAGTTTTTAGGTTGTTTTGATTTGATCTACAGCGTACCCCAGGCGCTGTTTGGCTTTTGGCAAAACAAAATGGGCGTGAGTTTTGGTTGGGGCGGGTATGAAATGTTGCAACGAAAGCTCAGCTCTTCGTTCTTAAAGACCGCACTCCTCGAAGAAAAAATATTTACCGCATTTGAACTAAAAAGTGCTGGGTTGATATACGAAATCGTAAAACACCACGATTTCAACCAAATTTCAGAGACGTGGGAAAGATTCTTCGCGGCGAAAAAATCAAAGTTGGAAATTCAAAAGCATCTTGGCAAGAATGCAAACGAGGTATTTAAAAAACTCTGGTGGGCGCCCGAGCATCGTCAAATTCTCGAAAAAATATTAAAAAAAAAGACCCAGGAAACCTGAGTCTTTTTTTATTACTTATTTAATCGAGGCTTTTACAAGATTTTCTTCTGAAGCACCTTTATTTACGACAACAGTCAGCACCTTAGCTTTAAATACGCCATCTGCGTCGGATTGGCGTACATTCAAAGTCAAAGTTAGGATGTTGGTCGCTTTGTTATAGCTCGCTTTCGTTCCTGTGACGTTAGCGCTAGAAAGACCCGGTACAAAACGACAGAAGCTTTCCATATCGGCAAGGCCCTGGCCACGATCAATGGCGATGGCAACTCCAACCGGAGCGGCTGCAGGCTCAATCATGTCAATTTCGAACACTTTTACGGAGCCATTGGCGTAGGTCTTCATGCTGTAAACGCTGTTTAAAGAGACGCTATAGTCTTCGCAGCTTGTGACCGTCATATCGGCGGCGAAAGCATTAAGTGATGTTAGGGCGATAAGGGTTGCAATAATTTTTTTCATTTATATTCCTTTGGTTTGTTCGGTTGAACTTTGTTGTAAACCTCGTATATCACAGAAACCATTTCGCACCAGTTGGAGCGAATTTTTGTGAAAAAATCTCAAGAACCAAACCAATTCTCAATCGAGTCGACGAAAAGGCTTCAGACTCCTCGCATTGTGGCACTGAAGCTGCACTTGTTTTTAGAATCAGAAGAGGTCTTACTTTATGCGAATAGGGCACTGGTTCCCTGTAATTCTTATCTTAATGTCGAGTGTGATGGCACAGGGGAGCGGTTTGCGCTGTGAGGAACTGTTCCGTCAACCGTCCACTGCAGCGCCAGAGAATCTCGATTCTCTCCTATCGTCGCTGGGTCATTTGGACGCCAATGACGACTTTGCGGGAATGGTGGTTTTAGCGGGTAGAGTTCTGGCCGTAGAACCCAATAATGCTTTCGCGCTCCGCAAGATGGCTAAAGCACTTCTAAGGTTAGGCAGATTGGCCGAAGCAGACCAGCCGTCGAAGGCCCTGCTGGCTTTGGATCCCAACGATATACGAGCTCTGCATATGCGGGCGCAAATTCTTCTCAAGCAGTACAGTTTCGAACAAGCCCTAAGCGTTCTCAATCGACTTATGATCTTGCAGCCAAACCATCCCTCCACTTTAGGAATGATTTCTCACGCTCTTTTTAAGATGAAGCGCTTTGCCGAGGCCTTGCCAATGCTGGAATTGCGTCTTGCTTTGTCTGATCATGTGCCCTCCCTGAGTATGAAGGCGCAGGCTTTTTTTCACCTCCAACGTTACGCCGAAGCCCTACGAGTGGCTGTAGAAGTGCTAAAGGTCGAACCCTATAACTCGGCGGTCCTGACTGTGCAGCTTAGCTCTCTGGTTAAATTGCGTCGCTTTGAACAAGCCATTGTGGCAGCAGATAACATGATGAAAGCCGATCCAACCCTTTCCTTAGCCTTAAGTTTGAAAGCCCAATCGCTGATTCGGCTTGAGCGTTTTACAGAGGCCTTACAAGTGATTGAAACGCGCTTACAGTTTGAACCGAGCAACTCTCATGCTTTGGCCATGCAAGTAAATGTATTATTAAAACTCCAACGGTTCAACGAGGCGGCCAGCATCGTTGGGCGGATCGAAAATGGTTTTTTTAAAGCCTATTACTCGGCACAAGTGTTTATCGCTAAAAAGCAATATGCCAAAGCCATTGAATTGCTGAAAACTTTGGATTCCGGACTTAATGTGAAATGGCTCTTAGCGCAGGCGTATTTCCTCGCAGGAGACATGAAAAGTTCGCGACAAAATTTACTCTTTATCGTGCAAAAATCAAAAACTTTGCAACTCAGGGTGGTTGCGGCGTTGATAAAAATTCACATGTTTGGAGAACAGACGGCGTCGGACCCATTTCTAATGGGTCTCACGGAGCAACTTTCAAGGAAGGCTCTCAACAAAGTGTTAGCTTACGAAGAGGCTCTCTTTTGGGATTACGAGCCCGTTTCACAGTCTCATGACATTTCCATTTCAAATTCTTTTTGGGACGGGCTGAATGCAAAGCCTGTAAATAGCCAAACTTTCAACTCAACGTATTAAGCTGACGTATAAATCTCTGACTAAGCAATCTCAACAAACTCGCGGATCATCTTTGCGATACCAGTGAAGACCTCGTGGGGCTGGGCTTCGAACATGTAAGCCGGGGTGGTGAGAATGCGATGCTCGCGATCCGAAATATATTCGGTTACAGAGCAGACTTCGTGAAGCGCTCCCGTTTTTGCAATCTCTGCGGCAGTTTGTGGGTCGTTGCCGATGGTGACGGCAATGCCTTTTTTTCCCAGCACGCGGGCCACAATGGCTGGAGCTATGCAAAGGGCGGCGATGGGTTTTTGGTCGTCGTAAAAACCTTTAAGGACGCGTTCCACATCTGGAATCACAGTGCATTTTGCCCCGTACACCGCCCAATCCGAAAGATGTTTGGCAGCTCCAAATCCGCCAGGCATCAGCAGTCCGTCAAAGTCAGAGGGGTTTAATTCACAAAGATCCAGAGTCGTCCCACGAGAAATTTGATTGGAGGCTTCGATTTTATGCGCAGGCGCAAAACAAACCACCTGAGCGCCAGCTTGGTTTAAGCAAATCAGTGCGCTTACAGCTTCGGTGAGTTCAGATCCATCTTGATATCCACAACCGGAAAGAATCACGGCAATTTTTTTCTTCATAGAGACTGATATAGCAGCTGTTAGAACTGATAATCAAATACGGATTTGCACTGACGCACAAGGGGGCGAGCCGTATCGATACTTACGATAGTGGAGTAACAGCTCCTGAGAATCGTAGCAAAATACGGAACTTCATCACTGAGCCAAGCTTCAACTTTTGTGGTTTGCGGGTCTAGGGGATCTTCAAAAACTACATCGTAAGAAATCTTTTTTACATTTAAGACACAATCCTGTGGTTCTCTGCAGGGCTCTTTTTCCAAAACTTTAGCAGGTTTTGGAAAGATTTCATCGCGCACAACAAGATTGTAAAACTTGATCAGGGGGTCGGGCGTTCCCGCGTCTTGGTCTTCGTCCTCGGGGAGAGGCTCCGTTGAAAGATAAAAAACATCTTTAAAAACAGAGTGCGGAGACCCTTCTTGCAGGTGATCGACAATTTCCTTTTGCAGGGTGATCTCGATATAGCCAGGACCTTCTTGGCGATCCAGGATCGTGATGCCCTCTTCAGAAATTAAACTCACCGTGGGATTCTGTTGGCCGGTGTAAATCTCCTGGGACTGAATAAAATAAGTAAATTCACCTTTTTGGATATTGGCGGGATCGGTCTTCGCTAAGATCTCTTGCTGCACCTTATTGATTTCTTGTGCCGTCGTGGGCACGCGGGGAGCCGACGGGCTGTCTGACGAGCAGCCCAGTTGCAGCACAAGAAAAGTTAACGAAAAAACTCGTATCAAATGGAATCCCAGCCCCAAAACCAAAGAGGAAGTGGGAGAAGCTTATTGAGCTTTTCTAAGGTCGCTTCCGAAAACGCGTGCATTTCTGCCGGCTTTTGTGGGCCAAACAACAGATGAATAATATCTGATTCCGATTCGGTTTTGTAAACTCCTTCACTGGTCCCAAAGTACAGAGTGTTCTCGTGCATCTCGATAGCAAAATCATTCAAGCCCATGCGCCGAGCGGTCTTTTGTACTTTTTTTACCAAAGAGTGTTTGTCGATCAGCTTAATCATTCCGAGAATGCCCTCGTAGGACTGGGCCCCGCTGCTGAGGCAGCGACGGATTAAATTTTTACAGTGCGTTGGTGTAATCACGATAATTTCTTTTTTCTGTTGTTCGCGAGCAGCGATAAAGAGTTCTACCAAAGCAGATGTATTGCCACCCCATTCGTGAATATATCCCTGCAGGTCTATGCCTTTGCCTTCGATAGCATAGGCTTCCATTTGGTTATTTTTGTTCCAAGCGGTGTACACGCGAGAGTTTGGAATTTGCAAATACTTTTTCACGTCGTCGATGGAACGGTGGCTGGTTACGGAGTGAAGATTGTAAAGACGAAGAAGCGCATTGGCATCGATCTGTTTGGTAGTTAAAACTTTTAAGTCAGTGCGGCGCTCTTGCGGCTTGAAGTTTTCGTTGATGATCAGACTAAGTTCAGTTCCGGCTAATTCAAACTGAAAGTTTTTGTAAAAATCAAAAAGATCAGTCCATAAAACGGCGAAATCACACTGTAATGATTTTGCATGGTCGATGCAGTTTTCAATCAAATGCGAGCTAAGTCCCTGTTGACGGAAGCGAGGATCCGTCATGACACTGCCGATGATGGCCACATTAAAGAGAGAGTAGGGAGTTTTGATAATCGTTGGCTTAACCACCGCATGGGAAATTATTTTTTTATCATCATCGGTGATGATGCGAATATTGTGAGCATTTTTAGCTTCAAAGGCGAGGGGATATTCGTCGCTCACCGACCACCCATCTGTGGTTCTGTTTTGATTTATAAATTCATAAACTTGATTGAGCTCATGGGCCTCTGGTGCGCGCGGTTTCTGCATAACTCCCCCTTTTCACTTATCATAGCTGACGCGGGAGTAGATTCTCACCTATTCAGCGGCTGATCTCGACAAATAGCGGTGCTGGTTAGCTAAAAATAGACTTTGTGCTGAGAGCCGCTCCGAGAGATGAATTGACACGATTGGGGTTGTGTTCAAATATGGGCTATGATTTTGGCCTATTTAGAAAGCTTCAAATATGTTGGTCATTTATGGCCCATTTCGCTTCTTCGGTTTGTAATTGGCTGGCAGTACCTTCGTATGGCTTTGGACCACGTCAATTCCAGCTATTTACAGCATCCTTATTTAAGTGAGCAGCTGCGCTTAAAACTCGAAAGCATTGGAGTTTTAAATGGCTACCTGCACTTTTGGGAAGTGCAAATCCAGGAGAGCTGGCTTGTGGTCAGTTACCTGATCGTGATAACTGAATTTTTAGTAGCAGCCTCCTACTTCCTAGGATATCTGGTGCGTCCGGTTGCTTTGTGGGCAGCGTTTTTATCTTTACATCTCTTTTGGATGGTCGAGGCCCAAGGGGACTCCACCCAACTGCTCGCTTTTTTTATTCACATTACCTTTTTTCTCATCGGTGCTGGTCGCTGCTTAGGCTTCGATTATTATTTTTATAAAAGTCGCCGCGGACTTCTTTGGTAATGATGAAAACACCCTCGTTCATTTTGATGTACTTCATGGCCTTCATGGTGGTTGTCGGTGGCTTGGCGAGTTTTTTTCAGTACGATAAAAAAAACCCTCAAACGGCAAATAAAAATGTTTTGCGTATCCTCTCCTACAGCAGTTTTATCAATGAGTGGGGGCCCGGGCCAGTTTTGGCTAAAGAGTTCGAAGAAGAAACAGGTATTAAGATTGAGTGGATCGATGCAGGCAATGCCGGACAAATTTTAGTAGAATTAAAAAAGAACGAAGCCTCAGTGGATGCCGTGTTGGGCATGGATCTGATTGCCATGCACGAGGCAAAAAAAATTCTGCAATGGAAAAAACTCAACCGCTACAACACTTATTTTTCGCGGGAGTTGCCGTCGGGTGTGATCTTTGATCAATTTTTACCAATCGATTGGTCGCCGATGACTTTTGTCTACAAAAAGAAAATGGCCACACCTCCACAGCGATTGGAAGATCTTCTAAACGCAGATTTTGCGAACTCCTTAGGGTTGCAAGATCCCAACATCAGTTCCACTGGTTTTTATTTTCTAGCTTGGATTATGTCGGTGATGGGAGAAGAAAAGGGTTTTGAATATCTAAAAAATCTAAAGAGCTCTATCCGTGTAGTATCCCCCTCGTGGTCCGCTTCTTATGGCTTGTTTAAGAACAATCTCGTTCCTCTTGTCTTTACCTTTTTTACCTCTCCAATTTATCATCACCTTAACGAAAAAGACTTTAGCTACCAACCGATCTACTTTGATGAACCACTTATCTATAACGTAGAGTATGCAGCGGTGCCGGCAACCTGCTCCTCGTGCGACGATGCTCAGCTCTTTGTGGAGTTTTTATTGAGAATGAGCTCGCAACGAACCATCATGGAAAAAAATTATATGCTTCCGGTTGTTGAAGGCGTTCGCAAAGGAACAGCTTTTGATTTTTCTAAAAATATTCAATTGATCAAGCCAAATGCATTTTTAAAAACCATTGATAGTAAAGAAAAAATATTAAACCAATGGAACAAGACAGGGCTTTGATTGTTGCAAAAAAAGCTTCCAATCTTTTTTTTAATCGCGCTGCTTTGGTTGCCGTCATTTCTAGTTTTTAAAAACCTTCATTTTTTCAATTCCGAAACTCTTTTGCAATCACAAAATGCCCTATTGTCCTTTCTGCAGTCTCTTTGCAGTTCCCTGTTCACCTTGCTGATTGCCTTCCCTTCGGCCTGGGGAATGCTCGCATTAAAGCGGCGTTGCTCAGCTCAACTTTTTATTTTTTTTGAGTTTTTAGTTTTGATTCCTAGTTTTCTGCCGTCGTTGATGGTGATGATCAGCGTGTTGGTGCTGTTGCCCTTTTTTCCTTTTGGATTTTGGGGAGTTGTTGGCATGCACACCCTTATCGAAGTGGGCCTTATCGTGGTTTTTTTAACTCGATGGCTTGAAGTTAAACTCCGCGCCTACGAACCAATTTTTGAACTGTATCCAAAGTCCCTCTTCAGACAATGGGCCCTCACGTGGCCGCTTCTCAAGCGTGAACTTTACATGGTGTTTGGTTTCCTTTTTGTTTTTTATCTTACGAGTTTGTCTGTGCCCATCATCATGTCGGGCGCCGATCGTTATGTGAGCTTGGAATATCTAATTTATGCCAGTCTGAAGAACAGTAACGACTGGAACACAGCGCTGAATTTTTATTTGTTGCAGATTAGTTTTATTTTGCTTTGTTTATCTTTTCTGCCCCAGCGCGAGCTTGAAGATCAGAGAACAGAACCGATAATTCTCGGAGGCCATCGTCGAGGAATCAGCATAGCCTTCCTGGCTTTTGTGCCGGTGGCGTTGTGTTTGCTGGGATTTGTGACTCATTTTTTCGCGGGTCTCCAGGCCACGCAGCGCGAACCTATGGAGTTCGGCAACGCTGTCGTAGGTTCTTTGCTGCTGGCATTTTTGAGCGCTGCGTTTGTATTTATTTTTCTCTCAGTGCTTTCGTTTTTTTACCAAAAGGCTTCAACGAGAAAGTATTTGCAACTGTGGACTATCCCCAGCGGAGTTGTGATTGGTTTTTTTTGGCAGCAGCAAGTGGCCAGTACAGCACTGGTGAGCTTAATTGCGCTCGCAGCGATTTGCGCATTTTTGTTTTTGCCAACGCTCGCCAAACTCGGTGTCTACCAGCAGATCGAAAAAATCCATGAGCAGATCGAAATGGCAGAGATTTTGGGCGCGTCGCAATTTAAAATTTTTAAATCCATTACCTTTCCTTTAATTTTACCTTGGCTTGCGCTTTCTATGGGACTTGCTTCATTATGGGCCATGGGAGATTTTGCGATTTCAAGATTATTTGTCCGTGGCGATCTAACGCTCGCTTTAAAAATGCAAAGTTTAGTGGAGCAATACCGCTGGGATCATGCTCTTTTTCTTGCGTGGTTTTTATTGTTCATGAGCGCCGCCGTTTTTTTATTTTTTGGAGGGTTCGCTTTTGTCGCTTATAAAAAACTTAAATAAAGTCTACGAGAATTTTACCATGGACATCCCGCAGTTGGAGTGGCCTGACACTGGCGTCACGGTCCTATGGGGTGAATCGGGAGCTGGCAAAACAACATTGATCCGTTTGTTGATCGGCTTGGAGGACGCGGCCTACGACTGGTTTTTTGGCTCAGAGAACATTGCCAAGCTGCCTCCAGCGCAAAGAGGCCTCGGAGTGGTTTTTCAAAGTCTTGCTTTGTTTTCTCACCTCACAGCACGGCAAAACATGGAGTTTGTTTTTTCTAAAATGACAAAAAAAGAAACCCAAGAGCTCGAAGAAGTGAGTCAGTTTTTAGAAATCGAGCCGTTTATGGAACAAAAAGTTCACAGCCTGTCAGGGGGTCAAAAGCAACGGGTGGCCCTGGCGCGGGCTCTTCTGAAGGCTCCTCGGCTCCTCATGCTGGATGAACCGTTCTCAGCGCTGGATTATCAACTCAAAAAACAGGCCCGCTCCCTTGTGCAAAAGATTGCACGTGAGCGAAGAGTCCCTGTTTTGCTGGTGACCCATGACCCCGAAGACGTACGACTCCTGGCTCAGCGAGTCGTCATTCTTGAAAAAGGACGAATTAAGGCTACCCAAACGCCCGAAGAGTTTTTAAAACTCCTTTAACACTTTCTATTTTCAAAGGGGCACTTTATGTCGATCACTCCCTTAACTGTTCAAAACAAACTGCATGGCAATCCAACCTCCGAGTTGTTGTGGAGCCAGCCCGTAAAAACACGCGCCGGCGGCACCACAAAAGTGGCTTGCCCCGTGGCGTCTCGAGCCATGATTGCGTTGATGGATATGGCTGCTGTTCAGGGTGGGGCTGCCAGTCACTTTGGAGGACCTTCGGCCTTTGCCGAAATCATGTCTAGCGCTTTTGGATATTTTTTTGCAATGTCCAAAGAACAGAACAAGCAATGGCATCAGCTGTTTCATTTTGTAAACGATGCTGGTCACTGCGAGAATGGACTTTACGCCATCAAAGCGAATTACCGATTGGCGGGATTGAGTCTTGAAAGTTTAAATCAGTTTCGTTCTGTAGAAAGTGTTCTCACCGGTCACGGTGAAGCACATTTATTCCCCGAAGGTGTTTACATCAGTAATGGTCCCCTCGGCTCGGGACTTCCGCAAGCGCAGGGCTTGGCAATGGCCGAAGCCATGGCGGCGCAACCACGGGTCACCTATGCTGCCATTTCCGATGGTGGCTGTATGGAAGGGGAGGCGCGCGAAGCTCTTGCGGCCATTCCAGGATTAGCACAAAATAAGCGCCTCGGACCTTTTGTTTTATTAATCAGCGACAACAATACAAAACTTTCTGGACGCATCGATCAAGATTCTTTTTCCATGCAGCCCACCTTTACGAGTCTTGAAGCATTGGGTTGGAACGTACAAAAAATCGAAAACGGCCACGATTTGCAGAAAGTTTTTTCTGCCATCGAAGCGGCCGACGAGCAGGTTCGCAGCGCACCGGCAAATGCCCCCATAAAACCGATAGCTCTCTGGTTTAAAACAATCAAGGGAAAGGGCGTTTTAAAAACCGAACAGTCGGCGTCGGGTGGACATGGTTTTCCTCTTAAAAAAGCCGACGAGCTGCCGCCGTTTCTGCAAGAAATCTTCCAAGGTCAAACTGTGCCAGCACCTTTCACCGAGTGGATGAATCGTTTGATCGCACAAGAAAACAAACCGCCCGCTTCGAGCAGTAGTGGTGGGGCTCCCTTGAAAAAAGAAAAAATTCAAGACGGTGTGGCCAAAGCCCTGATCGAGGCCGTGGAAAAAAATCATTATCCAGTGATTTCGGTTTCAGCCGATCTGCAAGGCTCCACGGGCGTAGAGTCTTTCCGTAAAAAATTCCCACAAAACACATTCGACATCGGCGTTGCGGAAGCCAACATGGTGAGCGTTGGTATCGGTTTATCCAAGCAGGGTTACATTCCCGTGGTGGACACCTTTGCGCAGTTTGGTGTGACGAAGGGCGCTCTGCCTTTCATCATGAGTGGATTGTCAGAGGGTCCCATGATCGGCGTATTTTCGCACACGGGATTTCAAGATGCTGCTGATGGAGCGTCTCACCAAGCGCTGTCCTATATTTCAATGCTTGGTTCCATTCCCAACGTGGATTTGTACTGTCTTACCTGCAGCACAGAAGCCTATGCTCTTGTTTCGCAAGCGGTGGAAAAATTTGTTCAAGCGCGCGCAAAAAATCAAGTTCCACGCACTTCTATATTTTTCTTAGGCCGCGAAACATTTCCTCCGTCTTTCAATCCGCAACTTAAATACGAAATCGGCAACGCGCAAATTCTCAGCGAGCAATTGTTAGACGCAAAAAATGTCTTGATTGCCGTGTCGGGCTCCCTTGTCACTTACGCTTTAAAGGCGCAAGAGGAATTGAAGAACAAAGGAATCGGCAGCATCGTGATAAATCCATCGATCATGAACCACATCGACATCGGTACTTTAAAGGCAGCTATGGAAAAAACGAACGGTAATATTATTACATTGGAAGATCACCGCCAGGTGGGCGGAATGTCATCGTACATCAGCCAGGCTCTGTTAGAAAACAAAGTGGCTGTAAAAAACTTTGTGAGTTTGGGTGTGGCAGAACATTTTGGTCGAAGTGCCTACAAAGCAGACGAACTTTATCGCGCCAACAATATGGATGACAAAGCCATCGTCGAAGCCGCGTTAACTTTCTAAAACGTTTCATGGAACCTTTCCATTTAGGGTCCATCGAACTTTTTTTTGCGCACAGGGTCGCAGTTAGGGTCGGCGCACCTTTTTGCCTTTGTGACTTGTCATAGTTTGATTCCTCCTGTTGAATAAACCTGTATGAAATCAATGGTGTGGACAGTATTTATTTTGATTCTTTTATTATCGACTTCTGTTTATGGAATCTCCGCAAAGGTGACATTCAATCAAAATACAGTCCAGTTGCCGGTCAAAATGACCTTTGTAACAGTGGATGAGGGTGTGAAGGCTGCCGTCTTGTTGGTGGCACTTCCAATAGAGGGAGTCGCAACTGGGGCCACCGGAGACGGAGTTTTTTTTAATCCAGCTTGGCAGAAGAAATCAGGAAAAGGTTTTGTAGGACTCGGGCGCCTTATATCCACGGTCAATGTCGTTACGGCAAGTGGCGAACAAACGTATAAAATAAAAGTGCCATACTCAGGTCCTCCTCTTTATGAAAACGGTTGCGAGAAATTGGGGATTCGGGTCAAAAGTTTAGACTTTGGAAAACTTCCACTTTTTCTGGGCATGAAATGTGAAAAAAATGGCGAAAAAGAGTTACTGCATCTCTCTGTACCTGGCGAGTTAGAATGGGACAGCAATGATCTGTTTGAAATCGCAGGGAAGGGGGAGCGTTGGAAGATGTTTGACCTCACCCAGGTGGGCAATAATTCTTCAGGCACAAATCGTTTTGGCTTTCGTTATAAAGACAAATCCTTTTCATTGGTTCTCCAGCGCGACAAAGAGCAAGGCAAAGTAGAAATCACACAAGAAAGTTTTTTTAAGATCCGTGTTGGGCTTGGTGTTGCTCAGCTTTCTTACACAACTCCCTTGGCTTCTGCTGGAGCCACGTCCCCGCTCCTTTATACTGATATTTCAACTCAGCCCTATGCTTGGAACTTACGAGCCCTGTCGGCGTTGATGTTTGCCATGCCGTTGAGCGGCCAGCAGCATTACAATTTTTTATTCGCGACGGGCCCGCAATTTTCGCTGGGGTCCTCGGCGCTCTTGTTGCTCGGTGAATACACTGCCACTGGCCAAGATGAATCTGAAACCTCCACATCATTTAGCCACAGTCAGATGGGTGTTGGGCTTAAGTTTATTATGAAAACGGGATCGGTTTCTAACCTCTCGCTGCACGCGAGCTACAGTGGATTGGGCGGCGATTCAACGCACATGGGTTTTCGCCTGCACTATGAGCAAAAAGGAAGTAAGGCAACGTGGGGCGGTTTGCTCAGTTATGGAATGCAAACCGCAAAATCAAGTCTCACGGGCAACAGTTCTGATTTTAGTCAGATCGTAGGGGCAGGAACCTATTCTTTTTAAAAATTATTCCTCGACACACGAAGGATAGATGTAAGCTGCGCCGCCGGTCCAGAGGCCGCGAACGCCGTTGCATTGAATGACACTTTTATAGGAAGAACATTTTTGCCCGGCAGTGACCGACATTCGCGAATAAGCCGTCACACGTGTCAAATGGGTAACAACTCCGCCCCGCCATGGGAGCTGACAAAGATGTCGAGGAGCTCCCCCGCCATCGCCTTCCACATTTCCGACGCCATTGTTTCCGGCTGTGCCCGTGGAGCAATTTTGTTCGCAACTGATGGAATCAAAATCGGGATATAACGCTTTATTCGCAAAATTGCCGTTCGAACATGTGAGTGAAGCCGAATTTGTGGAAGAAAAACATTGCTGCCCGCAGCTCACTTGGTTGGCTTTGAAGAATGTCACCTTGGTTCCATCAATCACCGAGCGACCATCCGGTAGACTGCAAGAGGAACAGGCGGCGATGTCGGAGCAGCTGGACATATTGTACTGGGTTTTTACAGCCTCTGTTGCCAAGCTTCCGTCTGTATTTTTCACAATACCATTGTCGCACTGAAACTGTGTTCTCTCTGCTAAACAGGTCAGGCCACAGCTTGCCGGTTTGTTGCTCTTATAGCAGTAACTAAAGCCTCCAGAGGTGACAGTTCCGCCACAGGGCATGGTGCAAGTGAGGCAGTTTTGCGGAACACAAGAAACGAATTTATGAACCGTTGGATTTCCGCCCGTCACTGTTCCGTTATTACAAGTTAAATTGAGTTTGAAATCGTTGCACGAGGTTGTACACGTTGATTTGTCGGTGCTGTATGCAGGCGTGGTCGTACCGTGCTGTAGAGTGTCGCCGCTCGGAAGGTTACAGTTTGAGCACACTTTGGGTGTGCAACTCCCATTTTTAAAAACTGTGAGGTCGGCCCCCGACAAAGCCCCGTTACTACATGTGAGAGTTTTTAAGGAACTGGCGCAGGTCTGTCCGCAATTGACCTCAGGTACCGAGAAAGAAGCGGTCGTGGCCCCATGGTTCACGCTGGATCCCCAGGGAGTGATGCAATTTGCGCAGGCTGAGTACGTGCAGCTGGGGTGCTTGAAGGTTTGAGTCAAAGTCAGGTTTGCAGGTTCCTTGACGTCTTCCATTTTTCCCGAGCGGCAACGGAGTTTTCTTGATTCACACTGAGTGGTGCAACTCGTGGAGGATAATTTAAAAAAGTCTTTTTCCGCGCCGTCTTCAACAACGATGCCGTTGTGAGTGCAATCGCATCGTTGTTTGTAACATTTAGGAAATACTCCCAAAGCGGGGTCCAAAATTTCTCCCAATGCTGAGGTGGCGGTGAGAACACCTTCATTGCAGGAGAGTTTTACTGTTTTTTCCGAACACTCTTCGGAGCAAGTCACGATACTCTTAGAATAAACAGTGTCCATGCTTTGTCCTGAGGCAAGCTTTCCGCCCCAGGGTAATTCGCAAATGGCGCAATCGGCACCTTGGCAACCTTTTTGCGCGTCTTCGATAGACGCCTGATCTATGCCTTCGTTGAGGCTGGAGTTACAGCCGACAAGGGCGAGAGTCATAAAAACGAAATAAATCCATTTGCTCATCATGGGCACGTCTCACTGCAGTTTAAAAATCTATATTTTGTTTTTTCACTCATAACACCATGGTCACAACTGATCATGCCCATGTACTTAGAGCAAGAATCTCCACAGGCCACAGTTTTTTGCGAATAGGCGGGGATGGCTCCACCCGGCGAAATGCGATGGCGAAAATCCATCGAGTTTGTTTCTGCATTGTTATAGCCGTCGTTTCCGGGTAGCAAACAAAAACTCGAAGTTGTAGTAACACCGCCGCCAGCTCCCCAACAGATATACGGGGGTTTATTGACATCGCAGCCCGACCCCGCGCCTGGTCCGACAAAATTTCTACGGAAGCCTTCGCCGTCACCCTCGCCGTTACCAATACCACCACCAGCTCCGCCACCAGTACCCACTCCCACATTCAATGGGCTTTCGCCGGTGCCTGTGCCGGTGCCGGGAACGGAAAGGTCCTTGCACTGGGTGTATTTAAAAATGCTAGTGTTCGTGTCGCCCGCAAGTGTGAAATTAGGACTGGTTCCCGTACAGCGAACTTCGCCGGAGTTCCCATTGAGAGCGCACTTCGCTGGTGGAGTCGCTTCTGCAATTTTATAGACTTTGAGTGGAGGGTCAGTGGGTTTGAACACGACACCAAGGTGGGTACAGCCGCACACTTCGGGTGAGCATCCTGGTTGCTTAAAATCCGGAATGTTTCCCGTTGTACTTTCAACCAGTTGAAAACGGTTATTGATGACATCTGCACATTGAATTCGAATTTTATTGGTCGCGGCTTCACAGGTCGTGTTTTGGCTGCACGACACAGTGGAAGCCTTATAAGCGTCGACCACGATGTTGAGATCGATCTGTTGACCCCAAGCTGTGGTGCATTTGCAGATCTTTGGTGAACATCCGAGATTGTTATAATTAGTACTTCCAGTCAGAGTTCCCGACGAGCATGTGACCGTACCTGATTGGCAAGAGCTTCCGCAAGGTACTTCGGCGCTGCTAAACACCGTTCGATTTTGTCCATTTTTGAGAACGCTGCCGGCATGTTGGCAATCGCAGCTTGGCTTCACAAAGGAACACGCTTTAGCTTTGTACGTGGCACTGTCGCCAACGAGGTTTCCTCGATCGCAGCTGAGGGTCGATTCTAAACACTCTCCGGCGCAGGGCGCGCTGGATCTATTAAAGGCTTTGACGCTGATTCCATGATCGATCTCATCGCCCCACGGGAGGCGGCACTTTGGGCAACCGACAACAGAACATGTTCCTGCAACAAATTCAGCACCACCACTGAGAGCTCCATTGTTACACGTTCTCGACGTGCTGTTAGCCTCGCAGGTTGTTGTGCAGGCCACGGTTGTTGATTTAAAAGCCTTGAGCGTTGTTCCATGCTGAATAGTTTCTCCCCAGGGTGTGGCACAGGGGCAGGGGGAGCTCGTTGCACTTAAAGCTTTTGTATACTTGGCAATATTTCCCGAGCGATCTCTCACCCAAACCGAGTTGGCGGGAGATGAGTAGGTAAGGCCGGTAAAATCTTTTATGGAATCCGCCTGCCAAGTCAGCCCACCATCAAAAGAATAACCATTTTCATGGATTCCAGCGTTCGCGTCGTTTGCAAAAACTAGAACACGAATTTTGTTGCACTGAAAGGATTCAGTGAACACATCAATAATTTCGGGAGCGACGACATCGTTTCCACACTCAAGACATGTCTTTGTATTGGTGATGGCACAGGTGGGGCATTCGGGCGCCTCGATAGCAACAGGAACTGGCGAGAGTTCGGTTCCCGAAGTTTGTTCTTTAATGTCGATGGTTCCTTTGCAACCCCAGGGGAGATTAGAAAATTGCAATTGTCGCAACTGTGCCATACTCGTTGATTTTAAATCAATCACTGTCGTCGCAGCTTTTCCACACACTGTGACTTGCTCGCAGGGAACCCATTCACCAGATGTTGTAAATGGCGCCAGTGTCACGCCGCCGGCACAAACGGGCCCAGGAGTGAGGTTGGCATCCAAACGAGTTTGATCTTTACAAAGCCAAAGAGATTTTTTATTTTGCGTCACTAAAATGCGTAAAGAATTTTTTGGCGAGCAAGAGATTTGCGCTGTTTTTGCATTGTTCTCTAATATTTCAAAGGCGGAGTCTGGATCCACATTTTTTTGTGCTTCTTCAGAAAGTTGCGTATCTTCGGTTGTGACCACCTTAGAGTCACAGCCAATGAGTGAAAAAATTAAAATAAATACGAATAAAAATTTTAAAATCATTCTGTCATAAATCCTAGTGAGAGTATTTTAAACGCATTTTTGCCATTCGCCAATATCCTAAATTGCACAGATGTGGCCGTCGGCATCGAGAAGTCGGTCACAGAGGTTAAAACTCCGCTATTATTAGTGGAATTGTAGGAGAGTTGTTCGGTAGGTACTTCATACCAAGATCCAGTCCCGTTATAGCGCACCTGAAGTTTAAAATCCTGGTTGAGAACGCCGAGGGCTGTGGCTTGCTCAAAGCGAATCGCCGTAAACAAGCGATTGGCTTTGCTTGTCGCCGCCACCACATCGCTCAGGTAAACTTGAGTCGGATTAGTATTAGCACTCGCTGTTAAGTTAATACTGAGAGGATCATGCCATATTTGAGAATTGAACGTCGTTGTGACATAGGGACTTGGTGAGGAGATGGTCCTATAGTCTGGCTTCATATAATCGGTAAGATCTTGGCCTCTGCCCATTTCGTTGATGCGGATTGTTTGTAGGCCCTTTGGTAAGCTCGGCGCACGAGAAGCGTAATCAAATGTCACCGCGTGATCGAATAAGTTTTTATCCATGAAAACTGTGAATTTTTGGGCTCCCAACGTGGACTCGATAGAAAAGTTGAACGCTCTTGAATTAAAAATCAAATTTGTAAAATTTGTTTGAATGTCTTCCGGCAAATTGAGAAGAGTTTGGTAGGAAGCAAATTCTGGACGCGCTAAAATCTGCGCTTGAGTGTAGATGTCGCTTCGATACATCAGAACGATAGAGGCGCTGAGAGAGTCAATATAGGGGCGAATGTCGATGGTTGTTACGAAACCACTTGGTAACGGACAACCATCACCTCTCTCAATGGAGGGAGTGATTGTTCTAAGTCCTGATTGCAATTTCATTTGATCGCCCACGTACAAAAGGTAGCCTTTTTTCATCTCCGTGCTTGAGGGCGTAAATGCAAAGGAGTTATAGGTTTCACTAAATAACTCCACGTTTCCTAACCAACCTCTATTATCAATCACTTTTTTGGTCGGATTGATGCTAACCACACTCTTCCAAATGGAACCATAGCTGGCTACCGCCTCTTGAATGGACGCGGGCACGGCGCCGATGTCGGAGGGAGGCAAAGTATTTCGGACCTCTGGAAACATCTTGAGGAGATCCATTTGATTCGCTGGCCCATTTAACCCAATAGTGAACGTTGCCGGTTTGCGAGAACTTCGATAACAGGCGGTTCCTTCGAGGGTTAACATAAAGTTATTAAACTCTCTGCGAGTTATCTTAATGTCTAAATTTCTATCTGAAAGACCTTTGTCTATGTACACAGAGGGAACATAGGTCGCAGGTTTTGTATCGCCATAGGTGGGTTGGTAAGTGTAGACGGGGAGATCGCGGGTTTTACCAGTTTCTGAATGAACTGCACGGAAGAAAAAAGCTTTCGCAGAGTTTGATTGCACCAAACTTTCGGGAACTACGTAGCGAAATCCAAAGCTAATTTCTGGAGCGTTACATTCTGTAAAATAGTTACCTCGTGCTTGTCTATTGGTGCTAAGGGTCTGATAGGGTGTACCCGTGTTGGCATTGAGACGTACCTCGATTGTAAGAGCATCGGCAAAACCTTCTAGGCACGCCCAGCCCTCAATTTGAACGCTTCTATCAAAGTGATAGGCAGCGACAATCTCGCCCTTGAGCGCGGCAATTGTTTTGTCTCCTAAGTTAATTGCAGTTTTAGGAATTCTGAGATCAGAAACAATCTTGCCAGAGGCGTCTACCACTCGAAGATAAACCTCTGGATTTGCAAAAAGCTGGTCGTAGTTGATCACCACATTGCAAACCTGTCGGACGCTTTCAATTTTACATGTGTAGCCAGTAAAAGACTCGCTCAAAAAAGCGCTGTTTGTGTAAGCACTGAGTACAAGCCCGGCGTTGATATCGCCATCGCGGACATCCACACGAATAACGACTTCCTTCTTGCCATCCACCGTGCGCACGGAAGAATCAACTAACTCGATTCGGCCGGGGGTCACGTTGGCGTTGGCTGTAAAACTCACGAGCGTGTTCTTAATCATTCCCAAATCTAAAAAGCGGTTGTTCTGCACCATTTTTTCTTCAACGTTATTAACAGTTTTAGACAGTGTTGCTACGGAACGAGAGCCGTCGAAAAGTAGCGAACGTAGAATCTGCGGCGAAACATCGTAACCACTCTTTTTCAAATACCCTTTCATCAGCGCGAGTGTGCCACTAACCATAGGTGCAGAGAAGGAGGTTCCATTGTAAACACCATACGTGTTATTGAGGGTTGTTGAGTAAATATTGCTACCGGGAGCTGCGAGGTGCACAAGGCCACTACTATAGTTTGAAAACGTGTCGCGAATAATGGGGGACGCGATTTGAGTGCCGGTGGGAGGAAGAGTTTTTCCAACAACACCTCCAGGGGAGGCGGCCGCCACTGTGATCTGTCCATCGAAATTAAAGGCAGCAGGATAAATGGGAGATATGGCGAGATCATTCCCATTGTTACCAGCGGCGACAACGACCACGCGCCCCTTTGAAATTGATGTCATAATGGCATCTTGCACGCCGTAGTCATACAAACCAGAGCCACCTAAGCTGAGGTTTACAATTTCGATATTGGAATAAGTATTAGAAACTTGCATGGCATTGATGAGTTCTGAGGATGTGAGGTTTCCACTTTGATCACCGATTTGAAATCCGTAGATGTAGGCGTTGGGAGCGATTCCCTGGCCACCTCTTGAATTGTTCCTTCCTGCGGCAATAATTCCAGAAACAAAATTCCCATGCCAATGGCAAATATCAGTGCACGAAGTTCCTACGCGGATATTTGTACCTCTCGCTAAATCCTCATGAGTTTGAAATCCGGTATCGATCACAGCGACATAAACAGTTGGTAAGGATTGAGCGTAGAAAAATTCATAGGCGTCTGGAGCGTTGATCGTTTGATGGTAATACTGTGAGGGATAACCTGGATCGTTGGTCGTGTAGGCGTCCACTTTGTACGATATGTTGTAAGAAACGCCAACGATACATTGGTCGTCGACTTCATTGGAGCGCAGCAGATTCTCAAATTCCTGTGAACTCGTTTCTGTACCAAGGGTCCAAACATAAGACTGAAGGCTTTCTTCCAGGCCTTTTAAAACTTCATTCTTTTCCAGGATCTGACACGAAATCGACTTCTCTGGCTCTGCGACGCTTTCACAATAGTTCATCGCACAGGAGTTGTGCAGCAGAACGGAGACTTCTTTTCTGTCGATGCTTTCGTTGGCGGACAGCGAGGCCTTCAAAAGGGTCTCTTCGGGTAAGTCCAAGCGAACTCTCTGGTCGTAAAACGGGGATTGAGGAGAAATACGCCCGCTGGTGGCAGCGGCACTCCCTGGAGTTTTTCCACAATTTTGAAACTGACTAAAAGCAACGAGAGCCATTGCAGACAAAATGAGAGCACGAATCTGAATGGAAGATGGAAATCGTTTCAGAATATTTGCCCCCAGAACACGTACATATCTAACGGCGAAACTGGACCTAAACTTGAGAGGATCTCATTCAGAAACACCATCAGTGTTTCATATTGAGAACATTTACGCTTCCGTCTTCTTTTACATCAAATTGAATGAGGTATTCTTTTTTAGCTCCTACATTCATTTGAACGGCAGTGATTTCAAAACTTCCCTTCGCTGAATAGATAGTGCCGCTGACTTTTGCGGCTTCTGTGTTGCCATATTCATTATAAAAAGAGTAAGTCGCAGAATAAAGCCCAGGGATAATACGGTCTGTTTGCCAAAGCTCGGCTCCGGGCCCACGGCGAGTATCCAACGCAAAGTATCCAGGATGGGAACCATGCTTGCGATTTTTAAAATCAAACTTTTTTCCACTGGGGTCTCTAACAACGAGGTCGATATCGTGGTCCCGCGTTGACCAGCTAATAAATACAGCGAGGAACGCTTTTTGCGCGCCGCCAGAGCCCTCTGCTTTCTTGAGGTTACTTTGAAGAAGCTGGTTATTTTTTTCTAGTTGCTCAATGCTTGTTTCGAATTGCTTATTGCTCGCCACGAGCTGTTCATTGTTTGTTTCGAGTTGCTTATTGCTCGTCACAAGTCGCTCATTGCCGATCTCAAGCTTCTTATTGGTGGTCTCGAGCTTCTGAATCTCCGATTCAAGACGATTGAGTCGTTCTAAATTTTTATCAACAGAACTTATTTCTCTTTTGTTTTGCGACAGGGTTTGCTTGAGATTTGTATTTTCCAAAGTTATTTTTTCAATTTTTTCTTTCAAACTTTCATTTATTGATTGCGCTGACGTTTGCTCAGCGAGTTTTGCTTCGAGCTGTGCGATTCGCTTTTTAGAAGAATCTTGCGAGATTTTTTGCTCGAGCTCTTTAAATTTTTTGACCCATTTTTCAACATCCTGGCTATTGTTCTGCAGGCTTTTATTCATACTAACAAGAGCTTCAAGCTCTTTTTTGCTTTTCATGATTTTATCATTCGCCTCAATCTGTGCTTGCTCCTGTTTTTCGTTCTGTAAACGCAACATCTTTTCGAGCTCGGCTTTTTCCTCTTGCAGAGTTCGAATGAGTAACTGGGGATCTACTTTTGGTGGCACAGCAGTTTCTTTTGGGGCTTCGCCAAACTTCTCTTGAGTCGATTGAATCACTTTTTCAGCTGCGTTTTTATCCATAGTAGCCAGGGAATAAAGGAGAACAAACAGACCAAACAAAAGTGTCATCATGTCCGCGTAAGACACTAACCATCTTTCGTCGATATGCTCTTCGTGCTCATCATCATGGGATTCGTGGACGTGATGCGCCTCGCTGGTCGAGCCAAGAAATGTTTTTTCAGGGTCGAATTCCTTAGACATATCAGCCTTTTTTTATTTTTAAATTCATTGGAATCACTGTGGATGTAGGCTGGGCCTGCGGAGGTTTGTTAAGATGCGCAGTCATGACCTCTAGCTCTTTTCTGTAATGGGGCGGCATAAAGGCGAGGACCTTTTCCATCACATAACGTGGATCTTCGTCATCACGGATCGATACCATGGCCTCTATGATCATGTTGCGAACATGCTGATCCTCGAGAACGGTACGGGCTGCAAAGTCTGCAAGTGGCAAAAGCACAAAGTTTGCCATGGCGATTCCCCAAAAAGTTGCCACAAGAGCGATGGCCATGGCTTCGCCGATCTTGTCCTGCTGACCCCCGCCGATGTTGGACATCATGGAAATCATACCTGTAGTTGCTCCAAGGAGCCCGAAGGCCGGAGGGAACTTACCTATGGCGTTCAGAACTTTTGCATCCGAAAGATATTTCTTCTTAAAAAAATCACTTCGTTTGGATAGAACTGCACGCAACTGCTCAGAGTTTAAATGCTCGTGGGATAAAAGATAGCAGGCCTCTTTCATAAACGGATGCTTTTCGCTTTTTGTTATCATCAGTGGCTGCTTAAGCTTTTTCTGTAGCGAGAGACCTATCAAATCTTTAGCTTGATTGAGCAAAGATGACTTTCGTTTTTTCAAAACGCTAAACAACAGTAAAGCAATGATGTCTTCAAACTTACGAAAGGGAAAGGCAATGAGACTTGCCGCCAGCGTTCCACCGATGACTAGCAAAAGGGCATGCGCGTCCAAGAAAATTTTCGGATTTGGAGCCGACCGAAACACGCCGTAGTAAAGAACGCCAATCGCAATAAATATACCGAGCCATGATGATTTCATGCTGATTTATTCGGGTTTTTGCTTGTTTAACTTTATTGAAAGAATAAGAAAAAAAATGATTTACAGGAAACTAGATATTAGTCGTCATACGGTTCATCCGAAATGACGACTTAAGTAACAAGTTGAACGCTACCTTTAAACTTTATCTTTTGTGCTTTGCTTCTGAGACTGTGACTCACGGTTCATGTCGCCGTGAAGTTTTTGTTTTGCAGAATCAGTTACGTCCAGTTCATTTTCGTCTTCGCCAGACATTCCTTTTTTGAATCCGCGGATAGCATCACCCAAAGAGCGACCCAATTGCGGCAGCTTTGCAGGTCCCATTACAAAAACGACCACGATCACGGCCAAAATCAGCATATGCGAACCACTCATAAATCCTCCAGCGCAAAATATTGCATCACATCAATAGACTTTTAGTATTTCGGCATAAATATAATCGAACTTAAGTCGGACGTCGACTGTCTTTTTGCAAACGTCGCCATTGGTGAACCTCAGGAAGAGTGAGGTGGTGATAGGCGGCGGCAAGTCCTAGTGCGAGATCAAAAGAGCGGTTGGTGAGCAAATGTTCGCGGTGACGACCCCGCATTTTTTCGGGTACTGGATGTTTGCCTAGCTGTTTCACAAGATTGAGCGCTTGAGTGAAAAGCTCCGACTCCACACGGTGCATACCCAGTTCCAGGCGCATAAACGCATCCAACTTTTCGTCGATCCGTGCGGACAAAGATTGTGTCCAGGATTCGTTGTGAGCCGCCAAAAACGCATACATAAATACCGCATAAAGCGCTACGGCCTCGGCCGCTCCGCGCATCAGTTCAAAGCCCTGATCAAGGTAATGCAAAAACATTTTAGCCTTCTCTGGATCTTCGAGAAGTGCGTGCACCGATGGCAAAATACTTTTGAGAATTTGCAAGTCGTAGGCCTCGAGCAACGCCCTCGAAGGATCATCAAGTCGCAAGATTTTTAAAAGATCCTCGCGCACCCGCGGAAGGACAGCTTTGCTAAGAAGGGGGGCCCCATCAAACATGGCTTGTCGAAGGTTGGGTTCGATGGAAAACCCAATTTTATGGGAAAAGCGCAGGGCGCGAAGGATGCGAATAGGATCCTGCTCGATGCGAATTTTTGGGTCGCCAATCATCCGCACAACGCGCGCGCGAATGTCGTTGAGCCCCTCAGTGAAATCGATGATTTGCTTTTGCGTGGGATCGTAAAACAAACCATTAATGGTGAAGTCTCTTCGCAGAGCATCGTCCTTCGGCTCGCCATAGATGTTTTCGTCTACAAGATCCGGGCTTTCTTCATTTAAGTAAGTGAGTGAGCGGAAGGTGGAAACTTCGAACTGCTGTCCGTAACGTCTGACAAGAACCAAGCGAAACCGGCGGCCGATCAGGAACGACGGGCGTATGATTTTTTGTACTTGCTCGGGTAGAGCCATTGTGACTATATCGAAATCCTTGGGTTTAATGCCAACCAAAAGATCGCGAACGCATCCGCCAACTAAGTAAGTGGTGAAGTTTTTTCGTTGCAGGTGCTCAATGATGTTGAGAGCTTCGGGGTCGATAAGGTTTGAGTCGAGTTCAAGTTTCACAGAGTGCTCTTCATCAGGTGGTGATCGTTCATGGCGTCATATCTCGAAAATTTTAACTACCAAATCATTGGTGTAGATGCCAACCCTAAACTTGTATTCTTACACGGTCTTATGGGTTTTGGAAGCAATTGGAAGTCCACCGCGCGCCACTTTGAAGGTCATTTTCAAAGCCTGCTTTTGGATCAGCGGGGGCACGGTCGGTCCTTTCGGCCACCCACCGGTTATAAGATAGATGACTATGTATTTGATTTGGAACAGATTTTAGCTTCCCTCAGCTGGAGCGAAATTACGCTAGTGGGGCACTCCATGGGAGCCCGTGTCGCAGCTCGCTTTGCCGAACGGTTTCCAAAGATTGTAAGTCGTCTGATCTTGGTGGATATGGGTCCAGAGTCCAGTTTTTCCACAATGACATCGGTGGAGGAAAAAATTAGAAGCGTCCCAGTTCCTTTTGCATCGCGCGATGAGGCGAGGGCCTTTTTTGATGGGCCATTTCTACAGAAATTTAAAAACGAAACGCTCAAGCAATTTTTTTACGCCAATCTCGAGCAAAACCAAAACGGCGAAATGAACTGGCGGTTTTTTCTCCCGGGGATTCTTGAAAGTCTCTGGCAATCCCGCACGGTTCAACAGTGGGAAACGTTCCGCGCACTTTCAATGAAAACGCTTTTGGTCCGTGGGGAAATGTCCACAGATTTGCCGCAAGAGCTCTTTGCTAAAACCCTGCTCAGCAATCCAAATATTCACGGCCACGTGGTTTCGGGAGCAGGGCATTGGGTGCATGTTGATAAACCCCAGGAGTTGCTCCAAATTTTTGAAGACTTTCTCGCGAAATAGATGGTAGATTCTCTCTTTTAAGGCAGGGAAATGACAGACAGCATCAAAAAGTTTACAGACTTTCAACTCCATCCCACAATAATTAAGGCCATCGAAGCCATGGGATATAATTCTTGCACGCCAATTCAAGCGCGATGTTTGCCGATTCTTCTCAAAGGACAAGACATTGCAGGACTTGCGCAAACGGGCACAGGAAAAACAGCCGCATTTTTAATTCCAATGATTGACCGTATCCTACGGTCTCAGGAAAAAAATGAAGAGCTTCCAGATCGTGTTTTTAAAGACTGGCAAGATTCGAATTTTATTTTAATTTTGGTTCCAACACGCGAACTTGTGACCCAAGTGCTCGATAATTTGCACCAACTCACCGCGGGTAGTGGACTCACTTCTATTTTTCTTTACGGTGGTGTGGGTTATGACGAGCAAAAAGCATCGTTAAAAAAACCCTATCAGTTTTTGGTGGCAACACCGGGTCGATTGCTCGATTTGTACAAAGAGGGACTTATCGATTTTAAACAAGTCCGCGCCATGATTTTCGACGAAGCGGATCGCATGTTTGATATGGGTTTTCAACAGGATGTGTTTTTTATTCTGAATCGCGTCCCAAAAGAGCGTCAGCTTTTGATGTTCAGTGCGACGTTGAACTTCCAGGTCACGGAGATGGCGTACGAAGCCCACTCGAACCCTGTAGAAATCGACGTGAGTCGCGACAAAGTGACCACTGAAAATATCGAAGATTTTATCATCCATTTAGGCAAAGAAGAAAAACCAAAGTATCTGCTCAGTATTTTTAAAAAATACAATCCGCAGCAAGTGATTATTTTTAGTAATTTTAAAAACAAAGTGAACCGGGTCGCCGATTTTTTAACCGAAAATGGTTACCCCGCTTTAGGGATTTCAAGTTTGATGACTCAAGTGCAGCGCAACCGCGTGATTGAGCGTTTTAAATCCGAAAACAAACACAACATCATGGTTGCGACAGATCTCGCCGCGCGCGGTTTGGATATCAAAGGTGTGGATCTTGTTATCAACTATGAAATGCCCGAAGATGCAGAAAATTACGTGCATCGCATTGGTCGCACGGGCCGCGCCGAACAAAAAGGCATGGCCATCAGTTTTGTATCGGATCGCGATGTGGAATCCTTAGTGCGAATCGAAGAGTACCTCAAAGAAAAATTAGACACCATTTGGTTGGACGATACTGATTTTGTGACTGAATTTAAACCGCTTCCGCCTGAGGATTTTTATCGCCCTCGTTTTGACAAGGGCGCACCTCCGGATCGCGGACCACGAAGAAACTCATCAGACAGTCGGCGCCCTCGCAGAGATGACGGTCCACGCCGCGACAGTACCGGACCTCGCCAAGAGGGCGGACCGCGTAGAGATAGCGGTCCACGACGGGAAGGACCAAACAGAGATGGACCGAATCGTGATGGCCCACGACGTGATGGTCCGAATCGCGATGGACCACGCAGAGATCGACCGCCGCGGGTGGATGCACCCCAAGGCGATCACAATCCCATGGAAGCTACTGGGCCAGACCATGACATGCCAGAGTTTGAAAGACCAAACACTGACCGGTCCTCGAATGACAGAGCCTCCGGAGGCGCTGTTCATCGCGACCGTAAAATGGGTCGCCATCAGAACTCCAGCAAGAATCCAAACCGCACCGAAAATCCGAGACGACAAGATGGATCGCCAGACCGTCCTCAGGATCGCAATCAGGGTGGTGGCAGAAAGCGCTTTGATAACAGAAATGATCGCGGAGCCAAAAAACCATACAACAGTCGACCAGCTTCAAAGAGCGCGTCGGCAAAACCAAGTGGTTCTTTGTGGGGTAAGATTTCTAGCAAAATCAAACAGCTCGTCGGAGCTCGCTAGTTATGATTTTTAAGGGCCTCGTTTTTGGCGTGGCCCTCTTACATCTTTATTTTTTAATTCTCGAAATGTTTTTTTGGACCAAACCCTTGGGCTTAAAAGTTTTTGGGCAATCTCTCGACACAGCAAAAGCTTCGCAAGTTCTCGCGGCCAACCAAGGTTTGTACAATGGCTTTCTCGCAGCTGGATTGCTTTGGAGTTTGCTGCATCCCGTGGCCGAGACGGCGCTTCAACTGCAAGTTTTTTTCCTTAGCTGTGTTGTGGTGGCTGGTATTTACGGCGCCTACAGCGTGAGCAAAAAAATTCTGTGGGTGCAAGCAATGCCAGCCGTCGTGGGATTGGTTTTCATTTTTTTAAATTAGGTTTTTTGTGCAACTGTTAGAGTTGATTCGGTACAAATTAAAAAGGCTCCGCGAGGGAGCCTTTTTTTACTTCAAGCTTACACAGAAAACTAAGATTTTTTCTTAGAAGTCTTCGTCGTTCCGTTGAGCGCGGCTTGCCACTTGAAGCTCTTGATCATTTTGTTGCACTCGTTGAGTGATGATTTAAAAGAGCTGATGTGATCTCTGCACGTTAAAAGAACTGCTTTCTTTTCTTTCATAAAGATCACTTGGCGAAGTTGGCGTTTCTTCGACGTATTTACAAGATCAACCACGTAGCCGTTTTGACCGTTCATTGCAAATTTCTTAGAACCTTTCACATCAAAACCAAATTTTGGATATTCTTTGGTCCAACGTTTTACGTACTGGGAAATTTCCATCTGCTTTTCAAGTTGGTCCACGCGAACAGTGAGTGTCGCGCGCATGTTATTTTTTTGCTTCGGCGAGCGAAACATCGTGGCGATGTAGCGCGAATTTTTTGGCGGGTTGGTTTGAATCCAATCCGTAGAGGCTGTTTGGATTTCAAACCCTTGAGGAGATTTGTAAACTCCTAGCTGAGGTTTTACCTTATTCCCGGCGCCTGGAATCGGAGCTGCGAAGCTGGTGGTTAGTGCCAAAAAGACTGTGAAGGTAATAATCATTTGTTTCATAGTGATTTGAGCATACCAAACCAAAGTCAAAAGGCAAGACCCCGGACCGTGGTCTCAATCGTCCTGAAGTTGCGGGGCTGCAGTGGGCGTTAGTTTGACTGCGCTACTTGAGCGATTTTTTTGATCAAGCTGTAGGGAATTTCTTCAGTGATATTAGCAAGATCAAGCCAGAAAAATGTTTTCTGTTTGGAGTCCCTTACTGTCATTTTGGCAGATTTTTGAATGCGCGCGTAGATTTCATATTTGGTAATAGAATGCTTAAGATCAAACTTTTCTGGACGTTTGTTGAGGCGCTGCAGGCGCCCGGGAAGAATGGGCATTTGCTTTAAAAACGGAGCGTAGTCATTTTTAACAAAAGCGACTTTCTTATTTTTTTCGATCCATTCGATTTCCCACAACAAAATTTCGCCAGCAGCTTTGGGTTTTTTTAGGGGAAGAGATTCGATGAGGCCCTGTTTACGCCCCTCGCACTTCATGTTCCATGGGCAAATAAAACAACTCGGTGACTGAGGAGTGCAAACCGTCGCCCCCAACTCCATCATACCTTGATTGATCGAAGAGCTGTCGTGAGTTTGCGCCATGCTGTCTGCGAGGTTTTGCAACTGCGTGCGGTCTTTGGTTTGCCACCACTGGTATTTGATACCCATCACACGCGAGAGAATGCGAATCACATTGCCATCCAAAACGCCTACCTTTTCGCCAAAGGCCAAGCTGCTCACGGCGCGCGAGGTGTAGGGGCCAAAACCTGGAAGCTGAATAAGCTCGTCGGCGGTTTGGGCAAAGCCGTTGAGTGCGAGCATTTTTGCGGCTTTGTGCAGGTTGCGCGCCCTTGAGTAGTAACCGAGGCCCGCCCAGTGCATTAAAACTTCTTTTTCTGAGGCCTCCGCCAGATCATTGAGCTGAGGAAAGCGCCGTAAGAATTTTTCGTAATACGGGATCACTGCTTGAGTTGTTGTTTGTTGCAGCATGACTTCGGAGATCCAAATCGCGTAGGGATTTTTGCTTTTGCGCCAGGGAAGTTCCCGGCGGTTTTCCTCGTACCATTTGTTGAGAGAGGTTTGCAAAAACTTTAACTTTTCAGGTTGTTTTGTCATAGTGGTTTGTTATCCTACATCCGCCTTTTTTTCAAAAGGTACTTGGAGGTTTTATGAAATATGTGCCGGTTTCTGGTCGAGAAATGCCTCGCTTCGCTGGGATAAAAACTTTCTTCCGTTTGCCCCATGTGCCTATCGACCAAGACTACGATGTGGCTCTTGTGGGAGTTCCATTTGATGGATCATTGTCATATCGCCCGGGAGCTCGCTTTGCGCCATCAAGAATTCGCGAGCTGTCCTCTTTAGGCAGAGCCTATCACTGGGAACGCCAAATGAATTTTGTAGATCGTTTAAAAGTGGCCGATATTGGCGATTGTCCAATTGTTCCCATTGACGTTGCCAAAACCTATAAATCCATCGAAAAATATTTTGCAAAATTAATGAATTTAGAAAAGCGTTTTATTTCTGTGGGAGGAGATCACTCCACAACGCTTCCCATTTTGCGCGCGCTGAAAAAGAAATATAAAAAACCTCTGGCCCTCGTCCATTTTGACGCCCATCTCGACACCTATCCTGCAGCCTGGGGGTGTGAGTATCATCATGGTTCTTTTTTACGCCATGCTATCGAAGAAGGCTTAGTACAGCCGAAAAAAACTTTCCAGATAGGAATTCGCGGCCCTCTGGCAGCCGCCGAAGATTTGGAGTTTGTGAATAAAAAAGGCTTGCAGCCCTTTACAGTGGAAAACATTCGTTCGGTAAACATTAAAACCATCAGCGCAAAAATTAATAAAATGATAGGCAACGATCTTTGTTATCTGACGTACGATATCGATTGCCTAGATCCCGCCTACGCGCCCGGTACGGGCACACCGGTGATCGGGGGTCTTACGACCTACGAAACCCAACAGATTTTGCGCGGGCTCAAACTACCAGGACTGGTCGGTGCCGATGTGGTGGAGGTGTCTCCGCCCTATGACCACTCAGACATAACAAGTCTTGCTGCGGTGGATGCGATGTTCGAAATTCTCCACATTTACGCCGGAAAATAAACAGTGTCGCGAGTTTTGTTTGTAGTTTTAAGTCTGTTCAGCGCCTCAGCGATAGCGGCAACCCATCGATTGGACTTGAAGAAGACTGTTGAATACGCTGTGGAGAATGCTCCTGAACTCGAAGTCGTGCGGCGTGAAATGACCATCGCGGATATGCAGCGCAAAAATGCCTACTCCGTATTCTTGCCGCAGTTGGATCTGGCAGCTAATTACGGTCTCAACGATCGCGATCCGCAGTTGAGTCCAGCACTCAGCCGCTACTCCAGCGACTTTGGTTTGTATCTCACCGAAAATCTTTATGACAACGGTATCAGTTTCATCAATTACGACTCTGCCAAGGTCACTAAAAAACTTGCGGATTTGAATTACAACAAAGAGCGCGATCGCATTGTATTAAACATCGTTTCCGAATTTTTAAACGTGTCGCTTGTGATGCGACTGTATGACGTACAAAAAACGCAATTTGATATTATTCAAAAACAATTTAATTCGATCTCCAATCAGTACAAACAGGGGGTGAAAACGCGTCGCGACTATTTGCGTTTTAAATCAGAGCTTCGACGTTCTGAGATTCAATTGCAAAATTCAAAAACTTTGGTGCACAACCGAAAAGCCGACCTGATCAAACTTCTCACCAGCACCTCGGATATTCTCGCTTCTGACTTTGATTTTTTGCCAGAAGACGTAGATACAAAAATCGTAAAAAACGTGCCAACCGAAAAGCCCAATGTGGAAGACCACTGGATTTTTAGAATGGTTCGCATGCGCGAAGAAATTTTCGATAACACCATCCTGGTTTCCAGGCGCAGTTATTACCCGCAGGTATTTTTATCAGGTGGAGTGAGTTACGGGTCTGCCAACTATTGGAAATCCGGCACCAGTTTTAAAGACAACGATTTTACCAGTTGGAACGCACTTCTCACGGTGAATTTTAATCTTTGGGACTGGGGAATTCGAAATCGAAATATTTCCATTTCTCAAGATCGCAAAGTGCAACAGATGAAATCCCTCGAAGTGGAAATGAACGAGTTCATCGCCAGCAACGAAAAGCTCATGGCCAACATGGTGCTGAGTCACAATAACTTTTTGACGGCTCAGGAGTTATTAGAAATCGAAACTTCGGCCTACTCATTTTTAGAAAGTGAATATCGCAATGGCCGGGTGTCTTACTTGGATTTGATTTTAGGTTTGCGAGATTTGTTGAATGCCAAGATTCAAATGTTCACATCGTTTTACGACTTACGCACGCAGTTGTTTCAATACAAGTATCATCAAGGGAAGCTCTATGAAGAATTTCAATAAATGGCGCTGGATTTTAATTTTCGGAGTTTTAATTCTAGCCACTGGCTATTATTTTAAACAAAAATCAGCCACCAAAGCGGGAGCTATTCAAACCTTCAAAGTTCAAAAAGGTGAACTCCTTCAGCGCGTGACCATCGCCGGAGTGATCGAGGCTTTAAAGACCACAGTGGTGACCGCCCCTTATGATGGATACGTGCAAAAGATTTTTGTAAAGATCGGCGATAAAGTCAAAGAAGGCGACCCCTTGGTGAGCATCACTCAATCCTTGCAGGCCACAGAGAGCGTGTATCCCATTCGGGCTCCTTTCGGCGGAACCATTGTGCAGGTTTTAAAAACTGAGGGTCAGTTTGTAAAACAAGGCGACACCAAAGATTTTCTGATACGCCTCGATGATATTTCAAAACTTTATGTCAACGCCAGTGTGCCCGAAATCGACATTGTTAAAATCAAAAAAGGCCAAGAGGCCATTGTGAAAGCTTCGCCGATTTTAGATCGAAGTTACAAGGGAACTGTCAAAGACATCTCCCTTGCCGCCACTCTGCAAGAATCCTATAACAACCGATCGCAAGCCGAGTACCTCGTAAAACTAGAAATTCTCGACATTGACGAACAGCTGAAACCGGGGATGTCTACGGTGCTGGATATTATTCCCGCAAAAAAATCTGACATCTTAACCGTGCCCCACGAGTACATCGACAAACAGGGCGAAAAGTATTTCGTCACCAGCAAAGACGGTTTGCAAAAAGAAATCGTCGTGGGAATGCAAAACGAATCCATCGTCGAAATAGTATCCGGCCTTAAAGAGGGCGACGAGATCACTCAGGTAGATTTTATCAACCTCGGCAACGACCTTAAGGGAGCGCCTAGTGGCAGCCGCCGTCGCCGTTAAGAATTTAAAGTTTTCCTACCCTCTGTACGGCGGGCAACTTTTAGAAATTATTAAGGGAATCTCGTTTACCATCGAAGACGGTGAAATGGTGGCCATTCAAGGTCCCTCCGGCTCTGGAAAATCAACTCTGCTGTATATTTTAGGCTGTTTGCTCAGTCGCTTTGAGGGCGATGTTTCGGTTTTTGGAAAAGATATTTTAAAACTGACCGATTTGGAACGGGCCGCACTTCGCAATCAGTCCATTGGCTTTGTGTTTCAACAGTTTCATCTTTTGCCAAAAGCCACGGTGGAAGAAAATATTTTACTACCTCTGCATTATCCAGCAGAGATCGAATCGCGCTCTGTGGACCAAAACCGTTTTCAACAAATCACAGAGCAGTTGGGCCTAGCCGATCGACTGCATCACTATCCCAATCAGCTTTCCGGCGGGCAGCAACAGCGCGTGGCCATTGCACGAGCCCTGATGCGAAATACGCGATTGATTTTAGCCGACGAGCCCACTGGCAGTTTAGATACGCAAAATGCGGCCAACACCATGGATATTCTTCGCCAGGCACAGCAAGACGGAAAAACTGTCATTGTAATTACTCACGACACTGAAGTGGCGGCCCGCTGTGATCGCGTGTTGCAGTTTCGCGATGGCTTGATTGTGCAGGATTCTCGAACGCAGAAAAATAATCTCAGCACAACATCAAAGATTGAGCCTTTTTCGGTTCCTCCTGTGGGTTCCTCCTGGTGGCAAAAACTCACACAATCCCTGTTTATTGCCAGCCGAGTGATGCCCATTGCTCTCAAGAGTCTTTTGCAAAACAAATCTCGAACGGCCCTTACGATGTTGGGCATCGTGATCGGCGTCGCAGCGGTGCTTTCCATGATCACCGTGGGTAAGTTTACCAAAAAGAAAATTTTAGACTCCTATGCCGAGCTCGGTGTGAACACCATGCTGTTTTACGGGTGGCAAAACTGGGATTTGAAAGCTGTTGATCGGCCGCCAGTGATGTTTCAGGGCTTCGATTGGGAAAAAGATTTAAAGCCATTGCAAAAAGTTTTTCCCGATATAAAGGCCATGAGTCCCATTCTGTTTGCATGGAGTGTGTCAGCTGCTTATGGCGGAAAGTCCACGGATTCTGACGTGCGCTTGATCGGTACCACCCGCGAAGGCATTCGCCTCTCCAATCGCACGCTCGTTGAAGGGCATAGCTTTAGTCCGTTTCACATCGACAATCGAAGTGCGGTTTGTATTTTGGGTTCTGATGTACACGACCGTTTGTTTCAAGGAGCAAAAGCCATTGGCCAAATGGTTTTTATCAAAAATGGCGAAAAAGCTTTTGGCTGCCGCGTGCTTGCCGTGGCGGCTCCTCACAATTCCAACAAAGAGTGGAACAACCCCAACATGCAAATTATTATTCCGTACACTCTTTTTCAAAGCATGAGCACACCGTGGGAGGCGCAAACCCGGCAGGTGCTTCTCGAAACCCACGAAGGAGCCGACGTGCAGGCGGTGGGTTTAGGCATTCGCGCTTTCTTCGAGCGCCGTTATGGCAAATCGGGAATTTTCAATGTGGGCTCCGACAGTGTTCTGATCGCACAAATGAATAAGTTTTTAAATATGTTTACAGTTCTCCTTGGAATGATTGCCCTGGTATCGCTGGCTGTGGGTGGAATCGGAATCACCAATATGATGTTGGTGTCGGTGTCTGAGCGTCTTAAAGAAATCGGCATCCGCAAAGCCTTCGGCGCTACCGACTTGAGTATTCGCTACCAGTATCTTTTAGAAGCCATCGCCATTTGTGGGGTGGCGGGCCTCGCTGGAATTGCCATCGGCTTTACCGCTTACCAAGGCGCCATTTATGGAGCCACTAAATTAATTCCCACTCTGCAGTTTGAGTGGATCGTCGATATTCAAGCGTTGCTCTTGAGTCTATTTTCAATCCTCGCGGTGGGAATCATTAGCGGCCTAATACCCGCGCTCAAAGCCGAAAAGCTTGAAGTCATCGAAGCCCTTCGCAGCGAATAATCTTTGGTGCCAGGTCCTGTTTCTAATCTTTGGTGCCAAGTTCACGAAACAAGTCAACGGGCGTCGGAGTCACGTCTCGCTTGAAACAAAAGAC